>CALREY010000011.1 GCA_943356435.1 Candidatus Altimarinota bacterium
TGTACAAGCTGATATGTAGAACAAACATGAACATGTGTGCAAGATGTATGTGGAAGTACAGTACCGAGTAATGCACATTCAACAGCAACAAGCCAAACAGTTAGCCAAACATGGACAAGAAGTGCAAGTGCATGAGTATGTACATTTGACTGTGATACACATTATACATGGAATGGAAGTAGCTGTACAGCAGATACACAAACAACAACATGTACAGGAAAACCAACAAACGCAATATGGAATACAGCAAGTAGTATAAGCCAAACATGGAATGGAACAATATGGACACCAAGTGAAAGTCCGACATATAATACAAGTGGAAGTACAACTAATTGTATATATACATGTGATACATGATATCATACAGAAAATGCATGAACAAGTTGTGTAATTAATACAAGAAGTTGTATAATCTCAAATGCAACAGCGACTGAAACATGGAACTGAAGTACATGGTGAACATGTACAGTAACAAGTTGTGATTCATGATATACACAAAGTGGAAATGCATGTAATATAAATACATATACAGTAAGTTGAGCATTTTGAGCAAATGGAGCATGAGCAACAGTAAGTGTATGTGGTAGTAATGTTACAGCAGATTGAAGCTGAAATTTCACTACTACTAGAAACTATTGAAGTACATGTAATAATATCTCAGCAACTAGAACTGGATATACTTGTAGTACATCTACGAATTGACCAGCAACATTAACAAGTAATACGACAAATATAGCATGAAGTTGTAGTATTAATTCATATACAGTAAGTTGAGCATTTTGAGCAAACTGAGCATGAGCAACAGTAAGTGTATGTGGTAGTAATGTTACAGCAGATTGAAGTGGTAATTTCACTACTACTAGAAATTATTGAAGTACTTGTAATAATATCTCTGCAACTAGGTGAGGATATACATGTAGTACATCTACTGATTGACCAGCTAGTCTAACTAGTAATACAACTAATATATCATGAAGTTGTACTACAAATGCATTGACATCGTGTAAAGCATTATATGATGCATGAAATACTACAGATTGAATATATACTATAGACCCAGATGGTGCAGGTTGAATAGCGTCATTTAGTGCGTATTGTGATATGACTACAAATGGTGGATGATGGACATTAGTATCTATGGAAAGATGAGGTGGTACTAGTGTAGACTGAGCAGTATGAGCTATTTGAAGTTTTACATCATTAAATCAATCTAATTCTTATAAGATATCAGATGCTGCATGGAGAGCTATACCATTTACTATTTGAACTAGAATAATATCATCTACTTCGGTTACTTTTTATGTAAAATATGGTAGTTATTCTTGGAATAGTTCACTAGATACATGAGTGAGTCCAGGTACATGAAACAATATGATACCATCTTGTTCATCAAATGGTTCATCTTGGTCAAACTGAAGACATTATCATATAGCTGATTGTCGGAATAATTTCTGAAATGATGGTTTGTATGCATTTTGAGCATGATTTGCTAGTATAAATTGTAGTACAACAGATACATTTTCAGAATATTTAACTTGTAAAAATAGATCATCTAATTCTACATGATTTAAGAGAACAGCATGGGTAAAGTAATATAAATATTTATCTAGAAAATTATTCATTGAATTAATATAAAAAATCAGATTGTAAAAATCTGATTTTTTTTTGACAATTGTCATATTTTTCATATAATCCTTTTGCTTTCACAAAAAAAGCAATATATGGTGCCCGTAGTTCAGTTGGTTAGAATGCCAGGTTGTGACTCTGGAGGTCGAGGGTTCGAACCCCTTCGGGCACCCCATATAAATTTTTATTAAAAGTTTTAAAGTAGAAAGTTTAGGTCCTATATTAGCTTTTTACTAGAGAGATTTTTAATGATAAAATTCAAAAAGCCTTATAAAATGAATTTAAAATATTAAAATAGTATTATTTTAATATTTATTGTTATATAATCGAAAACCAAACTATCAGAAATGGTAGTTGTATTTTATTTTTTAATTTTATGTCATAATGACAAATAAAGATTTAGCTCTGTTTGAAGAGTTATTCAAAAATTCTCCTGAGATTAAATATCCAAAACAAGGAGAAGTTATATCTGGTTCTATTATTAAAATAGAAAAAAAGAATATATTAGTAAATGTTAACAATCAATTTACTGGTTTAGTAGTTTCTAAAGAAGTAGGTAATACTATTGATTTAAGTGAATTACAAGCTGGTCAAAATATTGATATTATGGTTTTAGGAGATTCTGTTGATAGAGGTTTATTAATTCTTTCATTAAAAAGAGCTAATCAAATCAAAAATCTTACGAATTTATCTAAATTCAATGAATCTTCTGAAATTATTACTGTTAGACCTACTGAAGCAAATAAATGAGGTTTACTTGTTGATATTGATGGTTTAAAATGATTTATACCTGTATCTCAATTAACACCTATTCATTACCCTAGAGTTGAAGGTGCTGATCCAGAAAAAATATTAGAACACTTAAATAGTTTAGTTGGTGTTCCATTCAAAGTAAGAGTTATCAATGTAGATGAAGGTGGTAAAAAAATCATTTTCTCTGAAAAAGCTGCTATTGAAGAAGATAGATCAAAAGCATTAACTACTCTAAAAGAAGGTGATATTGTAGAATGAGTAGTTTCTGGTATATTATCATATGGTTTATTCGTTACTTTTGAAGGTTTAGAATGATTAGTTCACGTTTCTGAAATCGATTGGGGACATGTTACAGATCCTTCAAAATTTGCTAAAGTTTGAATGAAAGTTAAAGTAAAAGTTATAGGACTTGATAGTGAAAAAATTTCATTATCTATTAAAAGACTTAAAGAAAATCCTTGGGATGTACTTGCAAAAAAATACAAACTTGGTGATTCAATCGTTGCTCCAATTTCTAGAATTTCTAAATTTGGTGCATTTATGAACTTAGAATGAGATATTCAAGGTTTAATCCATTTATCTGAAATTTCACATGGTGTAGTTAAAGATATTAGAGAACACGTAAAAGTTGGTGAAGAAGTAACTGCTAAAATTATTAATTTTGAACCTACTAAAAAAAGAATTGGTTTATCATTAAAAGCATTACAAGAAGCTCCAAAAGCTCCAGCTAAAAAAGCTAAAGCTCAAGATTCAGGAGAAGAAGAAAAAATAGATGCAGAAGTAGCAGAAACTAAAAAACCAAAAAAAGCTGCTCCTAAAAAAGAAGAAAAAATAGAAGAAACAAAATAACCACCCCCTACCCCCTCCTTATCAAGGCGGGGGACAAAATAGGAAAAAACTAATTATTTTTGGGAGTCTTAATAATAATTAAGAACAAATATAATTATTAAAGTCTATATTTAGACTTGCTTATTTAATAATAAAATTAAAGATGGATAAAAGTGTATTAAATTCAATGTTTGAAAGTTTGTTACATATTGGTAACAAAACTAACTACTGGAACCCAAAAATGAAAAGTTATATTTATGGTTCAGTTAATGGTATTCATGTAATTGACTTAACTAAAACTGCTAATAAATTAGAAGAAGTTAAATCAGAATTAAAAGCATTACATGCTGAAGGTAAAAAAATTCTTTTCGTAGCTACAAAATTACAATCTAGAGATGCATTTATCAGCTTAGCTGAAGCAACTGGACACTACTATGTTGCAGAAAAATGGGTACCTGGTTTATTAACAAACTTCAAAACAATTAAAAGAAGAATCGCTACATATGTAAAATTATTAAAAGATTCTGAAACAGGAGGGTTTGAATGATTAACTAAAAAAGAAATAGCTTGAAAATTATTAGAATTAGAAAAATTAGATAAAGCATTCAAATGATTAAAAGAAATGAAAAAAACTCCAGATGTTATTTTCGTAGTTGATGGAGTATATGAAGAACAAGCTATTAAAGAAGCAAATTCTTTAAAAATTAGATCATATGCAATATTAAATACAAATGGTAATGATACATTAGTAGATAATTGTATTCCTGCTAATACTAATTCAGTTAAATCTACTGAATATATTGCTAATGCTATTCAAGCTGAATTAGCTTGAGTAAAAGTTAATGCTGCTGCAGGAAATGCAAAAGTTGCAAAAATTGATTCTACTAAAGTAAGTGGTGAGAAAAAAGCTCCTGCTAAAAAAGTAGAAGTAAAAAAAGCTGTGAAAACTGAAGAAAAATAGTTAGAATAAATCATTTCCTATGTAAAAGTAGGGAATGATAAAATTATCTTCTCATTTTTAAGACTATGGAAAATAATAATGTTTCTAATACTGATAGATTAAAGGCTTGATTATGCTATTTCCCATTAGGTTGAGCAATTTTGTATTTTATAGAACAAAAAAAATCAGAATATTTGATGAAACATATCAAATATGGTTCTTTTTTATTCATCTGATATATAATTGTTAGAATGATTTTTTGGTGATTATATTTACCTATAGGATGATTGTTACTTATTGCATATATTGGTCTAGCTATATATTTTTGACTGAAAGCATATAACTGAGAAAATTTCAATATAGAAGCGATAGATAATATGTATCCAGAAAATAAAAATTGAGCTCAAAATACAGCTAATTCAAATAACATGACTACTAATAATAGTCAAAATACAACACAAAGAGAAGAATTCGATGAAAATGGAAATACAAATGAATCAGTGATAAAAACAGATAATATAGTAGTAAATAAGATAGCAAATGGAATTTCAAATGTAGTAAAAAATGTGAAAAGTGATAATAAAGATGAATTTGCAGAAGATAATAGTACAAAACAAGAAGATAATAAAAAGAATGATGATGTGTTAGATTTTTAAGGAAAAATAACTATCCCTATCCTGAATCCTTTCCCTTTAATAAAAGAGAAAGGGGCTACAAAAAGTAGACAATTCAAGATTAAAATAGAGGATAAAAGATTTATTTTATAAAACAAAATAATTATGGCAATTACAGCTGCACAAGTAAAAGAATTAAGAGAAATTACAGGTATCGGTATGATGGAATGTAAAAAAGCTCTTGAAGAAACTGATGGAGATATGGATAAAGCAATTGAAGAATTAAGAAAAAAAGGTTTAGCTAAAGCTGCAAAAAAAGCTGATAGAGAAACTACAGAAGGATGAATAAAAATAGAAGTAGAATGAGATAAAGCATATGTTGTTTCTGTTTCATGTGAAACTGATTTCTTAGCTAATTCAGATAGATTCAAAGCTATGTTAGCAGAAGTATTAAACTTCTTAAAAGCTAATGGAGTTGATTCAAAAGAAGCTGCACAAGAAATGATTAATAATAATTTTTCTTTAGAATTAGGTGAAAATTTACAAATAAGAGAATACAACATATTATCAGGATCAAAAATCGGAGCATATGTTCACTCAAATGGTAAATTAGCAGCTACTGTTATTTCTAAATCTAGTGAAACTAGTGAAGAAAAATTAAAACAAGTAGCTATGCATATCACTGCTGCTAAACCTGAATACTTATCACCAGCAGAAATTTCTGATGAAATAGTTGCAAATGAGCAAAGAATTCAATTAGAAATAATGAAAAATGACCCAAAAATGGGTAATAAACCAGATGATGTTTTATTAAAAATCATCGAAGGTAAAATGGGGAAATTCAAATCTGAAATATCTTTATTAGAACAAGATTTCGTAATGGATCCAAATGTAAAAGTAAAAGATTTCATCGGACACGATGTATTAGTTGCATTTACTAGATACAGTATATAAAAGTAAATGAAATAGTGAACAATTATGATATAAAGCCTTGTAAAATATTCACTTTTCGTTATACTTATTTCAATAATCCATACTTGAATTCTCTAGCTTAGGCCGGAGACTCAAGTGGATATAGCTCCATATTTCATCGGTTAGAATTCGGGATTCCAAATCCCGCGAGCTAGGTTCGACTCCTAGTGGGGCTGCCATTAAAACTAATAAATACCCTTTTCGGGTATTTTTTTTATTTTTAAATAGCATTTTATTGGAATCGAATAGGAGCAAAATAATAATAGATTTTTAAGTTTATCTTTCGGATGCCCGACTTGCGGCGACTCCTAGTGTGGCTGCCATAACATGATAAAAAATTAAGGTAAAATTAGTATAGTTTAATTATGCTAAATATTTTATATTAAGTTATTGGCTTTATGATAAAATATTATTACTTGAGTTTTATTATGTTATAGCTATAATATAGATATTTAAATTTATATAACATAACTATTATGTGAAGAAGAAAAACTAAAAATAAATCTAAAAAGAAAAGTATAAATAAAGAGATAAATAGGAAAAATAACATTGATAAGTTATATAAGAAACAAAAATTAAATATAAATTATACTAATATAAGAACTTATATTTCCTGTAAAATAGATTACTTTACAAATTCTATTTTACTAAAGATAGTAACATTATTATCAGAAATTAAAGTTATTATTTTAAATTGATTAAAAATATTAAGACAACATTTTTTACCAAGACTTATAATACTTTTTTTAGTATGGTCTATTTTTAGGTTATTTTTATATATTTTAAATAAAACTAATATTGATATTTCAATGTTACCTATAATATGAAATTTAAACTTTAAATTAAATTATTTTTTTACAACAATTTTAGATATATGGTTAATTGTAGGAATTATTTCCTTTTTTATAATTACATTATTTAAAATGATAACAGAAGCTAAAAATGATAAAATATAACTCATTATTTCCATCTATATTATGTAATTTAAAAAAATTAATTTATTTGTATATACCTTATTTACTTATATTATCATATTTTTTTTATATTGGTAATTATATTTATTGGTTATTATTCTTTTTATATGCACTAATATTAGAAATAATAGATTATTATCCTAATATGCAAAATTCAATTATCACAATATTTGTAAATAAATTAGAAAAAATTTTAAAAATCATTTTATCATTTATCTATAGTTTATTTATATTAGTAAAAACTTGGTCAATTATTTGAATATTATCTATAATATTATTTTTTATATTATGTTATTATAGAGAAATAAATATTTTAGAAATTACAAATGACACAAAAAATTTTGCTATAAGTTTTTTATCAGTTTATATATGAATTTTTTGAGTTTTATTGTGATTATGACTAACAACCCAACAAAGGACATTAGATAAATATAATGATGTAACATCTTATAGAATATTTAAGTATTTAGGATTATCTTATATATTTATATATATATTACTATTCATATTATCAACATTTTTAATTATATTAATTTCAAAGGAAGTTGTATCTTATAGTAATAGCATTATAAATTATAATAGTTATTATTTTGTACACTTTTTTATACTTACAATAGTATTCATACTATTATCAAAAAATTTCTTTTATGCAAGTACATCTAAATGAGTTATGGATATATTTTCTTCTTATCTTATTAAATTACTAAAATCAAATTCTACAAAAAATTTTTTAAAACAAAAAGATAGAATTATTAGTTTAAATGCTAGAGAAAAGAGAAGTAAAATGATATCTTTATATACTACTTTTTTGTTTAAAACTGGAGATTTTCTTTTTTGAAAACCTTTATATCCATCATTATGATACTATAAATGAAATACAGAGCAAATACTAATAGATGATACTAAAATATTATTTAGAATATGATTAAGTAATATAGAAAATAAAAATTCTGTAACATTTAAATATTGTTTAGATGCAATAGATCAAATATTTGATGCATATTTAAATTATTGAGATCAATATAATTGATCAGATAAATTTTCCTTATTTCTACAGCAAGAGATAGAAGCATTATTTAAATTAGCTTTAGAAAAAGATTATCAGCCTGAATTATTAGAATTGATTGTAAAATTTCTTTCTAATATTATATTGAAAGCTAGTAAAGTTCGTATTAAAAATCTTTCACAACATACTGAAACTGGTATATTTGAGAGAATGTTAAAAGATTTTTTTATTCTATCTTGGAGTAAAAAGAATTCATCAGCTACTACACTTATAATTATTAATTTAAAATCTATATGATATAGTTATATTGAACAAAATAAGTATAAACCTGCTTTGTCTACTATTAATATATTATTTGAAATTTGATTATTAATATCTACTTTAGAATATTTTTGGTGAAGAACAGTAACAAAACATGTTATAGGACATATTATAAATGTATATTATAAAATTGTTCAATTTATTATATATGATAAGAATGATTATATTAGTTTACAAAACTATGAAATAGAAAAAATTTATAAGAATTTAAAAGTACTATTAAAAAATTTCTATGTTCAAGCTGCACAAATTGATTATTCTCATAGACTATCAATGTTTTTTTATGATGATTTATATAATATATTTGATAGACATGATGAGTCAAGATATAGACCAATTTATGATTATTTTAAACAAATAGTATATGAAATTTGAATTACAAATAAAGTTAGTAAAAAGAAATTTTTATACCAAGAATTATCAAGATTACTAGATTTATTTAATTTTACCATTAGATTAAATATTAAAGAATATTACGAATATCAGGATTATAGTGGTTTTTTCTATAATATAATTTATACTATGTATATCTTATTTATTTATGAAACTGATGATAATCTTAGAAAAATACTTTTAAATACTTTAGAAACTAATTTTTCAAATTTCTTTAAGCTAAAATTAGAATGAATTTGAGATTTTGATAATGATACTGGTAATAATATATACTCAACAATAGTTATTTTTATAATATGATCAAGAAAGGATAATGAATTTCTAAAAATATTATTACCTTCAATTATAAATATATTAGAAAACTTTAGTAATTATAATGATACAAATGACTTATACTGACATAATAGAGAATATTTATATAAGTATATTTTATTTATTACTTCTTGGATTTTTACATTTCATTTTAATTTAGAAATTTATAAAACTTTAGAAAAATTTTTATATGAAAATTATAGGTTTAAAAAAGAGTATTGAACATATAGTTGGTGAAGTTTTAATGAATGAAAATTTTCACTTTATAATTTTCCTTCTGATTGAGATGAGTTCTCAAGATGAGAATGAAAAATATGGCAATCAAATTTAAATTGTTTTAGAGATAATGATTTTAAATTAACGGATAGTTGATATAAAATTTTTTGTGATTATATGAATACAGAAAGAAAATTATAGATTTTTTAATAACCCATTGCTACCCATAATCTCGTATCTAATATTCTCTACAATCTTCTACCATTTTACAACAAAATGCAAAAAATACATTATATTTAATAAGCAAAAAGACTAAGTATTACTTAGTCTTTTTAAAAATTAGAAATTCTTAATGAAATTTTTTTAATTCATTCTTTTAAGAGTTTCTGCAGTTTTTTTACAATCAGTTTTTTTTCCTAGGTGTGTACATTCGGGTTTATCACCAGATTTTTTTATGTATATGAAATCATTACTTATGTGATTTTCAGCACAACCACTAATAACTAAGATAAAAATAGATACTATAAAGACTTTGTACATATTCCTCCTATTTTATAAATTTGTTCAAAATCATCAATTATATTAAAAGAAAATCATGTATTGTCAATACTATTGAGAAAATCCTAGAGATTGTGTTAAGAGGTAAATACTAGAAGAGATGTATTTTATATTTTTTCTTGCATTATAAATATTATTGTATATAATATGTATATATAATTAATAATCTAAATATGGAATATAGTATTACATCTCTTATTTCTGCATTTGAAGAAATAAAACAAGTAGATAATGGTTACGAATTTTGGAGTGCTAGAGATTTACAAAAACTTTTATGATATGTGGAATGGAGAAATTTTAGCTGAGCAGTTAAAAAGGCAATTATTTCTTGTGAAGAGGCTTGAAATAAATCAGATGAACAGTTTGTTGAAGTTAACAAACCGTTAGTATGATGACAATGAGCTATTCAATATGTAACAGATTATAATCTTTCTAGGTATGCATTTTATCTTATTGCTCAAAATGGTGATCCAAAAAAACAAGAAATAGCTTTTGCTCAGGCTTATTTTGCAGTACAAACTAGAAAACAAGAAATAATTGAACAAAAATTACTAGATTTAGATAGATTAAGAGCAAGGAAAAAACTTACATTAACTGAGAAAGAATTTCAAGACTTAGCTTTTGAGAGATGAGTTGATTGATTATGAATTTGAAGAATTAGGAGTAAATGAGATACTGTTTTATTCTGATGAAAAACTACTCAGGAAATGAAAGATAGATTATGAGTTAAATCATGACCTCTGGCAGATGTATTACCTACGGTTACATTAAAAGCAAAGGATTTAGCTACAGAAGTTACAAATCATAATATGAAACATAAATGACTTTATTGAGAAAATCAAATCACATGAGAGCATTTAAAAAATAATTCATGAGTTAGAAAGTATCTAGAAGATAGTTGAATAAAACCAGAGGAGCTACCTGCGGAAGTAGACTTAAAGAGAATCGAAAGAAAAATAAAAAATGATGTGAAAAAATTAAAGAAATCATAATTTTTATTTTTGCAAATAAATATATATAGTTATACTCCAAACACATTACATCCTAAAACACTATTTATGGAAATCAAACAAGCATGGTACAGAATCAGTGTAAAAGCATTGATTTATAACGATAAATGAGAGTTTTTATTGTGTAAAGAGAGCAGTTGAGTGTGGGATTTACCAGGTGGATGACTAGACCATTGAGAAAATCCTAGAGATTGTGTAAAGAGGGAAGTACTAGAAGAGATGTGACTAGAAGTTACTTGGATCTCAGAGGAACCAAAGTATTTCATAACAGCACATAAAATAGAAAGCAAATCTAGACCTTGGCTTGCTAATGTGTTTTATGAAGTAAAAGTAAAGGATTTGGATTTCATATCTAGTGATGAATGTGTTGAAATATGATTTTTTGATACTAATACTGTAAAAGATATAGAAGTATTTGTAAATGTAGCTGAATTTGTGAAAGAATTAAGTAAATAAAAAGAGCTAGAATATTATTCTATCTCTTCCATTCATAATCTTTTGCCCATTTATAAATAATTGCATCATCTTTAACCGTATCTACTCATTGAATTACTTTCCAATCTTTATCTTTTTCAAATATAGCAATTGCATTGCATGAAATAATATTTTGTTCATTGTTACATTTTAATAATGCTCTGTACAAAAAATGTCCATCTTCGAAATCTACATAAACATCACTATTAGACGTAAAACCATATCAATCAGCAAACCATTTAGAATTTGCTGGTTTTTTTTCTGAAAAATCATTTATTATTTCAGTTATATTCAATTCTATGTAATTAATCACATTTTTATAAGTTAAATTGTCATAATAATTTTCATTAATATTAAAATCTACTTTATTACTTATATTAGGCAAACTTGGCACAGGTTCAATATCTGATATATTATTATCTTTTATTTGAGTATTACATCAAATTAAAATAATAGAATTGATAATAATAAAACTTATTACGATTATTTTTTTCATAGTCTCATTTTTAAAAAATATTACTAAATCAACAAAAAATAAATTATAATTCAAGATACTATTATAATGTATTTGTATTTTTAATCAATGTAATATTTATTTTCTTTGGATTATATTTTATTTTTTTAACAAAAAATTCTTAAAACAATTGACACTATACTTCTATTATTTATAATACAAATCTATTTATATATTATAAAATAATTATGAGATTTTACAATAAACAGAGTAATCTAGATGAGCTTACTTTTGATGATGTTTTTTTGTTTCAACAACTATCAGGTATTGATTCTAGAACACAAATAGATATCAAACCAAAATCACCATTATCAACTACATTACCAATCATATCTTCAAATATGAATGCAGTAACAGGTAAAAGAATGGCAGAAAAATTGGCTAGATTATGATGAATCTGAGTATTACCACAAGATATGGAATTGGATAGAATGTTGAATATAATAAATTATGTTCATAGTGCTGATTTGAGACTAGATACACCTTTGACAGTAAATGAAAATAATAATATCAGGGATGCTATCTGAATAATCAATAAAAGATCATCGCAAACAGTTATAATGGTAGATGCAGAAAATAAACCAATATCAGTATTTAAAGAACAAGATTTGATAGATAAAGATGAGTATACTAAATTGAAAGACTTAACAAAATCAAGAAAAATAATAACAGGAAACGAATTTATTAGTGATGAAGAAGCATATAATATTATGGAAGACAATGGTATATCTAGTCTACCTATAGTAAATAATAATTGAGAATTAGTATGAGTACTTACAAAAAATGATGCAGTAAGAAATGATATATATAGTCCTAGTTTGAATAAAAATTGACAACTAGATGTAGCAGTAGCTTTATCTGTAAATGGCTATAAAAACTATATAGATGAGCTAATAAATGCATGAGTAAATACAATATTTTTGGATACTGCACACTGATATACTAAGAAAATGGTAGATGCAATAAAAGAAGTCAGAGATACTTACAATGATATAATAATCGTTGCAGGAAATATAATGAGTGGTAAATGAGCCAAAGACTTGATAAATGCATGAGCAAACTGAGTAAAAGTATGAATAGGTCCTTGAGCTATGTGTACTACTAGAATGATGACATGAGTAGGTAGACCACAATTTACAGCTGTACATGAATCAGCAGTTGTTGCAAGAGAAAATGGGGGATTTGCTATAGCTGATTGATGAATCAGATACCCTAGAGATTTGGCTTTATCATTAGCAGCTTGAGCTACTCACGCTATGCTATGAACTATATTATCAGGTACATATGAATCTCCAGGTGATATAAAAACTGATAGTGAATGAGATTTATATAAAGAGAATTATTGAATGGCATCTGGAAAAGCAGTATCAGGAAGAACAAATAAATTAACTAAATTTGAACAAGCAAAAAGAGAAAGATATAAAGAATGAATATCTAAATCAAGAATATACAATGTAAAACCATTATGAGATATAGTAGATAAATTTAGAACTTGATTAGAATCATCTATTTCATATGTATGAGCAGAAGATATTGAAGAATTTCACAATAAAGCAGTTATATGAGTACAAACTCAAGCATGATTTGCTGAATGAACTCCACATGGAAGATTAAAAAAATAAAAAATTAATTCAAAATAACTTTTGAGTTTGTTTTTTGTCTATATATCGTCATTTTCTTGTATTTAAATTATTATTATGATATCATAATATATGTAATTTAATACTAATTTTATTTTATGGAAAATATTTTTTTATCATTAATTGTAAATACATATATTTATTTCAGTTTATTAGCAATAGTTTTTTATAGTATTTTATTTGCTACAAACAGATTTTCTCAATCAGTTTTTACTGAAGAAGAATTATTATATATATAAAAAAAGGGAAGTATACTTCCCTTTTTTTTACGTTTTATTCTAGCCCTAGAAACATATAAATATTATTAATATGCAAGGCTACAATATCATTTGCTTCTTGTAGAGTCAGTTTGTATTTATCTGTTCCTACAAACTGTGGATTGTAATTTTTTTCATAGTTATTACTGAATAGTTCTAGTAACTCACCTGTTTTTGTGTTTATATCAAATGAGCCATAAACATCATTTTTTCCAGTATTTTCTACTGTAAATACTCTCAGTAAATCATCACCATTATAGATATCTATGTCCCAAAGAGTGTATTTTACATCATTTATTACAAAAACTATTTCTTTTCTAACTATCCCTATTTCAGGATTTATTCCACTAAATTTTTCTTTTACTGAAATAATCCCTTCTGGATTGTTAGCTGTCATTTCACAGATTATGTCTTCTGCATCACTTGCATAAGCAATTGAGCATGATAGAGTAATAAGTAATACAACTAGCGATTTTAAAAAATACATATTTTACTCCATTTTTTATTTTGATTTTTGGAGTTGTATGATAGTAGAAAAATATAATAAGTCAATAATTATTTAAATTCTAATCACAAAAAAAATTGGATTATTATCCAATTTTTTTACATACCTTGAGCTACACCATAATAAGCGAAGTTCAATAAGTATAATCCTAATACAATAAATACTAATCATACTGATTTAATTGCATTTATATCATATTTAATTGATCTAGTCCATTCTGTAAAACTTACTGGTAATGCTAATATTAATGATGATTTCAATAAAATTAACCAACCAATAATAGAAATAATTAATTCTGGAGTACCTAATAAAATGTTGTTATTTGCTACCATATAGCTTCATAATATCATTCCAATTATTCAAACAAATATAAGTGTATGACTTCTATCTGTTATATGTTCTAGAATATTTTTATAGTATTTACTGTTGATGAATAAACCAATTCAAAGTAATAATAATATAGGTCCTAATACACTAGATGTTAATACTGTTATGTTCATAATACGAGATTTAAATTAATAATGTATTATCATACTAACATATTTTTTTTTATGATGCAAAAAATTGACTGATTTTTATTCAACAACTTCTCAATCTAGTATATTATCTTTTCACTGTGTAATTATTTTATCTCACATTTTTAGTCAAGATATAGCTACAAAACTACTATCACTGTCTATTATCTTTATCATTTTAAATAATGCTTTTTTGTTTTCTATTACATATACTCATGGCTGACTATACTTAGTTATTACTGAATTTATAGGTATTACAATCTGTTTTTCCTTTTTTTCTTTTCATAATAATAATGCTAGTCTATCTCAAATATTTGTTTTTTCATCATTTATTAGTATTTCTACATAATTTTTCATAGTATTTATATCTAGTATATTATCTATTTTTGTAATTGTTCAGCTAAAAGTATTTCAGTTTTTTTCATTTTTTAGATTTACTTTGTTTGAAATTGTCAATCAATAATTTGAGTTATCTATATATGTCTTTATGTATTTTCAGTCAGTTGATGATATTTTTATTATAGGTATTCCTGCTCATACTACTTCTCATTTACTGAAATATTTATCTACTACTATTCAATCAAAAGCTGCTTTTATTATTCCTGATTCTATACTATTTATAGCTAAATTAGCATTCATTTGTATTTCTGCTTTTTTGCTTCATACTTCTGATAATTTTGCTTTGATTTGTGATAGATTTGCATCTATTTCTGCTAATTTTGATATTTTTTCTAGTTTTGTTAGTTCTATATTTTTACTTGCTTCTTCTTCTCATATCTTTGCTATATCTAAACTATCTTGTTTTATATTTATAGCTGTTTTCAGATTTTCTAGATTCTTTGAAATATCAGATGAGCTTATACTTTTTCATGTTTTTGCTAGATTCAAATCTTCGCTTGATATAGCTACATTGTCTTCTAATTGTTTTATTTTTAAGTCATAATTTTTATCAAATGAATCAATAGCTTCTATACTTCATTTTATTCAAGCTCAACTTGGACTCAAAATAGCTAATTCCAAATCTCATAACATACTTGATATTTGATTTTGCATACTAGATATACTATTATTATCAAAATTGTATGAAACTATACTATTATCTAGCATATCTTTTGAATCATGTAAGTTTATTCTCAGATTTTCTAGAGTAGACAAAGCTTTATTTAAAACTGTTAATAAAGTTTCTTTATCTATTTCTGATTTTCAAACTATTTTATCACTATATAACTTATAAGTTTCAGCATAACTAGTACTAAATGTATTAAATGAATCTATAGCTTTATTTTTTGTACTTATTTTTTTTGCTCACAAGTATACATCATATGCATCATTTTTATTTTTATTTGCTTCACTTACTCATAATATAGTATCAATATATTCTCTAGCATTTCTAGCTATTATATAAGCATTAGTTAAAGAATTTACAGCATTTTTTTGAATATTTTGTTTATCATTTTGTAATAATTTTGTGCTATTTTCTAGATTATTTTTTGCCATATTTAGAGCATTTTCTGCTTGTTTTATTTTTTGTTCATTTGACATACTTGTGTCAGTGTACATTTGATTTGTATATTTGTAGTTTGATTTAGATAATTCTAAGTCTTTTTCTGCTGTATTTATAGAGATATTTGACTTTTTATACTCGTTTTCGATTAGTTTTATCTTACCGTCATATACTTTTTCTACAGCAGATTTTATATTCACTGTATCATTTAGCATATTTGAAGTATCTACTCACATATTTCTTATTTCGCTTAATATAGATTCTGCTCAAGCATAACTAATATTTCATTCTTCATTTGATAAAGTCGCTAATACTTGTCCAGCTTTTACATTATCTCATTTATTTACATATATTTCAGTTATTCTTCCAGGATTTTTAAACGACAAGTCAGATACATTCATTCATACAACAGTAGATTGAATAGAATCCTTTGAAGATAAATATCATTCTGCAACAGTATGAGTTTGAAAGTATTTTTTTTCTTGTACTTCTTCTTTTGTACAACTTGTAAGTAAAAGAAAAGATATGATTATTATTGATATTATTTTTTTCATAATTGTATTAATATTTAAAAGAATATTTTTTTGATTTCCATTATCAATTTATCTGCATCCAGACTTTCACTGCAATCAAAAATACAGTATTTTTTTGATAAATCATTTAATATTGATTGTAGCAATATAGTTTTTTCTTGATTAAATCAGTATTTTCATGCGAAAAAATCAAAATAAGTATTGAATAATTCTCTGTTTTTTATACTTATTAAATCCCTTATTATTCAGATTTTACAGTATCATTTTTGAGAAACTACTGCGAATAGATTCTTTGATTCTAGTGGATATTTTATTATTCATGTAAGTATTTCATCCAAGTTATTACTACTTATTAGTACTTCAATAAATAACTTATATCTATTGAAAGAATATTCTAATACTTCAATAAACATTTCTTCTTTAGAAGGGAAATGATAATAAACAGAAGCTTTTTTCATACCTAGTTCACGAGCAATCTCATCCATAGTCACTTCGGCAAATGAATTTTCCCAAAATAATGTCTCAATTTTTTCTAATAATTTTGTTTTCATATGTTATTATTGTTATTAATAATATTTTTTAATTGATTATCACTAGAAATATTTTTATGATATTTTATCAAATAATCGTAGTAAAATATTGGTATAAAGAATAATGTTAATATTGCAGATGCAGATAATCACCAAATAATAGACCGAGCTAGTCAGCTCCATACAGGATCAGAAGTGATGATAAAGCTTCAAAATACAGCAGCAATACTAGTAAGTAGTACTGGTACAAATCTCTTTTTAGAACCTTCTATAACCGCATAAGCTAGTCATTTTCATTCTTTTATTAATTGGTCTATGTAGTCTATAAGTATTATTGCATTTCATACTACTATTCATCCAAGAGCTATCGCTCATATCATAGCAGTGGCAGTAAAATATTCTCATCATATCAAATATAGTATAGAAAATCCAGGAAATATTCAAAAGAATGAAAGTAAAAATGTTGTCATGACTATTCATCCGACTCTGAAACTCTTAAATTGTGCAACTATCAAGAAAAATATAGCAAGTAGCGACATGATCATAGCTGTTCACAAATCTCTGAATGTATCCATAGTGATTTCCCATTCTCATCACCATTCTATTCTGTATTTTTTTCCATCTTTGATTCATTCAAATTCTATATTATATGGAGAGCTAGATACTTTTTTGTATCATTTTTTTTCAAATTGTTCTGTTCCTAATAAATCATACATTTTGAGTACTGGATATACTACAGAATTTTCTCATATTTCAGCGAATATATGTATAGTATTAGTTCTAGAATCTGTATATATTTCTGGACTAGTGAAATCATTTTTTATTTCAGCTATTTCATCTAGTTTTACTTTTTCTCATTTAGGATTTGTGAAATATATATTTTTCAAAAATGCTATATCTCAAGTGTCAGTTTTACTAAATCATACTAGTATTTTTGAGGCTTCTATTTTTTTATCTTTTGAGTGTACAAATGATACTTGTAAATTGTTGTATATTCATCATAGAGTTTGATATACTTGTTCTGTAGATAGTCATTTTTCATTTATATAATCATCATTTAGATTTATCTCTATTTTTTTATTTGTACTAGAAATAGTATTTGTTAAGTCTACTATTTTTTCTTGTTTTTCTATTTGTTTTACTGTTGATTCAACTGCTTCACTGAAATGAGTTAATTCATCCAAACTCAAGTCTTCTTGTCATTTTACTTTTATATGAAAAGTAGCCATAGTAGGAGGTCCTGGTGGATCTTCCATAAGTCTTAGCTTGATATCTGGATATTTATTATGTAGATAGTTTTTTAATAAACTACGTATTTTTATAGTATATTCTTCAGATTTTATATCTCTATCATGACTAGCAAGCAAGTTTATTCTAGTACTTATTTGATTAGACATTACACGATTACTTCATCATCTAAATAGATTAGCAAAATCTCATAAAAATTTATCTCCAATAGTTGAACTTACATTTTCTACTATATCTAATTCTTCTGGTAATTTTTGAGCTTTTCATAATAAAAAGTTAGATAAATCTTTTTCTATTTTTTTTGTTTGTTCTACACTATAATCACGAGGTGCATCTATCCATACATATACTTGATTTTTATCAGCTTTTGGTAACATTCTAGCTTTGAATATTCATAGCATAATAGGACTTAGAATAACTATGAAAAGAGATATCCAAAACACATATTTTAATATTCTTCTTGCTTTCAATGTTTTTGCTGTATCACTAATATATTTAGAGATTATATTTCCGTATTTAGTGATTATTTTTGATTCTTTGTCATTATCTTCATGTGATGAACAATTATCTCACTTACAAAATTTTGCTGCTAAAAATGGATTAATACTAAATGCTATAAATAATGATGCAGTCAATGCTATAGAAGCAAATATTGGAATCGGTTTCATATAATCTCACATCATACCAGTCACTGCAAACATAGCTAAAAATGACATAACTCTAGTAATTGTAGATAATACTACACTTGGTCATACTTCTCTCACACTATCAAGTAATGCTTCATTTTTTGTTTTACCATTTTTATGCATATTTGCTAGATGTCTAGCATTATTTTCTACTACTACTATAGAATCATCTACGAGTATTCATAGAGATAATATCAAGGCAAAAAGTGTAATTCTATTAATATCAAGTCCAAAAATAAGTGCTACTATAAATACTATTCAGAGTACCATAGGTATACAAAATGCTGCATTTAAAGCGTTTTTGTATCATAAAAATATGACTAATATAACAAGCACTATAGCAATACTCACAAACAAATGAAATATTAGTTCATTTGTAGCTTCCTTTGCTGTTTCTCATTCATTTTGAATTACTTTTATATCTATATTTTTAGGTAATTTTTCCTTCATTTCATCTACTTTTTTCAGTACATCTTCTACTACGAAAACAGCATTTGTTCATTTCATTTTTGCTACTCATAAAAATACTGAATTTTTACTTGTATTTTTGTCACTATATGTGTAATAACTAGCTATATCTATTGGTCAAGCTGATACTTCTGATATGTCTCTTAGATATATTTTTGTTCCAGAAATATTTGAGATTAATAGTCATTCTATTTCTTTTTTTGTATTATGATTTGTATTTATAATTATACTAGTTTTGCTATCTGTTTCTATATTTCAAACTGATTTATATATTGAGCTAGATTTTATAGTAGATAATACTTGTCATATATCTAAGCCAAAACTTTCTATCTGTGATTTATCTAGTTTTATACTTATATTATCTTCATATCACCCTATTACATCTATTACAGTCGTATTTTCTACTTGTTTTATTTCTTCTTTTATGTTATTCGCTATACTTCTCAGATATATTCAAGTTTCTTTTTCTGATAAGTCATTTCATTTATAAGTTATAGCCAAACTTACTTGTGGTAATTCTTCTGGATCTATTGATTTGATATTTATATCTTGTACTTCAAATGGTTTCAAATCATAGTTTGAATACATCTTGTCATATAGTCTAGTCTTGGCTATTTCTTGCGATATTCATACTTTGAAACTCACCATTACAGAAGTGAAATTATCACTAGAATATGACATTATTTTGTCTACTCATTCTAATTCTTTTACTTTATTTTCTAGATTTTTGGCTACAAATTGACTAGCATCAATACTAGAATAACCATTTACAGGTATTTGTATATTAAATGCTGGTGCAACTATAGAAGGGTTGTATTGTTTTGGAAGCATGATATATGATCAAATACCAAACAAAACAATTATAGTTATTAATACAATTGTGATTTTTTCATTTTCCAAAAAGAACTTAGCAAATTTTTCTAACATATTTATATTTATTAATTATCTACCAAACGATAGGTAGAATACTAATATTTCTATATTTGTCAAATAAATTCTTTATTAATCCATATTTTTACTCTTATAATTCATTATCTATTGTTTTTTTTCATTATTTTGTTATTTTATTTGTAATTATTAGTGATTTTATTTTGTAATTATTCATTATGAATTTATCAAATTTAGTTGTTGGTTGAGATTTCGAAAATATTTGAGAACAAGTTTTATTAAATCTATCTATGGCGAATAGACACTGACTTATTTCATGAGCAACTTGAACAGGGAAAACAGTTACACTTCAAATATTGTTGGAACAATTTTCAAAAGCATGAGTTCCCGTTTTTGCATCAGATGTAAAATGAGATTTAGCTGGTATATCTATGCCATGAACAATCAATTCAAAAGTAGAAGAAAGGCTTAAACATATATGAATTACAGATTGGAGTGCCAAATGATTCCCTACTGTTTTTTGGGATTTATACTGAGAAAAATGACATCCTATTCGTACTACTCCATCAGATATGTGACCTCTATTATTATCTCGTTTATTAAATCTATCAGATACTCAAGACGCATTATTACATGTAGCATTTAAAATAGCAGATGATAATAATTGGCTACTGTTGGATTTGGATGATATAGAGTCACTTATTTGATGGATGGATACCAATTCTTCTGAATTAATAACTGAGTATTGAAATATTTCTAGTTCTTCTATATGAGCTATTAGGAGATCATTACTAGTACTTAGAGAATCAGGATGAGATGTGTTTTTTTGAGAACCTGCATTAGATTTGGCAAATATAATGAAAAAAGACTTTTCTGGAAACTGAGTAGTCAATGTATTAGATGCTAGTAAACTAATGGTAGATGCTAGATTGTATTCTACTTTCCTGCTTTGGTTGATATCTGAATTATTTGAAGAATTACCTGAAGTATGAGATTTGGACAAGCCAAAATTGGTATTTTTCTTTGATGAAGCACATTTATTATTTAGAGATGCTTCGCCAGTACTTATAGAAAAAATAGAACAAGTAGTTAGACTAGTTAGAAGTAAATGAGTATGAATATATTTTATTACCCAAAATCCGACTGATATACCAGAAGTAGTCAGAAGTCAGCTATGAAACAGATTTCAACATGCACTTAGAGCATTTACTCCAAAAGACCAAAAAGCTATCAAAGTAGTAGCAGAAACATTTAGACAAAATCCAGATTTCGAGATAGAAACAGCATTAATGGATATGAAAGTATGAGTAGCACTTGTATCATGTTTGGATGAAAAATGAACTCCACAAATGGTAGAAAAAACTATTATTAGACCACCAGAATCCAGAATATGAAAACTAGAAGATGCTGAAAGACAAGAAGTAATATCTAGAAGTCCATTTTTATGAATGTATGAAAATAGAATAGATAGAGAATCAGCAGAAGAAATACTGGAAAGAATAAATCAAGATATACAAAATCAAGCAAATCAAGAAATACAAGCACAAAACGAAGAAGAAAATAAATCAGAATTTGAAAAATTCTTATTCTGAACAAAAAAACAACAATGATTTACACAAACAGTATGAAAAGCGATAATGAGGAAAGCTTCAGACAAAGTAGCTAGTAAAATAGTTAGATGATTATTAGGTTCATTACTGAAATAAATCTTGACTATTCGTATATTTTTTATATAAGTAATTACTCATTATGAGTTAATCAAATTAATTTGATTTATTCTCAAGTTTAGATTCATTATTTAAAAATGTCCGGTTTTGAGCTATAATTCAGGTATATTTATAATTTAAAGTTAGAAATATTATAATATTATACATCATAATAATCTTCTTCTTCTTCTTCCTCTCCTCTATCATCAACATTATTTTTATTATCATTAGGAGTACCTTGTTTAATCATAAATTTTTTAAAATTTTCTGCCTTTTTTTGTAACAATCCAAAAGCATCTAGATTAAAATCTCATGATGAACTATCTGAATTATTTTCATCTGGAATATTTTTATTCACCTTAAATTTAGTATCATCAGTAATACTTGTTATTATATTATTTTTATTATCTAATTTTACTATTTTCTCTGAAGATTCCAATATTTCATCCATAAATTTATTTTTAATTAATAAGTATATTAATTATAATATATAATACTATAAATATCAATTATTTGTTATGATTTTATTATATTACACCTTTTTATAGTAAAAAACATAAACATTGTGAATATATAAAAGAACTATTTACACAAACAGTATGAAAAGCGATAATGAGGAAAGCTTCAGACAAAGTAGCTAGTAAAATAGTTAGATGATTATTAGGTTCATTACTGAAATAAATCTTGACTATTCGTGTATTTTTTATATAAGTAATTACTATTAATAGTAATTACTTTTTTTTTATGAAATCAAGATTAGCTGACCATTTGATAGCAGATAATATAGACAATGATTTTATACCTACTGATTTTTCAAGGTATGCAAAAAATCAAGTGAGAAATATATTAAAACATTGAATAAATGACCAAGCAATAAATAGACAAAATGTAGAAGCTATCACTATTGACTGAGCAGAATCTATGGATCTAGATGATGCTATATGGGCAGAAAAAACTCAAAATTGATATTGTGTATGGATACATATAGCAGATGTTTCTGAGTACATTCCTATTTATTCACCGCTTGATATAGAAGCATTCAAAAGAACTACAAGTATATATAGAAAAAACAGTATTATCAATATGATTCCTGATGAATTATCAGATGATGTTATTTCACTACAACCAAATGGACCCAAAAAAGTATTATCACTTCAAATAGATTTGGATGACCAAGCTATTGTGCAAAGCTCTAAATATTTTGAATCACATTTAACTAATTTGATGAGATATGATTATTCTAGTTTTTGAGATGATTTCGATAACAGAGATTCAAATCTAAATAGTCAATTACATTTATTACATGAAATATCAAATAAATTGCTGATAAATAGATTGAAATCAGGTTCAGTAATATGATATGAAGATGAGGATAGGAGATTGTATTTATGAGAAAAATATGAAAAACCAATTGTAAGTTATAGTGAAAAAATATCACATAGTATCATAGAATCCCTAATGGTATTAGCAAATACGACTACAGGTAGATATTTAGCAGAACAATGAGTAGATGCAATATACAAAAAACATGAAAGTCTAGGAGAAAGAAGCTTCTATACTTCATCAGTTTGAAATCATATGTGACTATGAGTAAATAATTATACTCATTTCACTTCACCTATTCGTAGATATGTTGATATCATCGTGCATAGGATTATAAAAGCAATAGAAAGAAATGAAGAAATAGCATACAAAAAAAATGATTTAGAATTGATTGCTGACCATTCAAATAATACTAGATTAAAAATAGAAGTATTATGATCAGAAGCTTGTCATGAGATGAAAGCTGAGAAATATCTAGAAAAAACTAAAATGAGACTAGGACAAGAACCAGAAGTATATGATATAAAAGATTATATTAGACTGAGTGTTTCTAGACGTAAAAAAATGCCAAATTGCATGAAAGAAGCAATCAAGCACAAAATAGATACTACATCTATATGAAAATGGTGATGGGTAGTATGAGTAATATTATTTTGAAAAGATAAGGATTTAAAAGAATATCTAAGAGATAAATTATTAACAAATAGAGAACTAAGACCAGGAAGAATATTGAATATGATAGTTCAAACACAAATACTTAAATGAGAACAAAGTATATTTGAATCATGTGAAGTAGAAAATAGCAATAAATATAGTGTAGAAATATTATTGCACTGAAACAGAATAGCATATTATTCAAGTAATACTTGAAAATTATGAGATATGAATCAAATAAAATGAAAAGTCAGATTAACAATAGTAGAAAAAATATTTGATTACTTTATCAATTTATAAAAAACAATTCCATCAGAAACTGATGGAATTGTTTTTTATAACCATTTCTTTTTTTTGAAAGCAACAAGCATTAATATAGTTAAGAAGATACAAAATCCCCACCAAGCTGGATAAGTCCATTTCATAGATAATTCTGGCATATATTGGAAATTCATCCCATATACTCAAGCCAAGAAAGTCAGAGGAATAAATATAGCTGAAAATATTGTAAGTACTTTCATTATTTCATTCATTTTATTACTTACACTTGATAGATATAGTTCTAACATTCACGAAGTCAAATCTCTGAATGTTTCAACAGTTTCAATTACTTGAATAGTATGATTGTATACATCTCTAATAAATATTGATGTATTTTTCTTTATTATTTTATTTTCACTATGTTGAATATAACTTATTACTTCACGAAGAGGCCAGATAGATTTTTTTAGATACACTATTTCTTTTTTGATTGAGTATATTTTGTTTAACAGTTTTTTATCAGCTGATAACATTAACTCATCTTCTAATTCTTCCATTTTTTCACTTACTTGTTCTATAGCAAAAAAGTATTGATCAACAACAGCATCTATGATAGCATACATCAAATAATCTGATCACAGTCTGCATATCTTACCTTTTTTATTACTTATTCTTTCTACTATTCATTTAAATACATTATTATCTGCTTCTTGAAAAGATATAACATAATCATTTCATATTATCAAACTCAATTGGTCAATTTCAAATTCATGTGTTTCATTAGAAAAATATATTATTTTAATAATTATAAATAAATAATTATCATATTCTTCTATTTTTGGTCTTAGAGTAGTATTTGCAATATCTTCAAGAACTAGAGGATGAATACCATAATGAGCACCTATTTCATCAATTATTTTTTCATTATGTACTCATGTTACATTTATCCATTTTGTTGATTTTTCTTTATCAAAAACAGCCACATCATTAATAGTTGCTAATTTTTGTTCATTATAAACAGTTTCGTTATAATTAATCAGATTTATTTTTACTCTATTTTCTCTTTTTTTTCAGATATAACTGATAGTTCCAGGAGATGCTGCTACTTTTGAAGTTTTTGGAATTATTCTTGATATTCCACTATTTTTTATAAATGGAATTTTCATAAATTTAGTTAAACTACTTTTCTTTACAAATGGAATTTTCATAATTAATTATTTAAATTATAATTGTATTTATTATAACTATTATTGTTTATAATAAAAATTTTTCTAAATAATTTCATTTGTTAAATTAGATAATTAATATATACTATGTCAACTTATAACAAATAACATTTCAAAAATGAATTTCAGTGAATTAAATATTATTCCTCCTTTACTTAAAGCTCTTGATAAACTAGGTTTTACTACTCCTACTGAGATACAAGAAAAAGTAATTCCTTTGGCAATAAAATGAAAGGATATATTGTGATGTGCTCAAACTGGTAGTGGTAAGACTTTTGCTTTTGCCTTGCCTATTTTGCATACACTATATAACAGAAGACTAGAAGAATGATTGGTAGAAGGTAAAATAAAAAGAAAAATCAAAGCATTGATTATAGCACCAACTAGGGAATTGGCTATTCAGATAGGAGAAACATTTTCACCATATTGTACAAATACAAATTTCAAACACACTGTCATATACGGATGAGTAAATCAATTCCATCAAGTAAAAGCTATAGAAAAATGAGTAGATATATTGGTAGCTACACCTGGTAGATTGGAGGATTTGATTAGTCAATGAATTATCAAGTTATCATATGTAGAAATACTTGTACTAGATGAAGCGGATAGAATGCTTGATTTATGATTCTTGTGAGATATCAAAAAAGTGATGAAAAGAATCCCAAAAGAGAGACAAACTCTGTTTTTTTCAGCGACTATGCCACCAGCAATCAAAGAATTAGCATCAAGTTTACTTCATTGTCCAGAAGAAATTACAGTACACAAAGTGGCTTCAACTACAACGACAATCAAGCAACAAGTATATCATGTAAAAGCAAGTCATAGAAGACAATTATTACAATACTTGGTAAAAAAGTCAGAATATGACTCTATACTAGTATTTGTAAAAACAAAAGATGATACAGAATATGTGATGGAATATATACAATCAGCAAAAATAAAATGTGACAATATTCATAGAAACAGGTCACAAAATGCTAGACAAAGAGCTTTGAAATCATTAAAAGATTGAGAAATAAAAGTACTAGTAGCTACAGATATTGCTTCTAGATGATTGGATGTAAATGATTTATCATGTGTAATAAATTACAATGTTCCAGGGGATCCTGAAACTTATGTTCACCGTATAGGTAGAACTGCAAGAGCAGGTAAGAAATGAGTATCTATTACATTTTGTATAGAACAAGATAAAGAAAGTCTAGCAAATATAGAAAAACTTATCTGAAAAAAACTAGAAGTAATAGAAGATGAAGCATACAAAAATGAAGTAGTACCAAAATGAAAAATACTATGATATGTGAATTTCGAAGAATGATATAATAAAGAAAAAGAAAAAAGAAAAGCAAAAACATGAAAAAAGAGATATTATAAATAAAACTCTATCCTGAATCCTTTCTCTAATTTTAGAGAAAGGGGCTACAAATGAGCCTCCCTCTCTTAAATAAGAGAGGGAATTCAAGGGAGAGTTTTTGAATTATCATATTATATTATACATCTTATGAAAAAATTACTCATAGCAACATGAAATCCTTGAAAAGAGGAAATGTTTAGAGAATTACTAAATTGACAATGATATGATTTGCTATTTTTATCTGATTTGGATTACGAATTTGAAAATCCAATAGAAGACTGACACACTGTTGAAGATAATGCATTTATCAAAGCAAAGTTTTTCTGTGAATTAACAGGATTAGCAACATTGTGAGATGATGCTTGATTTGTAGTAACTGAACTTAGCTGATTACCATGAGTAAAAGCACGTAGATGGGCAGGGGAATTGCCTGATTCTATTTCTGATGATGATTGGATAGAATTTTTCCTAGAAAAAGTGAAGCATATAGAAAATGAGAACTTAGAAGCAAGTTTTCCATTTGCTAGATGTCTATATTTACCAAATTGAGAATATTTCTTTCAATCAGAAAAAATAGATATATATGTGACTAAATCTCCTAGAAGACCTTATATATCATGATTTCCAGTAAGCTCTATATGTCTGTTACCTGATGGTAGACATCAGCTAGATGTAGCAAGTGATGACCCAATATACGAAGAACAAAGGAAAAAACAGTGATTATTGGAGTTGTTAAAAAACATCTAAAACCAAAGGTTTTAGATGTTTTTTTCTTCTTCTTTCTTAGTTTTATCTACTTTTAATCTTTCTACAAAAGAAACTATTTTTGCTTGAATATTCAATATATTTCTATGTTTTTCTATGATAAATATTTTTATTATCAAGTAATCTTTATCATATTTGAATCTCATTTTATACTTGTAACCTATATATGTTTTATGATTTCATATATTGTTTAGGTATTTTCTAGTTAATTCTTTATCTAGATATTCTTTTAATTGTATCAAAAATTCATCGAAACTTACTTGGAACAATTCATTTTTGAAGTATATTTCTATTTCTTCTTTTCTATATTTATTTATACTGAGTTCTTCTTTTCTAACATTATCTATTATCAATTTGAAATTAGGTACTATATAGAATTGTCAGTTGTGTTCACCATTATCACTTTTTCAGATTATTCAGACATTTAATATATTTAAGTATATTATTTCTCATCTGATAATGTTTTTTTCATCTCATATCACTATATTTTCTCATATTTTGTATTGAGTAGATACATAAAAGAATCATATAAATGATAATATTACTTCTTTAAAAGTAATAATTATCGCTCAAACTGCAATTGCTAGGAAATTGAAAATACTAGGAGCTCTAAAAAGTATTAGAAATGCTCATCAAGTAAATATGATTACAAATCTCAGTAAATTAAGTATATTTTTTCACTTGTAATATTCTATAAATAAATCTTGATCTAGATTTTCTACATGATCTATTTCATCTTTTCACATAGTCATGTATTTTCTACTTATATCATTTTTTACTTTTTTCAGCTTTTTTCTTATCACTATTTCAGTGATAAAAAATCAGAGAATAAACATTATTCATATTACTGTATCTAGATTAGTGTTTATAAATTCGATTATTTTAGCTAAATTAAACTCTGTCATTAATATTAATATTTTTATTGTTAAATTGGACTAACATTATATATATTATTTGATAAAGTCTATTTTTTTTTAGATTTTTTATATATAAATTTCTCCCTTTTCCAAAGGGAGTACCCTCAGGGGGAGGGATTAGAAAAAATATTCCACAATTTTCTCATTTTAAAAAATTATTCTACAAATAGGAATAGATTTTACTCAACTATTGACAATATAAAAAAATATTTAAAAATATATTTGACAATTTAATTAAATATTTTAAAATATAAAAATTACAAATGTAAATACTAATCATTAATTCAATGTTTAAGCTAAATAAACATAGTTGAGGTATCATAAATTCGTTAAAAGAAAAAATAGTAAATTCTTTTACTAATTTTTTCGGGTCAAAGATTACTGATATTTTAGACTATAAAGAATCTAAATCAAAATCTATATATTTCGATAACAATGAATACTTACTTGAAAATGGAAAATTATTCAAAATAGAATACTGACAAAAAAAATCAATAGAATTAAGCGATTCTAAATGAAAAATAATAACAAATATAGATGATGTTCAATTATTAGAATGAAATGCTGTTCCTACAATAACAATCAAATCTACAAATTGAAAATCTTATTTATTCAATAGGTCATTTGAGCAGTTAAATGATAGTTCAAATGCAAACTATGAATATAAAGATTCTATTAAAGACGATATTATTTCTAATATTTCATTTGGTAAATTCAATCTATTATTTAGTGAGAATTGTTACTATATAGTGGATTATGATTCTGATAAAAATAAAAAACATTTATTAGTAGATGAGTTTAATAATCAAATATATGTAAAAAATGTTATTAGACAAGAAAATAATATTTACATAGTTTCAAAAAATAATGAAATATTCAAGTTCAGATATGGAGAAGTATGATTGAAAAAATTAGATAAAAACGAGTTTTTAGATTTTGTTTACTCTGAAGAACAAATAAAACAATTATTTTGAATAAATTGAGAATTAATAACTTATCAAGATAAAAAAACTCAAGAATATCATAAAAAATCTGATACTAAAAAATTACTTTTATGAAAATGATATATAAAAGAAGAGACAAATAACTCTAGGGGTACAAATTTCTATCTCACAAAATCAAGCAATTTATGAGAATTGGATAATATTGAAATAAATTTTCCAAAAGATAGTGAAATATCACCTATTTTGAACCTGAGATTTAAATCAGGAGCTAGATTTGAACTGACATTTTGAAATAAAGCAGAATATCTATTATTTTTTAATTTAGTTAAGACTGAATTTCATTTTGAATTCAAAAATAATTTGGATCCAATATTAAAGATAAAAGAATTAAAAGATAGTAATTGGAAAGTTTTTAAAAATAAATTTTGTTGAGTAATAGATATTAATACATATAAATTAACTAATATTTTAGTTTTCTTAGATAATTGAAAAACAGAAGTAAACGATAATACAATTAATCAAAAAGTAGATAATATCGTAGGATATACATATACTACTAGAGATAAATTAGTAGATAAATTGGAAAAATTGGAAATAGAAAAAGAATTGAATACTCAAAGAATAAATCAAAATCACCAATTTATTATAACTAATGAAAAGAATTTATTAGAATTTTTTAAAAGATACTGACAATTTTTGAAACCATATTATTGATCTTATTTTAAGCCAGAATGATTTGTATGAGAATTACAATGAAAAAAAGAGGATTTCGAAAATTCTATCAAGAGATTAAATAAAATAAGTATTGAATTAACTAGTAAAAACAATCAATTGGATAATGAAATCCAAATAATAACACAAAATATTGCGGAATTAGACAAAAAAGATAAATATTTTGAGACTAGAAATGAGTTAGCAATTATTAGAGAAAATATGCTATCTTACAAGAAAAAAATAATTTCATCGATAAAAGAATCAGATAAAATTTTACGGGCATATAAATTAAGAGAATTAGAAAAAGATTACAATTTGAAACTACTTTTATTCAATGATTCTATGAATTTTGATTCATCTAATCTCAAATACGAAAAAGAAATAAGTTTATTGAAATGAAAATTATCATTATTAGAACAAGAATTAGTAAATCTATATAATAATAAAGTTGAATTAAAATGAGAAGAAATAGATACTTATAATACTTTATCACTTACAAAAAAACAACTTACAAATACTAAATTATATAATTGAGCAGAGTATTATTTCGAGCTAAATTATAAAAATAGTAGTGAAGCAGATTTTCCAGCTAGATTAAAAGTTCATTATAAACATAAATGAGCAAGTAGTTTAATTATATCTAAAGATTATATAGTAGTAAACTATGAGCATTCAGAAAAAGTTTATAGATGGCTAGAAAAAGTTACTAAAACTATCATAGATATTCATAATATAAAAGATAAACTAAAAGATATAAAATAAACCAGCATATGCTGGTTTATTTTTGGTTACGATACACTATATAATCAAGTTTAAATTCATTCATTTTTCACAATCAATCTATTTCATCTAATTCTCATAATCAATCATTTGAAGTAATAACTATTTCTCAAGTTACTTCATGTAATAAATCTGTAAATTCAGAAAGTGTAATCATTTTTTTATCCATAAGTAATTTTCATAATTCCATATCTGATATATCATTTCACTTAGTTAAATTATCTATTACAAATTTTGTTACAAGTCATTTTTTTACTACCAATTCTGCAAATGTTATATATTGTATATTTTGTTCTTTTTCTTCTTTTAGAATATTTCCAGGGAAATATTCTATTGGATTTTTACCATTTAATTTATTGTTTGAGTCTTTTTTTCAATCTAAATATTCCGTTTCATTTTTATTAAGTCTATATCTTTTCTGATTTAAAAATTTAATAAATTCATCCATCGTAATATATCATTTTTGAATTAATATATCTCAAAAAGTTACTTTACTTCATTTACTTTTTTCTAAAAAGTGAGTTTTTATTGCATCATCTAGTTGTTCATTATTAATCAATTTATTAATATATAGCTCTTCTCATATTTTTAATTTTGATTTAGTATATCTCAAATAAAATAGTAATTCAGACCTTTTAATAAATCACGCTCTGATTATCATATCTCATATATCCATATTTATTCATTTTTCTCTATTTTTTGCTTGTATTTCTAATAATTTATTTAATTGTGCTTCATTTATTTTTCAGAACTTCAAAAATACCTCTCAAATTTTCAATTTAGTATTCTCAACATTTTGAGTTACTGCATTGTTTGGAAGTTCTATATTATTTGCTCATTTATCTAATAAATTATTGTTTTGATTCATATTAATCAATTTATGAAATTATTATTAATATAATTATAAAATAAATATTAATTATAGTCAAATATTCAGCATTAATACTAGAAACTTGACTATTTATTAAAAATATTTATATTACTGTCGCATAAATTTTATAAAAGGAGAATTTAGATGCAAAATATTTCTGAAGCAGTTAATTTAGGCTTATGGCCTGATTCCAAAGTATTAACAACCGAAAAAGGCTTGCCAGAACTGGAAGAATTGGGTTACAATCTGTTCTACATCGGCAAAAATGCTGATTTATACTTTGTAGCTGGTGAAGTTCCACATGTACTTTTGGTACGGAGTGATAGAACATCCGTGTTTGATATTCCACTTGATTTGCAGATAAATGGCAAAGGTGTTGTACAATCTCAGATTTCTGATTTGGGTTTTGATTTCGCTGAATCTATGGGTATCAAAACGGCTCGCAAAAAATTACCGGAAAATATACCAGAAAATCTGAGAACACGCTGTCAGTTTTTTGAGTTATGCAAGACTGTTTATACATTGCATAACAATGAAGCTGTCGGTATGGAATTGATTTTCCGTAAATATCTGACCGGTAGTTTGTTCAAGATTTACAAACAAGGTCTTGATCCTTACGAGCTGTTTTTGCAGCCTGGTATGAATGAGTGGGATGAATTTCGTTCTGTAATCTTTACACCGACTACAAAAGGTGAAAAAGATGAGCCAATGAGTTCGATGAGAGTAAATATCGACTTTTTGGATATCGTTGAGAAATTGTCCAGACTATTTTCTCAATTTCATGAGGAATGCATGGCTAACGGCATCGTCGTAGTTGATACCAAGTTTGAAGTTTTCTATGACAGTGAAGATAATTGGGTACTAGGGGACGAAGTATTGACCCCTGAAAGTAGCCGTTATATAGCACTGGAAGATTTTCAAAGTGGTGACTATGTCTCTATGGATAAGCAAATCCTGAGAAATTTCGGTGAAAAAGCCGGTTGGAAACAGCAAGCAGTTGGTTTAGAAAAAGGTCAAAAACTTCATGTGGATGTACCTCAAGAAATCCAAGATAAAATCTTGAATGGATATATTGATGTGTACAAAGCATTGAAAAAATTGGCTTAATTGTTGAAAAAAGTAAAAGGTAATACCGTATTTTAGGTATTACCTTTATTTCTTGACAAAAAAGATTTGCATTTTAAAAATAAATTTATATAATCACCGAGTCGAAAAAATAAGAAGTTTCAAATGACTCAATATAATGGGATTTAATTAATTTGGGTTGATGAAACTAGTTGATATTTTTACAATTTTTTTATTGTAATTATATCTGGTAGCGTAATAAAATTAATTACATTATAATTGTTTTGTTTGGAAGTTCTCCTCTTTAAATATGTAAAGAAGAACTTGCAATATTATTATGCCAAGTTCTTTTTTTGATTAAGAAATTAAGTTTTCATAACTCACCCTTGAATTCCCTCTCTTACTTAAGAGAGGAAGGAACAAAAAAATTATAAATTGTAGCCCCTTTCTCTTGCAAAGAGAGAGGATTCAGGAGAGAGTTAAGTTTTTTATAATTAAACATATATTAAATGTCAGAGTTAATTAAGCAAATTGATGCAGAGGGAACTAGTATGGAAGTTACATTTTCTGATTTAGGTTTATCAGAAAAAATATTAAAAGCTATCAAAGCAAAAGGATATGTTTATCCTAGTGCTATTCAAGCAGCAGTTATTCCACTTTTACTAAATGGTGAGAAAGATATTATAGGTCAAGCTCAAACTGGTACTGGTAAAACAGCAGCTTTTGGATTACCTGTACTTGAAAGATTGGATAGTAAATCAAGAAATATTCAAACATTAATACTTACTCCTACTAGAGAGTTAGCTATTCAAGTAGCTGAAGAATTAAGAAGTTTTGCAGAAAATGATGTAAAAATTCAATTATTATACGGTGGTCAAAATATCAGAGATGAATTAATATGATTAAAAAATGGTCCTCAAATAGTTGTTGGTACTCCAGGTAGAGTTATTGACCACTTAGATAAAAGAGGTACATTAAAAATTCAAGATTTGAAATATTTTATCTTGGATGAAGCAGATGAAATGTTAAATATCGGTTTCAAAGAAGAAATCGAAGAAATAATCAAACATACTCCAGAAAATAAAAAAGTATTATTATTTTCTGCAACTATGCCTAAAAGTATCAAAGATATAGTAAACAAATATATCAAAGATCATGATTTTGTTTCTATTGAAAAAAATGAATTGACTAATGCTAACATAGTGCAAAAATGTTATAAAGTAAACGAAAGAGATAAATTTGAAGCATTATGTAGAGTAATCGAAGTAGAATTTGATTTTTATGGAATACTTTTTTGTAGAACAAAAGCTGATGTAGATGATGTAGCAGCAAAATTGATGAGTAGAGGTTACAAAGTAGAATGAATACATGGTGATGTAGACCAAAAACAAAGAGAAAAAACATTATCTAGATTCAAAAACTGAGCAATCAAAATACTTGTAGCAACAGATGTAGCAGCTAGATGAATAGATGTAAACAACTTAACACATGTAATCAATTATTCTCTTCCAGATAATCCAGAAACTTATACACATAGAATCTGAAGAACAGGTAGAGCATGAAACAAATGAGAAGCTATTTCATTTGTATCTAGAAAAGATTCTAGAGTATTATCATGGATAGAAAGAGCAATCAAATCAAAAATAAATGTAGAAAAATTACCAGATGTAAGTCATGTAATAGAATTCAAAAAGAAAAGATTATTAGATAATACAAAAGAATTATTAGCTAATACTTGAGAATTAAACTACGTAGATTTAGCAAAAGATTTATTAGAATTGGGTGATGCTTCAGAAGTATTAGCTGCAATTTTAAAAGAAGCTTATGGTAAAGAATTTTCAACTACACATTATAGTGAATTAAAAGAAGATAGTTTTTCTTCAGATTCTAGAGATAGAGGTGATAGAAATGATAGATGAGATAGAGGAGAAAGAGGTTTCAGCGGAGTACCATGAGAAAGAAGATTATTCGTAGCAAAAGGTAAACTAGACGGATTTACTCCTGGTAGTTTGATCCAATATTTAGAAAAAGAAGTAGATGCAAAATTGGGTGATATCTGAAGTATAGATATCATGAGAGAATTTTCATTTATCAATTTAAAAGATGAAGATGCAGATTTCGTACTAAGAAAATTCAAAGATGCAAATCCTAGAAAACCAGTAGTAGTAGAAGCAAAACAAAAAGATGGAGGATGAAGTTCAGGATGATCTAGAGGATTTTCAGGATGATTCAGAGGAGGTTCTAGCTCTGGTGGTTCTAGAGGATGATTTAGTAGAGGATGATCTAGTAGATCAGGAAATGGTGGATGATATAAAGGAAAAAAATAATAAAAAATACTTTGCAGTTTAACTGTAAAGTATTTTTTATTTATAAAATTTTTGTATTTAAATATTAATTTATATACTAAAATTAGTTAAAATATCTTTTAAATAATTTTATTACATTACTATTCTTTTATGAAGAAAATCTTTAGGAATATAGTTTTACTAATGTTATTTTTGACATGCATATGACTCATTTGATGAGCTAGTAATATATATGCAAAAAATGGTGTTAATAATAGAAATGTTACACTCTCGGAAAAATATAAATGAAAACAATTAGATAGAATAGAAAAGTCAATAAAATGAAAAAAAGAATATAGATTTCTAATAGAAACAACAGATACAAAAGATAAAATAACAAATTACTTCAAAACATGAGATAAAAAATCAAAAGTAAAGAAACTATGAAATAACAAATATATGGTTAAATTACCATTAACCAGCACTTTCCTAAAAGATGAATTAACACAAATAAATAACTGAATATTACCATTAAATATATGATGATATAATGTAGTCCAACCAGAGATAATGGAGGGATTTAATATCCCTATCCCTAACCTGAATCCTTTCCCTTTAATAAAAGGGCAAGGGGCTACATTGTGAACTCTTCCTTTATTAATACAAGGGAATAGCACATGATCAGGAGAAAAAGTATGAGTATTAGATACATGAATAGATTATAATCACACAGATTTATCTAGTAAATATGATTCATTACTTTCTTACGATTTCGTAAATGATGATATTGATGCTATGGATGATAATGGTCATGGTACACAAGTGTCTTGATTAATCACAAATTCTAATCTAGTATGATTAAAGGTACTAGATGCAAATGGACTAGGTACTTCTTATGATGTACTTGAAGCTATAGATTATGCTAAGACTAATAATATCAAAATAATAAATATTAGTTTTGGTTGATTTTGAGACCCAGCTACAAGTCCGGTGTGTCAAGCTATAACAGATGCAAAAAATGCTTGAATATATACAGTAGTATCAGCATGAAATACAAATCAAGATGTTTCTAATATAATACCAGCATGATGTAATGATGCAATAGTAGTATGAGCAACTGACATCGTAACCTCACCCCAACCCTCTCCTTCGCAAGGAGAGGGAGTAGCTCAAAAAGCAAGTTTTTCAAACTATGGTAGTTGAGTACTAGTATATACTCCATGAGTAAACATAAATACAACAAACCTAAACAATACATATATCACAAAAAGTGGTACATCATTTTCAGCACCAAAAGTGACGTCTATAATATCGCAAGTATTAGCAAATAATCCAAATATAACTAGTTCACAAGTAATAAGTGATATAAAAAATAATTATTGATTTATAACAAATTTCTCTATAGATTCTACAACAAATACAAACACATCTAGCTGAACATCTGCATCATGAACAACACTTTCGTGAGCTATTTCAGCACCACAAATAGATTATAATTCTATGAAATATTATTCTGGGTATTTTATACATGATTGAAATAAATATTGAAATAGTCTATATGATACTGGATATACTTTCACAGCAGAAGAATTAAAAAATGTGCAAGTTTACACATATGCAGAATACCAAAATATATTAAAAAATACAAAAGCTGATTTTTCAGCAATGAGTATACCGACAAGCGGATTAGTATGAAAATGGGATTTGAATGGTAATGCAAATGATAGCTCTTGAAATGGTAATTCATGAACACCAGTAAATGTTACTTGGACAAGCTGATTATGATGAAACACTGTAGCAAATTTTAATGGAACTAATAGTTATATATATAATAATTCTCCAACATGATTATCTAAGACAAATTGACAAGAAATAACTGCAAATACTTGGATTAAATGGAATTGATGAGGATGATATCAAGATATTATGACTATTAGATGAAGTGCATGACATAATTGGATATTATATAAACATGTAGATTGATCAAAATTAGGTTTTCATGGATTAACTAATCAATATAGATGAACATATACTATACCGGTATGAGAATGGATAATGGTAACAGCTAGTGTAAATAGTTCATGAACATTAAAAATATATGTAAATTGACAATTAAAAGACACTTTTTCATGATACACATATTGAGCAAATTATTCAAATAATTTTACAATTTGAAGTGCTTGAAATTCAATATATAGTGAATATTTTAATTGAAGTATATCAAATGCACTAATTTATAATCGTGCATTATCTATATCTGAAATACAACAATTGTACTATGAATGACAAGTATGTAATACAACATCTACAAATTTACCAACATATCAATATAATCCTGTAACAAATAACTCTGCAATAAAATACAATTACTACGACACAAACTCACTTATGTGTGTAGATAATACTAACAAAATAAGTATTCCAAGAGATGCTACAATATGAGACCCCGTTAACCTAGCTACTTGAGAATTTGATTATGATAATACTCTTATGAGTATTCCATGAAATAAAATCCCTTATGAATTCAAACTAAACTACAAAAATCAAGTATACTATAACTGACCAGCATGAATAAATTGGGATCATAACTATAATATGTACCTAAGTGAAGAAACAAACTGAAATGTACTTTATTACAATGGTAAACTATGAGTATTTAGATTTATAAAAAATACAACTACTTTTGATTATAATCCATGATTAAAAGCAACACTTACACAATCATGATGACTATACACACTGAACTATGACAGTGGAGATAAAAACTATTTTAACACAGATAAAAAACTATCAAAACTAGAAGATATAAATGGTAATAACCTAAATTTTGCATATTCATGATGATTACTTTCACAAGTAACTGATACACTATGAAGAAATATAAACTATAACTACTATGATCACAACAGACTAAAAGATGTAACAGACTTTAACGGTAGAAAAGTAGAACTAAACTACTTCACTTGATCTACAAACTCATGAAGTATCTATGATTTAAAAGAAATCAAAATAAATAACGGTACATGAGCAATTAAAACAATCAATTTCGAATACACAGTTAATGGAGATGATAATACAAACCATAATATTACTAAACTAGTAGATAGTAAATGACAAACATATGTAACAAATACATACTTAAATGATAGAGTAGCAACACAAAAATACGGTACTTGAACAATTGCATATAATTACACATTATCTTGAAACACAATAACAAAAAACACAGTTACAGATAGACTATGAAACATAGTTGATTATTTCTATGACTCAAACTGAAACAATACACAATCAAAACACTATACTAGCTCGTGAACTATAGACTATTACTACACTTACAATTCTCTTTGATACCTAGAATCAGAAAAAAGACCAAAATGAAATGGGTATAAATATAGTTATGATAGTAAATGAAACCTAACAGAAAAGAGATTTAAACCAGACTTAACACAAGCAGATTCTACAAACGACCTAATCACAACATATACTTACAATACAAAAAACCAAATATTAACACAAACCAACCCAAATAATACAACAATAACAAATACTTACGATATAAATGGAAATCTAACACAAATAACTACTTCATGACTAAAAAGAAGTGATGACACAACATACCAAACAACTAATACTTTTACATACAATACAATCTGACAACTAATAACTAGTACAGATGCAAACACTAATACAACAAACTATACATACACTAACGGAAACTTAACACAAATCACATCATGAACATGAACAAGTGCTAGAACTCAAACTATTTGATACAACACTTACTGAATCCCAACATCTAAAACAGATGCAAAATGAAATATAATAAATTTTAATATAACAAACTATAATCAAGTAGGTACAGGAACAACAGCAGAAGGTATAGTTACTAAATATGAATATGATGAAAACAATAATAAAACAAAAGAAACAAATTACTTAACATGATGAACTACAAAAATAACAACTTATGAATATGATTTACTAGATAACCCTACAAAAGTAGTATCAGAATACGACACAAACAATCAATTAATAACTACAATCAAATACGATAACAACAGTAATATAATAGAAAAACAATCTTGAAGCTGAGCAACTACAAAATACTATTACAATGAATTCTCAAAATTAAAACAAGAAAAAATAATAACAAATCCAAACGATACAACAAAAGATGTAATAACAAACTATGAATATGATAATAATGGAAATATCATAAAAAAGACTGACTCAAAGTGAAATATAACAACATATGAATACAATAACTACGACCAACTAATAAAAGAAACAAAAACAGATTGAAGCTATACATTACTGAACTATAACACTTCAAATCTAGTATCACAAAAACAAAACTTTACAAACCAAAATACTCTGCTTTCAAAAACAATCTATGTATACAACTGACAAGCAAAAATAATTAAAGAAGTTAAATACTTAGACCCAGTAAATAATAGTGGAGCATTATTAAATACACTAGATTATGATAATAATGGTAATGTAACAAGTAAAATAGATGCAAAATGAAACCAAACTACATTTACATATGATGCATATAATAATCAAACACAGATATTAGATGCAAAAGGGAACAAAGTAGTAAATACTTATGACAAAAATAATAATCTAACAAAAAAAGAAATTATTCAGTCAAATAATAAAACTACTACAACAAATTATAGTTATGACACAGACAACAGATTAATAAGTGAAACAAATAATAATAACAAAACAAAAACATATATTTATAATAATCTAAACCAAATCATCACTACAACAGATGAAAAAGGAAATGAAACTAACTATACATACGACTACAACAACAAAATCAAAACAAAAACACAAGTAATAAACTCACAAAATATTACAACAACATACACATATGATGAAAGATGAAACAACACAAGTATCACAGACCAAAACTGAAATACTACTAATTATGAATACGACAATCTAAACAGATTAACAAAAACAAAATATGCAGATAACAAAGAGCTAAACTACACATATGATAAAAACAACAACCTACTAACACAAACAGACCCAAACGGTACAATAGTTACAAATAGTTTTGATAACTTAAACAGATTATCAAACATAACTATACAAACAGGTACAGGAATACTATGAGTTACAATCGAAACATATTCTTATGATGAATTAGGCAGATTAACATGAGCTAATGACTCAAATAATCATGGATTAAGTTTCGCTTATGACAGTATAAACAGACTTACACAAGAAAATCAATCTGGAAGCCTAGTAAACTATACATATGATGATAACAACAACATAACAAGTATAACAAACTCAAATAACAAAACTACAAGTTATAGCTATGATGAATTAAACAGAAATACACAAGTAAGCTTTAGTTGAGAAACAATTGCAACATATAGTTTTACATGAATATTAAACGATAGTATAACTTACGGAAATAATAAAACAATAACACAAACATACGATGATTTACTTAGATTAACTAGCCTAAATAACTGAGTAAAGACATATAACTACACTTATGATGATGTAAATAATATTACAAGTGATAGTGTAAAAAACTATAGTTATGATGATGTTTATAGAGTAGTTTGAGTAAATAATACTAATTCATGAACTTTGCTTGAAAGTTTTAGTTATGATAATGCAGGGAATAGAATAACAGACAAAAATAACGAATATAATACAAATGTTTTAAATCAATATACAACATTGTCATGAGCAACTTTGAGTTGAAGTTTAGTTTATGATAACAACGGTAACTTAACACAAAATAGTAAATACAAGTTTAGCTATGATTACAAAAATAGACTAGTAAAAGTAACAAATATTAGTTGAACTTGAATAATTGTAGAGTTTAAATATGATGTGTTATGAAGAAGGTATGAGAAAAAAGTAAATAATGAAACAGTTAATTATATTTATAGTGATAAGAATATACTTTCAGAATACAAAACGATTAACTGAAATACTTTTAAAAAAGAGTATATTAACTGATTATGAATAGATAATGTTATTGCATTTGATAGCGAAGAGAATTGATTAAGTAGTGTAGAAAAAGAAGAACTTAATTTTTGTGAAAATACCGTATTGAGTCAAACTTGAAGTTTTACTAAATATTGATGGAATGATATAGTAAATAGATGTAATAGTTTAAATTCAAGTTGAAGTTTGATTTGAACTAATAGATATTATTTACATAAAAATCATTTAGGTTCAGTAGTTGCAATTACAAATAATAGTTGAAGTGTAGTTACTGAGTATGATTATGATGTATTTTGAAAAACTACAATAATAAATTGAACTGATATTTGAAATACAATTTTGTTTACGGGTCGTGAATATGACAAAGAAATAGGACTTTACTATTTTAGAGCAAGATATTATGATGCAGAATTAGGTAGATTTATAAATAGAGATCCGATTGGACAAGTTGATGATGTGAATTTGTATGGGTATGTGGGGAATAATAGTGTGATGTTTGTGGATCCATTTTGATTATGAAAATATAGTATACCTAGTGTTTATGATAACATGTTTATATTAGATGATGTAGCAATTATAGTGTTGCATGTATTAAAGGTTTGAATAGAAAGTGATCCTTTATACCAAATATCAGAAGAAAAATTACAAAATTGAGTTAAAAATTATAAAGATGCTCATTATTTAAGAAATTATAAATTAAGAAAATTTAAAGATTTTTTGGAAGTTGAAAATGCTTGATATATTAGGCAGGATAATAGTTTAAATAAGTTTCATAGATATGTAAAATGAAATATTTCAAATACTTTTAATGTCAAATATTTGTCTATTGATAAACAACAAGAAGTTATTTATAATGAAAATACAAAAATATTTGATTATAGTAATTTAAATTGAGCTACATATAATTATTGAACAGATACAGTTAGTCATATAATAAATGATGTAATTCCATATTATATTTTATGAAATTCACCAAATGACCCAACAACTAGATTTGAAAGAATAATGCAAACATTTAAATAATAAAAATTAAATATGAAAGTAAAAATAATTATAACATTTTTCATATTAATAATATTAATATGACTAAATTACATATTTCCTTGGACACTGTTAACTAACTATAATGAATACTCATTACATGAAAAAAATCCTTCTAATAATTTAGGTTTGTCAATAGTTTTTAAAAATCAAATAGAAGAAAAAAAAATAATAATACCATTTATTTACAAGTATATAAATTTAAATTCACCATATACATATAATTTAAGTATACTTTGAAATTTTGATGAAGTTAAAAATATAGAATGATACTTTGAAATTAATTGAGATAAAAAAATAAATTTAGACTTAAAATGATGAGACATTAGAAATATTGATAATAAAAATATATTTTTATATTCATCAAATAATATTTTAGTGTTAGATATGGATAAACTTAAAAGTATAAATTTAGTTTTAAAATATATTTGAGTCAAAAATTGAGAAGAAAAAGAATATAATAAAAATATAAGCATAAGAAAAGAATATTTTCACTATGTATGAAGTTATTTATTAAGAGTTCTTTGATGAATATAACCAGAAAAGTAGTAAATTTTAAATTTACTACTTTTCTTACATAAATTATTAATAATAAAAAAATATTAATTCTATGTTAAAAAACTATATTAAAAATGACCAATTAAACAGAAATACACAAGTTAGTTTTAGCGGTGAAACTATAGCAACATATAGTTTTACATGAATATTAAATGATAGTATTACATATTGAAATAACAAAACAATAACTCAAAGCTATGATGATTTACTTAGATTAACTAGTTTAAATAACTGAGTACAAATATATAACTATACATATGATGATGTAAATAATATTACAAGTGATAGTGTAAAAAATTATAGTTATGATGATGTTTATAGAGTAGTTTGAGTAAATAATAGTTTGAGTGGTACTTTGCTTGAAAGTTTTAATTATGATAATGCAGGGAATAGAACAAATGATTTGAATAATGAGTATAATACAAATGTATTAAACCAATATACAAGCCTAAGTTGAGCTACATTAAGTTGAAGTCTAACATACGACAATAACTGAAACTTAAAACAAAATAGTAAATACAAGTTTAGCTATGATTATAAAAATAGACTAGTAAAAGTAACAAATATTAGTTGAACTTGAATAATTGCAGAGTTTAAATATGATGTTTTAGGAAGAAGGTATGAAAAGAAAGTTTGAAACGAAACAATTAATTATGTATATTCAGACAAAAATATAATAGAAGAGATTAGAAATAATTGAACTAGAAATTTTAAGAAAGAATACATAAATGGGCTATGAATAGATAATGTATTAGCATTTGATAGTGAAGAGAATTGATTAAGTGTTGCAGAAAAGGAAGAGCTTAGTTTTTGTAATAATAATGTATTAACTAATACTTGATGATTTGTACAATATGGTTGGAATGATATAGTTTCAAGATGTGAGAGTTTAAGTAATTCTTGAAGTTTGATTTGAACTAATAGATATTATTTACATAAAAATCACCTTGGTTCGGTAGTTGCTATTACAAATAATAGTTGAAGTGTAGTTACTGAGTATGATTATGATGTATTTGGTAAGGCAAGTATTGTTTCATGAAGTGATGTAGGTAATACTATACTTTATACTTGAAGAGAATTTGATAAAGAGATTTGATTGTATTATTTTAGAGCTAGGTATTATGATGCAGAGTTAGGTAGATTTATAAATAGAGATCCAATAGGGCAGGTTGATGATGTGAATTTGTATGGATATGTGGGGAATAATGGAGTGATGTTTGTGGATCCTATGGGGTTGAGTAAGACATTAATTATTTGATTTACTTGAAAACAAAATCTATATGCTTGATGATGAAATAATATATTTTGAGAACCTAAAAGTTATAGACCTACTTGAGAAGTTATTGATTGAACTTATGTTGATAGCTGAATATCAGATTTAATAAATAAATTTGATTGAAATGAAAATTATGATACTAAATTATATTATGGAGACTTTAGTACTAAGACTTGAATTGATCCTGCTTTAGAATATATTCTTAAAAATCAGAATTCGTATGATAGAATAATAATAGTTTGACATAGTTTATGATGAGATAATGCTATAATATTATCTAATTATTTAAATGATGAAAATATAAAAGTTGATTTACTTGTAACATTAGATATTAAATCATGGTATGAAAATGACACTATTCAAGACAATGTATCAAATGCAATTAATTATTATCAAACTAATGGTAAAGAAGAATGAAAAAACACATTATTAACACCATTTACTAAAGGAGAAGATATAGAACCTGCATTTTTTAATAATAGTTCTGTTGTTAGAAATAAAGAATTAAAAACAATTAATTGAAAAAATGTTGAACATAAGACTATAGATGGTTTAATGGTTGATCCAATTTATAATTTAATAACTAAATAATATATGAAAAAGCAAAATATACTAATATTGGTTTCATTTGTTGTTTTATTAATAGTTTCAATTATTCAAATTATTAATGCATCTTTTACTACAGGAATTGCAAATTATCCTCCTAATGTTACATTAAAAGATGTTCAAAGGTGGGAAATTCATAATGTTATAATAACTAATTCAACAATATTTATTATTCTAACATTAATTATTATAATTATTAGTAAAATCATTATAAAATTTAGAAAATTAAATAATAAATAAAATTAACAAAAATAAAGTAATTATCAATTATGGTAATTACTTTGTTTTAAAATATATTTTAATTAGAAAATTATGCTAAAACACAAACATACACTTATAACAACCTAAACAGACTAACAAATACAATATACGCAAACAACAAATAGCTAAACTACACATCACAAAAAACCCACTTTACAGCATGACTGTAAAGTGGTTTTTTTATTGCTTTTCTACTACTTTTATCTCAATATTATCCAATATCTTCGACACATTATTTATAAAAAACGGTCTGATTTCTATTTTTGCATCACTTATTTTTGGACTATTTAGCAGTACTTTTTGAGCATCTTCCTTGCTCATTCATGAAATTGTTGCTTTTAGCTTTTCTATATAGTTATTTTTTTCATTCAAAAAGTTCAGTGAAAAAAATGCTTCTACTTGTGCTGTAGCTTTTACTTCTAGTGGCTTATCTTTTTTGTATAGTACATCAGATATTCTCAGAGATTTATTGTTTATCAGGTTCAATTTCTCTATATCTTTTATCATACTTTCTTTTACCGTATTTGATAATGCACTTAGTACTTTTTCTGTATTGTAAATGTAGCTAGTTATTTGAATTGTACCAGATAATTCGAAGTTATCCATTTGTGTTCATATTTTTAGCTTATCTTCTCATGTAACTGTGAAATCACTATAATTCAATATATCATCTATTCCTAGTATTTCATATGTGATATTATTTGTTACATTTTGTTCTTTTATTTGTTTTTTTACTTCATTTAATGCTAATTGTTTTAGTTTTCATTCTAGTAAGTTTTTTGCATTAGCTATATCTTCTTTTGATAGTATTTTTTGAACATTATTTGTTCATCATTTTATTTCTTCTAATGTTTTTGCATATATTTTATTTTTATTTTCTGTTAATCATGGTAATCTCAATTTTTCTCCTGATCATATATTTGCTCTATTTCAGACTATATTTCATTTGATATCTTGTATTTTAGATGTGATATTTACATTTATGCTACCAGCATCTATTCATCATGTGGCTGTTTTTTTGGCTCCTGGTATAGTTACATCGTTATCTATTGTAAACAATATACCATCTTCGTTTTCAAGTCTAGTATTTCTTATCAATTGAAATGGTTCTTCTAGCTCATTGTATAGAATTACTCTTCCTGTACTTTTTTTCAGATTTTCTTCATTTACTCAAGTTGTTCAAAATGTATCAGTTAAAAACACTATTTTTGTTACTTTACTTAGTTTTATTATCTCATTATTTGTTAATTCTGTACTTTCTCATTCTCTAAATACAAAATTTTGTGATTTTGTTTTGATAGATATTTCAGGAGTGATGTAGATATATGTCTTATTTACTGCGAAATAGAAAATAAATATAAATAATAATACAGATATAAGCAATCATAACAAGAAAAAACCAATTTTAGAATTGTTTGCTGAATATTTTTTTTGATATTCAAATATTATATTAGGAGTTTTATTTCCAAATATTTGTTTGAATTCAGTTACATATCTCTTTACTAAATATTTAAAGTATTCCAAAAATGTATAATTGTATTCCAATAAATCTATATCTCACATTTCTGAATATTTTATTCACAAACTTTTTCATATATTTATCGCTGTTTTATCTTTTGTAATCAGTATTAAATCCTTTGCTCCTGCTTTGTTTTTTAATATCTTCAGTGATGTATAATTGTGTAAAATAGGATGTCAAAAAGGGAAATCTAGGACGATTTCCTTTTGCTTACAGTTATTTATTTTTATTATGATATCAATTATTGAATCACTTTTGTTTATTTTTATCATAGAAATTGGTTATTTTTAATACCCACACTAACTTAATTGGTATTGTAGCCTCATCTCCCCTGATAAGGGGAGAATTGAGAGGGGTTTTATCTGGAGAATTTAGAGTTTTTTTACTATGATTAGAATATCTAAATAATAATAAATTTCAATATTTCTTTACAAAAAAAATCTATTAATTAGAATATGGGGGAAAAAAACTTAGCAACTTAACCCACCTTTGTCCTAAAGGATACATCTTCGAATAAATTTCTCCCTAATATTAGGGAGGAAGGCTCAGAAAAATTTGTAGCCTCTTTCCCCTGATAAGGGGAGAGAATTCAAGAGAGAGGTTTTTAATACCAACACATTTTCATGGAAAATATAAAAAAAATAATAGAATTAATAGATGCTTCAATCAAGCCTGATGCACAGATGAATATCATGTGATGAGAGATAATAGCTGACAATTATGACTCAAGAGTAGATTATTATAGATGATTGGTGGCGAATTCTATGGATTGGTTAACAAATTATCAATCAGAATTATCACAAAAATACAATCTAAATAATCTAAAGATTAAATACACTTGAGCTTCAGGGTATTTTATAGAGTTACCAAAAAGTCAGTCAAAAAATGTACCAGATATATTTATACATAAACAAACATTGGTAAATGCTTCTAGATATATCACAGTAGAATTGAAACAATATGAAGAAGAAGTATTAGAAGCAGAGTGAAATAAAGCTGCTAGAGAATATGAGATATTCTTGGATGTGAGAGAAAAGATATTAGATAATTTCGAATGAATAAAAAAAGTAGGAGAACAAACATCATATATAGATTTCATTGCTTCGTTTTCTCAAGTGGCTTATACGAGTAATTATATAAAACCTGAGATGAGTAATGCCTATGATTTCCAAGTATTGTGAGGTAGGCATCCAGTAATAGAACAAACAGAAAAAGATTTCATTAGCAATGATTTGACTCTAACTGATAAAAAATATGTACATATTATCACATGACCAAATATGTGATGAAAATCTACATTTCTGAGACAAAATGCATTAATATTATTGATGGCTCATATAGGTAGTTTTGTTCCAGCTAGAAAAGCGATTATTCCTTTGACTGATAGAGTATTTTCTAGAATCTGAGCAAATGACAACTTGTATTTATGACAATCTACTTTTATGGTAGAGATGCAAGAAGTAGCAAATATATTAAATAATTCTACGAAAAATAGTTTCGTGATAATAGATGAAGTAGGTAGATGAACATCTACATATGATGGTATGAGTTTAGCATGGGCTATTCTGAGAGAAAATCATGACAAAATAAAGGCAAAAACACTATTTGCAACTCATTATCATGAATTGATAGATGAATCAAAAAAACTATCAGGTGTAGAAAATTTCTCCGTAGCAGTATGAGAAAATGAAGATAATCTAATATTTTTGAGAAAAATAATCCCATGATGAATAAAAAAATCATTTTGACTAGAAGTAGCAAGAATAGCATGAATATCTAATGAAACTATAAAAGAAGCTAGAAAGATGTTAAAAATGCTAGAACTAGAACATAACAAAATCTCATGAACACAAATGCTTTTATGATGAATAGAAATAGAACAAAAAATAGTAGAAAAAGAAGTATTTAAAGAAAGCAAAGTAGAAAAGGAATTACAAAAAATAGATATCAACAATCTCACACCAATAGAGGCTCTAAATAAGCTAAGTGAACTAAAAAAATATATCTAATATTTTTTATTTGAAAATATAAACAAAAAAAGTAAACTATTACAAATTAATAATTTACTTTTTTTTATGGATAAATTTTTTGACTTGATGATTGATGGTACAGATATATCTATAGTAAATATGTCTGAGTGTAAATATTGTAGTTCTAAATATCCACTTTATTCTATAGAAAAAGAGCAATATGATAAGTATGGCTTCAAATACACAGATATTTGTCCTACTTGTAATTTCAAGTCACTATATAGTTATATAAATGATAAGCATTTGTATAATAGAAAAGACTCAAAAACAGGTAAAAATTTGGTATCTATTTTGTCTGAAGATTATTCATCTGAAGTAATAGATGCAAATAATTATAGAAAACAATTGGTTGATGATCTATGATTTAAATATTCTAAAGAAATATGACCAGATATATTTGATGATTTTTTTAGATTATATAATGATTTTCCCAAACCATCTAGATTGGTGTTCCAGTGAGTTGAAAACGGTGATTTTTCTAGTCATGTTGGTACTTCAAAAAATCTGTATTTAAGTTATTGTGTATTTTCAGAATGTGAAGATATTTATTATTCTCTCAAAATAACTGATTCAAAAAATGTATTTGATTCTTATCATATAGCTTCAAGTTCAAATATCTATAGTAGTCATACTATTGGTACTTCTCATGATGTGAGTTTTTCTAGAAATAGTGTAGATTGTAGTGGACTTCTTTTTTGTAGTGATATGAATAACTGCAAAGAGTGTATTTTTTGCTGTAATCAAGTAAATAAATCATATATGGTTTATAATAAACAATATACAAAAGAAGAATATGAAATAGTAAAAAAATGAATATATGAAAAATTGTGAGATCATAATAGTTTCAAATTTTTAAAAAATAAATTTCAAGAATTTTTGGACCAAAATTTGATAGATGCAACTATTAATATGAATAACTGTCAAAAAGTAAATGGTGAAGCTACATTTTATTCATTTAATTCTGTAAATGTGTTTGCAGGTACTTGATTAAGTAATAGTGTAAATGCAATGATTGGTGGTGATTTCTCTGATGATAAATGAAATAATATAATAAATAGTTTAGAATTTTGAACTAATTGTGAAAATAGTATTTGAGCATTTGGTTTTGGTTATAATACTTACAATGTAAATTATTGTGGATTTGTAGCTAGTTCTTCAAATATTGATTATTGTTTTGATATGGAGTGATGTGAAGATTGTTTGTTTTGTGTATGACTTAGAAATAAAAAATACTGCATATTAAACAAACAATATACAAAGCAAGAATATTTCAAATTGAGAGAAGAAATCGTTAATCATTTGAAAACTACTGGAAAATGGGGTGAAAATATAGCATTTAGTTCTAGTCCATTTCCATTCAATGATACATTATCATATGATATTTTCAAAGTAAATAAAGTAATATATAGTGATGGTAAAGAAGAAATAATAGATGAAAATGCAGTATGAACTGTAAAAGTATTATGAGATAGTTTCATAAGTGATGCTATTTATGATATGTGATGAAAAGAAAAGATAAAGATAAAATGGAGAACTAAAAACAAGGAAATAAATATTCCAGAAAATATGGAAATCCTAAAAAGTGAAAATATATCAACAATCAATCAAGTCTGAAAAGACATATTAGATAAAGCTATAATATGCGAAGAATCAGGCAGACCATTTAGAATAATAAAACAAGAATTAGATTATTTGAAGAAAAAATGATTTCCAATACCGAGAGTTCACCAGGAAAATAGAATAGATAAAATACTGTCAGATAGACCAAAATGACAAATGCATGTATGAATATGTGATAATTGTCACAAGGAATCATTAACAGTGTTCAAAAATAAACCAAAGTACAAAGTGTTTTGTCCAGCTTGTTATAAACAATTTATGTATGGTTAATTTATTAAAATCAAAATATGGAAAAACTAAAATATTTTCAAGATATTATAAAAAATAATAGAAAAAACACTGCTTTTAGAGATTTTTTAAAAGAAGTAGTTTCTTGGTCTACAGTAGTACTTTATAGGAACAATGGAATAATATCAAAATTCCCAGAAACAAATAGGATAAAATCAGTTATCCCAAACAAAGAATTTGAAAATTCTAGAGACGACTTAATAAATCATTGAATAGATTATGATTTTTCTAAGAATTTCTTTGATAATTTTTCTGATTTATTGCTGACTATAAATATTTTTGATTTCATAGTATATTGAGCAGTTGAGAATGTATTTTTTTCAGATATGACACTGAATTCTAGAAATGTTTATTTATGATTTACTATTATTAATAATTGTGAAAATATTTTTTATTCATTTTCTGTAAAAGATAATTTTAAAGATGTATTTCATAGTGTATCTGTTTATCAAAATTCTAGTGTTGTATTTTCTAGTAGTTGAGTAAATGAAAGCTACAAAATATTTTATTCTAGATTTATAAATAATTCTAATAATATATGGTTTAGCTCAAATCTAACAGGTTGTAGTGAGTGTTTGTTTTGTAATGATTTAGTAAATTGTAGTTATTATATAGAAAATATAAAATACGAAAAAGAAGAATATTTACAAAAAAAAGAAGAATTATTAAGAGATAAACATAAATATTTAGATTATTATAAAACAGTACAAAAAGTATGAAAAAACTACAATTCTACAAATGTAGTTTGAAGTGGTTTTCATAATTCAATAGATGTAAAAAATTGATATTACTGATACAATGTAAAAAATGGAAATAACCTAATATTTGTATGATGAATAAATGGTAATGAAAACATGTATGATATAATAACAGCATGAGCTCCTAAAGCATCAGATTTGTACTGAATCATGTGAGCAAATGGTGAAAATCTATATATATGTATGAATGTAACTAATAGTTCAAATATTTATTATTCATATTTTGTTACAGATTGTTCATATTGTATTTGATGTATTTGAATAAAAAATAGAAGTTATTGTATTTTTAATAAACAATATACAAAAGAGCAGTGGGATGAATTAGCTGACAAAATATTATCAAGTATGGAAAATGATTGAAGTCTATGAAAGTTTTTCCCATGAAGAATTAATCCATTTTATTTCAATGATACAATGGCTTGATTATTATGAAATTTCAAAAAAGAGGAAGTAGAAAATGATTGATTTATGTGGAGAAATGAAGAAGTAAAAGTAGATATACCAGAATGATTTAATGTGATAGAAATAACTCCCCCTGCTCGTGCCTCGCTTCCCCCTCAATTGAGGGGGACTGAGGGGGAGTTTGTTTCTAATTATCAATGATATGACTCAAACTGAAATTGGCATATAAATCCTGAAATACAAAATGTAGTAATAAAATGAGAAAAATGAAATTATTATAGAATAGTAAAAATGGAATATGAATTTTTAATGAAATACGGTCTACCAATTCCTGAAATACATTGGATGGATAGAATGAAATTAAATTTCTGAATATAAAATAATATAAAAATATGGAAAAACTGAAATATTTTCAAAACATAATAAAAGAAAAAAGAAAACAGACATCATTTAGAGATTATTTAAAAGAAATAGCATCTCTGAGAACCATGAACTTGTATAACAATACAGGTTTTGTTTCTGTTTATCCACCTAATACTGACAGGATTTGAAAAATAATTTCACATAAAGATTTCAATGAATCTAGAGATATTATTTCAAAAAATTGACTTACTTATGATTTTTCTAAGAATTTTTTTGAAAATTTTGAGATATTATTTAAGTCTTCAAATTTTGCACCTACTGTATTGCATGGTGAGTGTGAAAATGCTATTTTTACTGACCAAACAGTGAGTTGTAGTAATTCATATCTAAGTTTCGTTGTGATTAAATGATGTGAAAATGTGCTATATAGTTTCAGTGTAAAAGAAAATTCTGTTAATGTACTTAATAGTATAGTAGTCTGGGATACTTGTGAAAATATATTTACAAGTAAATGAATAATCAAATCGTTTAATATATTTTATTCTAAACATATAATAAACAGTTCAAATCTATGGTTTTGTTCAAATATGGTATGATGTCATGACTGTATTTTTTGTGATAATTTGGATAATAAATCTTATTGTATAAACAATAAACAATTTACAAAAGAAGAATACAAAATAGAAAAAGAAAAAATACTAAAAAATAAAACAGATTTTTTTTCATGGTTTTTAAAAATAGATTCTAAATGAAATAATTTTTCAAGTAACAATGTAAATGGAATATTTAACATAGAAAGTGAAAATATAACAAACTGAGCAAACAACTATCAGATAAAAAATGGAAAAAATATAATGTTTATCTGAGGTAAGTGACCAGGAGAGAATATCTATGATTGTTTTCTAAATACTCCACCAGAGACAGATGTTTATTGAGTATTTTCTACTGGATATTGTGATAATATATATAACTCATATCAAATAACATGAGGTTCAAATCTGTATTATAGTGTTATTATGGAAAATTGTAGTTATTGTATCTGATGTGTATGATTAAAAAATCAATCATATTGCATATTAAATAAACAATATACTAAAGAAGAGTGGGAAATACTAGCAGAGAAAATATTTACTGGGATGGAGATAGAAAAAATATTATGAGAATTCTTCCCAGGAAATCTGAACCCATATTATTTCAATGATTCAGCAGCATATTTGATAGATGATAGTTTCACAAAGCAGGAAGTGGAAAAGCAGTGATATATGTGGAGAGAAGACGAGATAAAAGTAGATATACCAGAATGAGTGGAAGTAATAAAAATAACTCCCCCTGCTCGTGCCTCGCTTCCCCCTCAATTGAGGGGGACTGAGGGGGAGTTTGTTTCTGATTATCAATGATATGACTCAAACTGAAATTGGCAAATAAATCCAGAAATACTAAAAAAAGTAATAAAGGATGAAAAGTGAAATATATATAGAATAGTACAAATGGAATACGATTTTTTGATGAAGCACTGACTTCCATTACCAGAAATACATTGGCTAGATAGAATAAAAATGTGATTTAAGTTTAAATAATAAAAACATACTATGACATTTATAAATGAGAATGTAATAGAAACAAAACAATGCAAACATTGTGATACTAGATTTGAAATAACTGATAAAGATTCGGAGTTTTACGAAAAAGTAAGTCCAGTTTTTGCATGAAAAAAGTATAATATTCCTAGTCCTACTCTATGTCCAGAATGTAGACAGCAAAGAAGATTATCTTTTAGAAATGAGAGAAATTTATATAAGAGAAAATGTGATTTTAGTGATAAATTAATATTTTCTTTTTATCCTCAAAATGTAGAATTTCCTGTTTATGATAGAGATATTTGGCATAGTGATAAATGGGATGCTACAACATATTGAATAGATTTTGATTTTTGAAAGTCATTTTTTGAACAATTTTTGTTACTTAGAAATTCAGTACCACATTTTTCAAAAAGTGTTTTAAATTGAGAAAACTGTGATTATTCAAATAATTTTTCAAACTGTAAAAATTGTTATTTATGCTTCAATTGATGAGAATGAGAAGATTGTTACTATAGTATAAATTTTAAAGATGTTAAAAATTGTGTAGATTGTTATCAGACAAATTTTTCTGAAAATTGTTATTGATGTATTGATTGTCAAAATTGTAATAAGGTATTTTTCTGACAAGATTCTAGTAATTGTTTTGATAGCTATTTTATCAAAAATTGTGTATGATGTCAGAATTGTTTTGGCTGTAAAAATTTAACAAATAAATCATATTGCATTGAGAATAAACAATATTCAAAAGAAGATTATTTTTTAAAATTATCTGAGATTATAAAAAATACTAGTTTTGAAAATTTAAAAGTTAAATTTAGTAATTTTTTCTTATCATTACCAGAAAAGAGTTTTCATTGATTAAATAACGAAAATTGTATATGAGATTATATAAATAACTCAAAAAATGTTAATAAATCTAATGATATTGTATCTTGTGAAAATATTAAGTACTGTGCAAATATAAAAGAAAATTCTAAAAATTTAATGGATGTTGATTTATTTTGATGGATTTTAAATAATTGTTATGAGTCAGGTGTTATATGAGATTCTGGAAATAAATTACTTTTTTGTTTTGATTGTTGGGAAAATGTAGATAATTTATTATATTGTATGAATTGTGTAGAGAATAGCAAAAATTGTTTTGCATCTGTCTGAATTAGAGCTAAGGAATATTGTATATTAAATAAACAATACACAAAAGAAGAATATGAAATCCTTGTTCCAAAGATCATAGAACATATGAAAAAAACATGAGAGTGGTGAGAATTTTTCCCAAGCTCAATTTCTCCATTTTGATACAATGAAACAGTAGCACAAGAATATTTTCCATTAACAAAAGAAGAATCAGAAAAAAAATGATTTAATTGGTCAACTTACGAAGCACCATTTCCAAAAGTAGAAAAAGTGATAAAAGCAAGTATGTTGCCAGAAAATATAGCAGATATACCAGATGATATACTAAACTGGGCAATAGAATCTGAATTGGAGTCAACAGAGGGCTTTAGCCCTTTGTATAGAATAATAGGGCAAGAGCTAGAATTTTATAGAAAACATAATTTACCAATCCCAAAAAGACATCCAGACCAAAGACATATAGATAGAATGAAACTAAGAAATCCTAGAAAATTGTATGATAGAAAATGTGATAATTGTGGAGTAGATATGAAAACGACTTATAGTCCAGAAAGACCCGAGATTATTTATTGTGAAAAGTGTTACGAGAAAGAAGTATATTAAATATATTTTAACTAAAATTTTATGTCAAATCTAAAATACTGGGAGGATAAAATTAAAGAGAAGAGAAAAAATACAGATTTTAGGAAATTTATTAAAGAAATAGCAAGTTGGTCAAGTTTATCATTTTATAAAATTGATTGAAATATTACTAGATGTCCTAAAAGTAATAGATTAAAAGAAGTGGTAATAGCTAGTAAGTTTGATGAAAATGAAAAACCAATGAAAGAATATAATTTTTCATTAGATTTTTTTACTAATTATGGAAATTTATTTAGTGAAAATCCCTTTTCAGCTGTTATAGATTTATGATGAAATGAGAATACAAATTATTCAGATTGTACATTTAATTCAAAAAATGTTTATTTATCAAATACTACTATTTGAGCTCAAAATGTTTTTTATTCTTTGTCTACGAAGATGAATTCTACAAATGTTTTTGACTCTGTTGTAGTTTGGAGTAATTGTGAAAATATATATTCTAGCACATGAATAATAAATTCTTATAATATTTTTTATTCTAGTTTTATTAATGATTCAAATAATATTTGGTTTAGTTCAAATTTGACTGGATGTAGTGAATGTTTTTGATGTAATAATTTGATAAATAAATCATACTGTATCAATAATCTAGAGTATAGTAAAGAAGAATATTTGAAATTTAAAAAAGATTTATTAGAAAAAAAAGATAAATATATAGATTGGTACGATACTACTTCAAATACTACATGAAATAATATTTGAGCAGTGGATAGTAAATGAGAATATATAATAAATTCACAAAATGTTATAAATGGAAAATATTGCTTTAATATAAATAATTGAAATAATGTATTAATAACATGAGGTGATAAAGATGAGATTATGTTTGATAGTATTTTAACTGGTTCTTGAGTTTGTAGCGATTTTTATTGAGTAATAAATTCATGACCATCATGTCAAAATCTATACATTTGTGCACATATTACATTATCTTCCAACTTATATTATTCTTATAATTGTAATAATTGTAGTTATTGCATCTGATGTGTATGATTAAAAAACAAATCATATTGTATATTAAATAAACAATACACAAAAGAAGAATACAATGATTTAGCGGACAAGATATTTAGTCAAATGGAAGTAGATGGAACACTATGAGAATTTTTCCCATGAGAATTAAATCCATTTTATTTCAATGATACTATGGCATATTTATTAGATGATAGTTTCACAAAGCAGGAAGTAGAAAAGCAGTGATATATGTGGAGAGATGCAGAGATCAAAGTAGATATACCAGAATGAGTGGAAGTAATAAAAACAACTCCCCCTGCTCGTGCCTCGCTTCCCCCTCAATTGAGGGGGACTGAGGGGGAGTTTGTTTCTGACTATCAATGATATGACTCAAACGGTAACTGGCAAATAAATCCAGAAATACTAAAAAAAGTAATAAAAGATGAAAAGTGAAATATATATAGAATAGTGCAAATGGAATACGATTTTTTGATGAAACATTGACTACCATTACCAGAAATTCATTGGCTAGATAGAATCAAAATGTGATTTAAGTTTAAATAATAAAAACATACTATGACATTTATAAGCGAAAAAGTTATAGAAACAAAACAATGCAA
>CALREY010000012.1 GCA_943356435.1 Candidatus Altimarinota bacterium
TGTACAAGCTGATATGTAGAACAAACATGAACATGTGTGCAAGATGTATGTGGAAGTACAGTACCGAGTAATGCACATTCAACAGCAACAAGCCAAACAGTTAGCCAAACATGGACAAGAAGTGCAAGTGCATGAGTATGTACATTTGATTGTGATACACATTATACATGGAATGGGTCAAGTTGTACAGCAGATACACAAACAACAACATGTACAGGTAAACCAACAAACGCAATATGGAATACAGCAAGTAGTATAAGCCAAACATGGAATGGAACAATATGGACACCAAGTGAAAGTCCGACATATAATACAAGTGCAAGTACAACTAATTGTATATATACATGTGATACATGATATCATACAGAAAATGCATGAACAAGTTGTGTAAGTAATACAAGAAGTTGTATAATCTCAAATGCAACAGCGACTGAAACATGGAACTGAAGTACATGGTGAGCATGTACAGTTATAAGCTGTGATTTGAACTATACACAAAGTGGAAATGCATGTAACGCAAATACACAAAGTGTAAGTTGTGGATGAAGTATCCCAAGTAATGCAACAGCAAGTACAGCTACAACATATACACAAACATGGAATGGATCAGCATGGTCACCAACAACAAGCTGGTGAGAGAGTCAAGCAACCTGTGATTTCAATTGTAATTCTAGTTATTCATGGAATGGTAGTAGTTGTGTATTAAATACATTAACAATTACATGAAACGATACTACATGAAGAACTCGGTCAGATAGCACATATGCAGTGAATTGTAATCTGTATAAAAATCCAGGATCATGAAAATCATATGCATGATCTACATGAGATTGAATATATTGGATAGATCCAGATGGAGCAGTTGCTACTATATCACCATTTAAAACTTACTGTGATATGACTACATCATGATGAGGATGGACTATGATATGAAAATGAAGAGAATGATGGACTTGGGCTGATGCATGACAATGAACAAATGATACATTGATAGATAGTTGAAATTGAGTAGCAACATTATCTAACTCTGTAATAAATGCTATATGGTGAAAAAACTGGAATGCTAGTACTACAGATTGATTAAGAATAAATAGAGTTTGATTAAACCAAGAATTTAGACGGTATAATAGTAGTATAAATGCATTTACTTGGAGTAGTATTCCTAGTTGAGCAACTGTAACTGCTACATTATGATGAGTAAGCAAATGATCTGGTAATACAAATGATACTTTTTGGAGTTGATGAAATGATTGTGATAGAATATTTACATGGTGATGGTCAAGTCATAATTATGTTCAATGATGGTCTTCATGAGCGTCTTGTTGTATAGGGTGATGGCAAAATTCTTCGGAATGTCATGTACAACCATTAACTAGAGTTTATGTGAGAGATTAATAAAAAAATAGACTTTTAGTCTATTTTTTTTGTTGTTCAGCTTTGTAATCTGCTTCTTCATACATCCAATCAAATTTTTTCAGCATATCGCTTCCAGAATCAGGTACTACTATATATGAATCTTTTATAATAGCATCTTTATTATTTATTAGAGTATCAAGTAATTGTTTGTTATATTCTGTTAAATAGCTATATTCACTTAAGAAATGATTTATATAAACTATATATGTTCTAGCATAGTAATATTCTTTTTTGTATTCTAGATAAGTATCTATATTTGCTAAACTTTCTTTTGAATCATTATTTTTGAAATCTTTATCTATTTTTTGTTTAAGAGTTTCTATTTTTGAATTAGCATTATCCATACTAGTTTCAAAAATTGTTTTTTGTTCATTTAGTTTTTTAATATTTTCAGCTCAAAGTGTATATCTAAATTCTAATTGTTCTATAAAAGCATTTAACATTTTTGATTTATCATAGCTAGAATTAACCAATTGTTTTACATCAGTCTTTAGAATATTTCTGTATTCTTGAATCGCTTGCATATTTACTCATACAAGTTCATTATTTGCTGTTTTCGTATTTCAAATAATTTCACTTATAGAAAATACTTCTTTATAAATAGTAGCAGGAGTATCTTGTCTTTGCTTATATCTGATTCAAATATTTGTAGAAATAGCTACTCATGTCTTTCAAAGAGAAGAGTTATTTATTTTTTTAAAATTTGAATTATTATCGTTTTTGACTATAGTATTAGTACTATTAGTATCTGCATTTATCATTGTATCTCAGATATTAAAAACAAGCACCATAAAAGTACTTAATATTAATATTCTAATCAAAAAATTTTTAAACTGCTTTGACATATGTTGTATTATTATTTTTAATTATTATTATTTTATCATAAAAATTCAAATGAGGAAAATTTTTTACACTATTTTTTTATTTTTTTTACTTTTTTCCAGTACTTTTGCCTCAAATGATGTAAAAATCATATCTAGAGCAGACTGGTGAGCAGATGAAAGTATCAGATATACTGATTCTCCAGAATGGCAAGAAATATTTAAAAAAAGGGAAGAAGATGCTATAAAACAAAAAGATGTTGTTCCAACTCAAGCCCAATTGGACGCTCAAAAAAAATTGCAGGAAAAAAATAAACTAATGCAAGAAATTCTAGATAATTATTCTTTTCAAAGAGAAGTAAGTAGTAAGATAACTACAGAAAATGGTCATAAATTGTATTGGCCTATAGAAAAAGCATCAAAAATATCATGAATAGTCATACATCATACGTCTACAGATTATGCAAGTTCACTAGAATGAATCAGAAGTATATATAAATATCACACTTTAACAAATGGATGGTGAGATATATGATACAATTTCATTATTTGAAAGGATGGAGAAATATATGAATGAAGAGCTTGATGAGAAACATCAGTATGAGCTCATAATAAATATAATAATATTTGAAATATTGGTATTTCTATTATCTGAGACTATTCAAAAAATCCAATTAATGATAAACAATATAATTCTCTTAAAAATTTAACATCATATTTAGTGAGTAAATATGAAATAGATTTAAATAAAAAGAAATATTATCATTCTGATTGTGTATGAAAAAGTTGTGATTTACCACTTATAACTGAGTTAAAAGAACCGATTATTTGACATAGAGATGCATGACATACGGATTGTCCAGGGGATGAATTATTCAAACAAATACAAGATATAAAAGCTGAGTTATTAAAAGAAAATAAATCTACATCAAGAATAAATAAAAATACTAGTTCTATATTTAAATCTCTAGAAAAAATACCTGATGAGAAACTAGTAGATATTTTAGCAAAAGTAGAAACTGATTTAGATGTGTCAAAAGATGCGAAAAAAATAAAATTAAAAACAATTATAGTAGACTATTTTAAATCAAAAAAGAATACTAATGTATCAAAAAATGTAAAAATAAATCAAAAAATATCAATTAAATTATCATATCCAGATAATGATAATATAGTGATAAAGTCTTGAAATACTATTATTGATATTTCAAGAGAATGAAGTATGTTATTGGTAAATTGAAATAAATATAGTACATTAAAAATTCCCAAAAAAGATCCAGATTCAATACTAGAAATAGTTTCTTGGAATAGAGTACCAGAATGGGATAAAGAAAAAAAATATAATGATAATAAATTTAGATGAGACTTATTAATATCTGTGAAAGATGAAAAAATAGTAGTAGTAAATAAGCTAAATATGGAAGATTATCTGAAAGGATTATGAGAAGTAAGTGATACAGAGGATTCTGAGAAGATTAAAACAATAGTTATAGCTGCAAGAAGCTATGCAACTTGGTATATCACTAAAGATAAAAAATTTCCAAATGAAACTTATGATTGATCTGATGATCCAAATGTATTTCAAAGATATTTATGATATGGTTTGGAAGAAAGAAGTCCAAATATAAATAAAATAGTAGATGAAACTAGATGAAAAATAATTACATATAAATGAGAATTAATTAAACCATGGTATTTCAGTAATAGTGATGGTAAAACACTGAGTTATTATGATTATTGTTTAGAAAAATATCCTACGGATGTATGTAAAAAGGAATCAAAAAATTATCCATATTTGAAATCTGTACCAGATAAAGCAAGTGAATGAAAGCAAACTAAATGACACTGAGTATGAATATCATGAGCAGGAGTTAAGTATTATGCTGAAAAATGATGGTCATATGATATGATAATCAAATACTTTTTGAAATGAGTAGATATAGGGTAATTATTAGAAAACAAATAATGACATAGTCAAAAAGAAATATATAAAAGACTTTTATATATTTCTTTTTTTGTTAAACTAATTTAGTTAATACATAATAAATAATTATGAATAAATCACTAAATAAAATAAAAGATGGAATATTAGTATGAGTATGAATAATACTAGTATTATGAATTGCTAATGCATGGACAAATCTATCAAATGTAAGTACAGGAAACACACTTACAGCTACTCTATGGAATGATATGATAGCAAAGATAAATGATATATGAGCAAGAACTGACCCTATATATAATAGTTCTGGAAATATTTGAATTGGTACAAATACACCTTCAAAGAAATTTAATGTCTACCAAACTACTGGACATCCACATGTTATGGAATTGACTAATACTGATGCAACTAGTGCTACAGATTTAGCATTTGTCTCAGATTCTGGTCCTTATTGGGCTATTTGACCTGACTGATCAAATAGAAATAATATAAATAATAATTGATTTCACTTTTTTAATAGTAGTAGTTCAACAGTTATGTTATTGGATGATAATTGAAAAGTATGAATATGAACAAATACACCTACTGAAAAATTGGAAGTAAATGGTAATGTAAAAATGTGATATGAAATAGTTACAAATGATTGTGTCTGAACATCGTATTCTAGTTGTACAGTTTCTTGTACTTCTTGAAAATATCCTACTTGAGGTTGATGTGTAATAGATAATTCTGCTAGATATATTTATAGATCATATCCATTAAATAACTGATGGGCATGTCATACACAATTAAATTTAGAAAATGCTGGTTCAGTAATAAGACCTTATGCTATATGTGCAAATATACGTTAAATAATAAAAAAGAGTATGAATCTCATACTCTTTTTTAAATTCTCCTTTTTTTGCTAATCATCAGGATCAGGCTTCCAATCTTCATTGAAAGCTTCAACAGAATCTTCAGGATGATAGTCTGAAAAGTCACTATCAACATTTTCATCCATCAATTTATCATAACAGTCTGGGCAAACAAGGATTTTTTTACGACCAATTGCAATTTCTTGCAAATCTTCACTTTCATAATCTATTCCAGGTTCGCATTCACAGTCATGACGTTCACATATGTTTACTTCTTTTTCTTCATTATTTTCCATGTTATTCTCCGATAAAAAAAGCCTTGACATTATAGCTCTTTTTTTATAAATTCAAATGTTTTTAATTATTTGACTTTTAGTATAATTTGCATATATTAATCGCACATCAAAAAGAAATGGAATTTATGATGATTTTTAGTCTGATGACTTTAAATTTGTTATTTTACCTTATGGTGCTTCAGCTATTTTGTTTTACAAAGTAGCTTTTTTTTGTTTAATTATTTGTTGACTTATCTATTAAAAGATTATAATTTTATATTGAGTAGAGTTAATTGAGATGCGCTCGATAACCTCGTCATCTCCCAAAAGGAGCATTGTCCTACTCAAACATGCTATACTGGTACTCATGCAATGTGAGTACCTTTTTTTATCCTATTTATTCATATTCTTTTGGTTTTTGGATAAAATTGATTAGAATAAAGAGAATGTTTAAAAATATAACAATATAAATAAATGACTGAAAAATTATTTAATCTAAAATCGAAATATTCACCGAGTCCAGACCAAGCTAAAGCTATTAATACAATTACTAGTTATATTAATGATGGGCATAAATTTCAGACTCTTTGGTGAGTTACATGAAGTGGTAAAACTTTTACTATGGCAAATGTAATACAAGAAATAAATAAACCAACATTGATTATAGCACATAATAAGACTTTGGCAGCTCAATTAGCACAAGAATTCAAAGAATTTTTCCCAGATAATTCAGTGCATTATTTTGTTTCTTATTATGATTATTATCAACCAGAAGCATATGTAGCAAAAACTGATACATATATCGAAAAAGAAGCAACAATCAATGAAGAAATAGATAGACTTAGACATGCAGCTACTCAAGATTTACTTACACGTAAAGATGTAGTGATAGTAGCATCTGTATCGTGTATCTATGGTATATGAGATATAGATTTGTACACTGAGCAAGTATTTGATATAAGTGTTTGAAAAGAGTACAAAATGGAAGAATTGTTAAAAAAATTAATAGCAATTCAGTATAGGAGAGCAGCATCTGATTTCAAACAATGAATGGTATTAGTTATGTGAGATGTTCTAGAAATATTTCCATCTAGTAGCGAAACAGTTATTACGATTGAATTTTGGTGAGATGAAGTAAGTCAAATCACAAGTAGAAATTATTTAACATGACAAATATATGAATATCTACAAAATGTAACAATATTTCCAGCTAAACATACAGTAACAACAAAAGCAAGAATAGAAGAAATAATTCCAGAAATAAAAAAAGAATTGGATGAAAGACTTAAATATTTCAAAGAAGAATTATGAGATTTACTGAAATACGAGAGACTGAAAACAAAGGTAGAATACGATTTGGAAATGATGCAAGAAGTATGATATGTAAACTGAATAGAAAATTATTCTAGATATTTAGATGGTAGAAAGGATTGAAATGCTCCAGCTACTCTTATTGATTATTTTTGAGATGATTTTTTGTGTTTGGTAGACGAATCACATATGACTTTTTCTCAAATTGGTTGAATGTATGCAGGTGATAGGGCAAGAAAAACAAATCTAGTAGAAAACTGATTTAGATTACCAAGTGCTATGGATAATAGACCGTTGAAATTCGATGAATTTGAAGCAAAAATGAAGAATGTATTAGCTGTATCAGCTACTCCTGGACCATTTGAAATACAAAAATCATGCACACCACCCCCTAGCCCCCTCCTTATAAAAGAGGGGGAAAATAAGGAATTAAAATATAATCATCCTGAGAAATTTTTTGATTTTGACCCGATTAGAGATTGAATATGGGAATCTACAGATGATTGTAGAGTTGTACCACAGATGATGAGACCTACTTGATTACTGGATCCTGAAATTATATTGAAACCAATGGAATTTATGATAGATGATATCATGAAAAATATTTCAGAAGTAGTAGAAAAAAATGAGAGAATACTTATAACAACAATTACCAAGAGATCAAGTGAAGAATTAACAGAATATTTGCTAGATAATGGTATAAAAGTAAAATATCTACATAGTGAAATAGAGACACTAGAAAGACTAGAAACGCTAAAAGAATTAAGAGAATGAAAAATAGATGTAATAGTATGAGTTAATCTACTTAGAGAATGACTAGATTTACCAGAAGTAAGTAAAATATGTATATTAGATGCTGATAAACAATGATTTTTGAGATCTGTTTCTTCACTTATACAAATAATATGAAGAGCAGCTAGAAATGAGAATGGTAAGGTATATATGTATAGCGAACATCACAAAAATTTAGAATTTATAGATGAAAATCCCCCTGTCACAAGTGACATCCCCCTTAATGAAGGGGGACTAAAAGAAGATATAGAAAAAAAGAAGAAAAAAGAAAAAAGATTATTATTAGAAGAAGAGAATATTTATCTAGGTAAATTATACAGACTAGATCAATGAAAACTAGTAAATACTGATTGATTAGTAGTATCTGAAGCTATGAGAAAGGCCATAAATCTGACATATTATAGAAGAAATTTGCAAGATAAATTTAATAAAGAATATGGAATAACTCCAAAAACAGTTTTCAGTGATATAAAAGATATGTGATTGAAATCAAACAAAACAAAGAGAGATTATTCAATATTGGATAAAAAAGATATAGCAAAAGAAATATCTAGATTGGAATTGGAGATGGATATAGCCGCAGCAAATATGGAATACGAAAAAGCAGCAGAATTAAGAGATGCATTACTAGAATTGAAAAAAGGGAAGAAAAAATAGCAAAATTTAAAGAGCTTATTGCTAAGCTCTTTGTAATTTTTTATGCGAATTGACTATAATTAGCCAATTTTTTTGCAAGATCAGCATCCATAAGTGCCCAACTGAGTACCATTTCAACGCCATGAAAGTCGTCAGAAATATCATCAAATAGTTTTTTCGAATGTAAGTAAACTAAAATTTCTTTATCTTGTTCGAAATAACGCAAGATGAGACCATCTTGGTATTCGAGTGGAAATGGTATAAATTGTGCAACACCTAATTTGATTAGATGCTCGATCTTGAAATTTTCTGGCAGTAAATTACCGTCTGAATCTGTCTCAATTCTAAAAATTTGCATAACAACCTCCTTTAAATTGTAGATAAATTATAAAATAAAACAATAAAAAGTCAATATAAAAAATAAAAAATATATATATGTGCAGAATACTTTTTTTAAAATGAACAAATAAACAAAAAGCTATAGATTATATAGATGCGTTTTACAAAGCTTGATACGATGATCCACATTTACAAACCGCAATAAAAACACTAAAAATAGACAAAATAAAAAATCAGCATCTTCATGGATGGTGATATTTGTTGGTTACAAAAGATTCTATCAATACTTATCTCAGTGGTGAATCATTTTTCAATGATGAGAACTGATTTAAAAATCTAAAGACTCAAATCAGCAATATTTCAGGAGATTTTTTACTTATGTCTGAGCTTAGACTCACTGATGAATGACATGTTAGCGCTCTGAATTCTCATCCTTTTTATATTTCTACATTCAATTGATATGATTGATGGTTTTTTTACAATTGATTATTGGATCACGAAAAACTAGCTAGTATAGAGTGACTTGATATAAATAATTTCAAAAGAAAAAATGGTACAACTATAATGTGTCATTCTATTACGAAAGAATTAGAAAAATGAGCAAATATAAAAAATGCACTCATGAAGCCAAAACAAGCATTAAAAAGTGGATACAATCTAATGTGTTTTATAAATGATAATAATGGTGATTATAAAGCATATTTAAATGCCTATTCAAAAGAAAAACTATTAGAAAATAAGGATTATGTAGAATATACAAAACTCATCAAAAAAGATGATAGAGACTTATTTTTTGCAGGGTCAAATGCTATATGATACTACAAAAATGATGAATACAATGTAATGCAAAATGGTGAATTTCTAGAGTTTGATATTGATTTCATAAATGAGTATTATTTTAATTGATATGATGAGGGAATTGAGATGAATATATAAAAAAGGCAAGAGAATCTTGCCTTTTTTTAAAAAAATTATGAGAGTACTTTTATGAATAAAATTGAATATTCATAATTAAATGAAACTTCATTTTTACCATCTTTTAATTTGCATAATTTTTTATATTTTGTTGCTATTTTGTGCGCTCTATCTATAGATATATCACCAAAATAACAAGTGTATAAGAAATTTGTGTGATAATAATTCATCAGAATTTTCAAAAACTCCTTTTTTCTCTTTCTTTTTAGGTGAGCCTTATATATGGGATTTTTTTTGAGTTCTTCAATTAATTTTGGTATTTCATATATAAATATATCTCGAAAAAAATAATAAATACTATGAAAAAAAATTGAAGTTTTTAATTTCCATTTATAAACTCTATCTTCCATATGAAATTTCCAAAATTTGCTTTCACTAATAGCTAAAATATTCATGATACACCTATTTTGTTTTTGTTTAAGTTGTATCATTATACAATATTAAGCTAATAGTCAAATATTTCTTACATTGTGAAAAAACTCAATTTATTTCCGTCTAAATCTCTGAAATATCCAGCATAGAATCATTTATCTCATCTAGGTCCAGCATCTCATTCACTTGTTCATCATAGTTCTAATACTTTTTCGTGTAGTCTAAATACTTCTTCTTTTGATTTAACATGCAATGCTACCATATTACCATTTCAAACAGTTGCAGGATTTTTATCAAAAGGTTTAATTACAGATATTCTAGTCAGTCCTGGTCAAAAAGACCATGATACAAATCTGTCAGTTTCCATAAATCTACTCGCTCATATTTCAGATAATATAGTATCATAAAATTCTACTGCTTTTTCAAAATTATTAGTTCAAAGAGTTATATATCAAATCATTTTTTATTATATTAGTTTATAAAATAAAGTAACTTTATAATATAAACTTGATTTATAAAGTCAATTAAATATACTCCAAAAGAGTAACTATTTATAAACCAACTATCTGATATGATACATAAAACTACAAGTTGTCCTGTTAATAATCTATTTTTACAATTATCTAAACAATGGATTATATTTATTTTTCATAATTTAGCTATGTGAGAAAAATCATTTTCATGAATTAGGAAATCATTGCCATGAATAAGCTCTAGAACATTATCATTGAGATTGAAAGATTTACAAGAACTATGATTTATAGAGCGTCTAATAGTACAAGAACAACCTATAAAAATAGAATATGTATTGACTGAAAAATGAAAAAGTCTTACTAATGAGCTAGAAAAATTATGAAATTGGGCAAGTGAATGGGAAAAATAAAAAAGCTAAATCAACTGATTTAGCTTTTTTGTGATACTTAATTTCTAGAGTTTTATAATTAATACATAAAGAGCTAAATTTTACCAAATATATTACAAATACAATGTATTTATAGTAAATATAAAATCATATTATATATTTGATATTTTATAGAAAAAAAATAATATAAGATTAGAAAAAGAAATATTAATATTGTTAGTTAATTATTCTAATTTACAATTTAACTAATTTAAAAATGAATAATCAAAAGAAAGCGTTTACTTTGATAGAATTGGTAATCACATTAACTATTTTGGCTATATTATGAACTATATCTTTTTTTGCTTTGCAATGATATAGTACTCAAGCTAGAGATAGTACTAGAATTAGTGATATTTCAAGAATGAGAACTACTTTAGAAATTTTTAATGCAGAATCGTGAAAATATCCAAAACCTACAGATTGAGTAGACATTACATATAACGATACAGTTATTTGGAATCAAGGTACATTTTGAGAACAAGTAAAAGTAAATGTAGATAAAATTAATAAGGTACCTTCAGATCCACTTTCAGAGTCTCAATACACATATTCAATAACACCAAATTGAAACAAATATCAATTGTGATGAATACTTGAATGAGATGAAATTTCACTAAACAATCATCCATTAATACTAGATAAAACTAATGCTTGACAAGTACAAGCGAAGGCATACGTAATATGAACATATAATTGAATAATTACTAAAGCTATAGTAGAATCTAATTGTACTATTTTAGCAGTACCTTCTATTATAACTAATGATTTAAATTTTAGACAATTACAACAAATAGTAGATAATAATTGATTTGTATATAGATGATATAGAAATCTACCTTGATCATTTAAAAGATCAAAATTTAATGTTTATGGATGATTTTGATTTCGTCCAAACAAACTTGAATTATATACTGATACCATTTGATGTTCTGATGTTTTAGACACTACAAATCATAGTGCAAAAATATCATTATTAAAACAAATACAAGATACATATGCTTGAACAATTATGCAAAATGAGTGAGATATATGAAATATAGTAAATGAAAATATAAATTTATTAAAATCATCTAATACTACACTTACACTAGCAATAAATACAGTTAATAATACATTATGATGAAAAATAGCATTACCAAGTGTAACTAGAAATTTACCAAATTGTACTACACCCCCACCTTATACTTGAGCTAATTTTATAGTATGAAATCCAAGCATTTATGAACAAGAATGGCAATCTCTTGATTCAAATGCTGCTTGTTACTGGACTTGTTGAGTTTGAAAAGTATTTTATTGAGGTCAATGTATAGTAGAAAATTGTACAGAGAATCTACCTATATGAGTTAAACCAAATGGAACATCAAGCATATCAAATGCTTCAACAATGTACTGATGAAATTGGAATTATAGTACTACTTGATGAGAATGTACTTTTACTTGTAATACATGATATAATTGGAATTGAAGTACATGTATAATTAATACATATATAGTTAGTGGTTCGCTATGAGCAACAGGAGCATGAGCTTCTGTAAATCTATGAGGTACGGTTGTAACTGCTGATTGAAGTTGAGATTTTTCTTGAAATATAAATCATGGTACATCTTTATCTGATATTGTAATAACTAAAACCTGACATACTTGTATATTAGGTGATGCTTGACCTAATTATCTTAGTTGAAATTATACTTCAATTACTTGAGCATGTTTTATAAATAAATTCAATGTTGCATGAAGTCTATGAGCTTATGCAGCAGATGCGAAGGTAAATTTATGATGAACTATAGTGACTGCCAATTCTATATGATGATTTAGTGCAGATATAGATTATTGAACTAATCTAAGTAATATTAATGTTACTAAAACATGAGCTACATGTACTATTTCTCAAAATTGACCTACAAGTTTGACTGAAAATATATTAAATATATCATGAGCATGTAATATAGCTACATATACTGTAAGTTGATCATTTTGAACAAATTGAGCATTATCTACAATAAATGCATGTGGTCAAACTACAATAGCAGACAATTCATGAAACTTTACACTTACTAGTACTTATTTAAATAATTGTAGCAATATTACAGCAACAAAAGTATGATATGTATGTACAACTACAACACAATGACCATCAAGTCTATCTTCAAATATCTCAAATATAGCTTGATCATGTGTAGTTCATACTTATACATGTAATATTTGAGCAAAACCTACAAATTCAACAACTACAGTTTGAGCACCTACTATGGATAATCAAGCTCGGCAAAGTGATAATCCATCAGTAGCATGTTATTTTAAATGTAGTGCTGGTTACTGATCAACTTGATCTAGTTGTACAGCTACAAATTATTGTGTAACTTGAATAAAGGAAATCACTATTACTTGATGACAAACACGGTCTTGCTTAAATCTAGGAGCTACAGAAGTCCGGGATTGATCTACACCATTTGCTTGTTCATGAACATGATGTTATATAAATACTCCTGCATGGTTGTGAAACTATTATTTATGGTGAGATAATATTCCAACTACTACATTTGGTGTGTGAAGAACTACTAGTGTATACTCATGGTCAAATAGTCCATGTCCAACATGACGGCATATACCAAGTGAATCAGAGATGGATTATACATGTACAAAACTTACTTGAAGTACTACTTGATGTTGACCATTTAGTTCAGCAATTGCATGAGTCTTTATTAATAGATTAAAATTTTGACTATTACAAGTTACAACGCCTACATATACTACAACATGATGAGCACATTGGACTAGTCAATGAAAACCTATTAATTCAGCTTATGCTATATCATACTGACTAGGTTGAGTAGTTTTAACAAACAATTATTGAACAAATTCATTATGTAGAGTTCGTTGTATAAAATAAATAAACAAAAAATTATTAAGTATCTATTAAAATGAAAATATCTTGTTCTACAAATAGAAAATTTATGAAATTTGTCTAGCAAAAAGCATAAAAAAGACTTAAACTGTAGTTTAAGTCTTTTTTATGCTTTTTGCTGTATTTATTAGTAGTAGAAAGCTTCTGAAATTTTCCATTATATCGTTTTGTGATACATGTGGATTTGTATCTCAGAGTTTTCAGTGAACATCATCTACTAATTCTCTTTCGAAATGATCATCACTTCAAAAAGTAAGTATCATATTGTATTTTTTTGCAGTTCTCAGTATTACTTCTACCCACTCTTTTGAAGCAAGAGAATTTATCTCTATTCCATTCAATATATCTTTGTACTCTTGCATAAATAAAAAGAATAGTCCAAAATCATTTCTAAATGTGAAATTGGGATGCGCCAAACTCAAAAAATATCCACTTTCTTTTGATAGTTCTCATACTTTATTCATACTTGGTTCATAATCATCTACATGTACCCAACCAATATGTCTCAAATCACCAGTAGTTTTCAAACATCTACGTATGAAATCTCACCACTTCATATCTTCTCAAGTCAGTTCTTTTATGAGATTTACATTATATTCATTTAGATAAATATATTCACTGATATGAGAATTATTTAGATTTTGGATATCAAATCATTTATTTTTATTATAGTCCAAAAATTCATCATAATCTATTTGAAATCAGTTATTTTTCAATACTTCTATCTGTTTGATTATTTTATTTATTTTACCATTTCTATTATTTTCTAACACTTTTATTATTTCTCCACTGAATTTATCTGCATAACAAGTGATATGCAGACTTTTATTTGCTATTTTTTTATCAAATACAGATATTTCTACTCATTCTATACTCTCTATACCATTTTCTCTAGCCAAAATAGGCAACTGCGTATTCACTATGTCATGTTCTGTAACACATATGAAATCCAATCATTTATCCCTTGCTTCTGTTATTACTTGCTGGTTCGTATATTTTCCATCGGATACAGTTGTATGGAAATGTAGGTCTATGTTTTTCATATTGTTGTTTATGTATTAATACTATTCCCCCTCTCAATTCTCCCCCTTGTAAGGGTAGATGAGGCTCATTCTTATTATATAATTGTTTAGTTTTATGTAAAGTTTTTAAGAATTTTTTAAAATCATTTGCTAAAATAAAATATAAATATAATATATTTATCTAGGCTATTATTTATGAAATATTAATATTTAGTATGCTTAGATAACCCATTTTTAAACAAAAACAAAGGAGAATCGTCATGGCAATTGCTATTGAAAATGAAGTATTAGGCGAAGCTGAAGGAACAGTATCGAATGAAGATAACTTGGCATTGGTAAATACCGGTACCGAAGACACTTCAGGAAACACTGTGGGTTCAGAAGAAGAAACGGCTGAAGGTAACGGAAACGTTACTGACGAAGTTGGCGATGCTGGTGCAGAAACTGCCGAAGTAAATACCGACGAAGTTGGCGATGCTGGCGCAGAAACTGCCGAAGCAAATGCTGACGAAGTTGGCGATGCTGGTGCAGAAACTGCTGAAGTCGGTAATGAAGAAGAAGTCGCATAATTCACTGATATCTTCATTTGTTAGTTCTTAAAAGGTAAACAAAAATCAAATATCTACATATTTCAAGGATAAACATTTATTCCTTCATAATATTATTAAGGAGCTACAATTTATTTGTAGCTCTTTGTTTTTTATTTTACAATTCATTTTTTTTAAATATAATATTGTCACGGGGTTAATCTTGGTTTCTATCGGGAGAATCGCTCGGGTTGTATGCTATCAGGGAGATGTTTGTGACTTCCTTAATCAACATAAACAAAGATAAATGCAAAAAATAGAATTGCAGGAGGTTTAGCTTCTTTTAAAAAAGTGTTAAATCCAACTTTAGTTATTGCCTAGCTCTAACTAGTAGCCTTCGCTAAGTCGATGAGCACCGTTTGGTCTGCTACACAGTCTATAGATATCCCCACTCTTGGAGCTCTACAGACTTATAAATAAGAGTTTTTTTTGAGACGGTTTTGATTTAGTCTTGTCTCAATAAAATACCAACAGATTAGATTTTTATGTGTACTTTTTGTTTGTAATTCATGCACATAAATATCAAAACAAACTATGATAGTAGAAGTATTTCTTTAGCCTCTCGAGACGTGAGTTCGAATCTCACTAGCTCCACCATTTTTCGCTATTCTCGTTGCACTCGAATAGCTACAAATGGCACGCCATTCTTTTAGAAGGCAATAATAAAGTTTTAATATAGCGAAAAATGCCCTTCGTAGCCTTGGCGACCTGTAGTTCGTAAGTTTACTGAAGAACTAAGAATGGGCGACCCAAAATAAAACTATATATAAATAATTTCATATAATTATTTTGAAATTATTAAATTTAATTAATTATTACTTTTTTGATGTACTATGTTTATGTAATTAGAAGTGTTGAAAATAATGAACAATTTTACACTTGATTTTCTGAAAATTTAAAACAAAGATTAGAAGAACATAATACTTGAAAATCTAAACATACACAAAAATATAAACCTTGGGAATTAGTTTTTTATTCAGCTTTTGAAAGTAAAAAGATAGCACTTGATTTTGAAAAATATTTAAAATCGGCTTCTTGAATTGCTTTTAGGAATAAAAGATTGATTTGTGAGGTTTAATTTTTTAATATAAAAATTAAAATTTATTTGATAAAAGATATATTTTTATATACTATGTATATATATTTGAAATATAGTTTATTTTACCTTAATAATGTAACTAAAATTCTATGCTAGATAAATTACTAAATAATTTTATATCATCACAAAAAAATAAAATAGTTGAAAATATAGATATAAATAAAAGAGAAATATCTTATTCTAAGGATTTAAAGCAAAATAGAGAAATAAAAAAAATCTCATGAGAAGAAGAACTTGTGAGAGCTTTTATATTAACTAAACTTGTTAATGAACTTTGATATAAGGCAGAAAATATAGAAATAGAAAAAGAATATACTGTTTGAAGAAAATGAAGTTGAAAAGCTCCAAGAATTGATATAATTGTCAGAGATGAAAAATGAGATGCTTTTTTATTTATGGAGTTAAAAGATAGAGAACATTATGAAAAAGATAAAGATGAAACTATAGAAGAGCAACTTTTTAATCTAGCAAGTCAAGAAAAATGACAATGAAAAAAAGTAAAATACATTATTTTATATACTTTTGAAGAAATTTGAAATAATATAAAAGATAAGTGTATGCTTATTGATTATGAAAAATATTCTTCTTTTGAAGTTTGGGAAAAAGAAAGAAACTTTGTAGATGAAATTCCTGCAAGATATGAAAGAGCTATTAAGAAACCATTTATAAAATGAGAAAAAGATTTAGATAATGTTTTTACTCATGAACAATTAGAAAGTCTTAGAAAAAATTTACATAATGTTTTATGGTGAGGTTGAGGGACTGATGATAATGAAGTTTTTTCTTCACTTGTAAATATAATTCTTGCTAAAATACAAGATGAAAGTGAAAAAGAAGATTGAGAAAAATATGATTTTCAATGTTTCGGTTATGAAAAATGAAATGATGAAGTATTTGAAACAAATGATGAACTCTTTGATAGAATAAATTGACTTTATAGAAGAGCTTTAAAAGAAAGATTAAATATAAAAAATGAAAAAGAATTAGAAGAAAGTTTTGTAATTGAAAGGAAAAAGTTCTCTTTAGCAAAATTAAAATATACAGTTTGAGAGTTTGAAAAATTTTCATTTGTAGAATGAAAAAACTCTGTTTCTTGAAAAGATATTTTATGAGATTTTTTTGAAGCAATTATATCAACTTGATTTAAACAATCAAAATGACAATTTTTTACTCATATAAATGTAGTAAAAACGCTTTTGTATTGAATGAAAATTGACGAATTAGCAATTGATAAATTAAATAATGAATTAAGTCTTCCATATATAATTGATCCAAGTGCTTGAAGTGGAACTTTTTTAATAGAATATATGAAATTTATCACAAAAAATCTAAAATACAGATTTAAAGATAAAATAAGTTCTAAAAGAAATGTAGGTGAAAGATTTGAAGATTATTTTTTACCAGATAATAGAGAAAATAAATGGGCTAAAGATTTTATTTATTGAAGTGATATAAATTTCAATCTTTGAATTGCTGTAAAGGTAAATATGATTTTGCATTGAGATGGATCTGCTAATATTTTTGTTTGAAGTGAGCTTTGAGATTGATTATTGCCTTTTTCAAAATATGTAAAAGATTTTTGACCAAATGTTTTGGAAAATTCAGAAACTGATGATGTTTACTTATGAAAAAATATTAATTGAAAATTTGATGTAATTATAACAAATCCACCTTTTTCTGTTGAATTAGATAATGATACAAAAAAGACAGTTGCTAAAGAATTTATATTTTGAGATAAAAAGAATTCTGAGAATTTATTTATAGAAAGATATTATCAACTTTTAATAGAAAATTGAAGACTTTGAGTAGTTTTACCAGAAAGTGTTTTTGATACCACAGAAAATAAATATATCAGACTTTTTATTTATAAATATTTTAAAGTAAAAGCAGTTGTTTCATTACCTCAACTTACTTTTGAGCCTTATACTTCAACTAAAACAAGTTTACTTTTAGCACAAAAGAAAACGAAAAAAGAAATAGAAACTTGGAATGAACTTTGGGCAAATTATTCAAATGAATGGTGAAATTTAAAAACAAGAGTTGATAATCTAGTAAATGTTTATATTGATTGAAAAGATAGAACAAAATTACCAAGTATAAAAGATTTAAGTTTAGAACAAGAAAGAGAGATTTTATCTAGAATGCTAAAAGATTATATAGAAGGAGAAGATAAAAACTTATCTCCAAAAGAATTAATAGAAAAATATAGTGATGAATTAAAAGAACTTTGTAAATGACTTGTTTGAGCTGGTGATTTAAGTATGAAAAAGATGAATAACGATTATCCAGCTAATACTTGGTGGGTATTTGGTGAAGTATCTAAAGAATTAAACTATGAAATATTTATGGCGGAAGTTGAAAATGTGTGATATAAGAGAACAAAAAGATGAGAGAAATATATGACAAATGAACTATATAGAGAAGAAAATTGAGAAATTATTTTAGATGATTGAGTTTTGGAAACTGTTGTGGATTATTTGAGAGAAGTTAAATGGGATTAGTTTAGATTTTAATATTATTTAAAATGTTTATAAAAAAAATTATAATTGAAAATTTTAAATGATACTCTTGAAAGCAAGAGATAGAATTTAATTATCCAAGTTGAGGAAATAATTGACTTAATTTTTTTATCTGAGAAAATAATACTTGAAAATCAACTATTTTTGAAGCTGTTAATTTTATTTTTTCATGAATTGCTAGTTGAGTTAATTTAAATGATTTAAAAAATAAACAAAAACTTGATAAAGAAATAATTATTGAAATAGAAATAGTTTGAGATTTATTAAATAAATTATGAGCTAAATATGAAAAATATATTCAAAAATTAGAAGATGATATTGAGTTAATAAAAATATGAAGAAGTTCAAAAGTTTATAATATTAATCAATGATGAAAAAATCTAGTTGAAATGAATATTAAAAAATTATGAGTATGGAATAGCGAATCAAATCAATATGAAAATCCAACTTGATTTGATAGTGCATTTAAACAATTTTTTGATATTGATTTTATTTGGGCAGATACTAGTCCAGAGGAAATAACTAAATTTTGAAGTACTACAATTGTTTGAAAATTAATTTCTAGAATATCAGAATGATTTAAAGATAGTCAGCAGTATAAAGATTTTGAAATTAAATACAATGAAGTTTTTAATGATGAGGAAAATGGATTGAAATCAAAATTAAAGGAAATTGAGTCTATTACTGAATGAATATTTAAAGAACAATTTTGAGAAGCAAAAATACATTTTCATTTTGATAATTTAGATGTAAGTTCATATTTTAAAAATACAAGAATTAAAATAGATGATGGGACAAAAACTTTTTTAGATGAAAAATGAAGTTGAATGCAAAGAGCAGTAGCTTTAACTTTATTACAAGTATATGTAAATTTACTACCAGAGAGAGAAGAAAATAGAAAACCTTTTTATCTTTTTATAGATGAACCTGAAATTTGTTTACATCCAAAAGCACAAATTAAACTTATAAAAGCATTAAATAAACTATCAGAATCTCAACAAATTTTTTTAACAACACATTCCCCCTATATTTTTAAAGAAACTTGATGAAAACTTAAAAAGGTAAATATTTTCACAAAAGAAAGAGAAGTTATAAAAATTAAAAATACAGCTGAAAATTTTTGATTATTCTGAAAATATAGTCCTTCTTGGTGAGAAATAAATTATTATGCATATAATTTACCAACAGTTGAATTTCATAATGAACTTTATTGATATTTAGAAGCTAATAAAAAAAACGATTTAGAAAATTTAGCTAAAACAAAAAAATATCTTGATGATAGAAAATTGAAAGGTTGAGAAACTGAATGACAAATAAATTGATTAAAAGTTAATAAATCATTACAAGAATATATAAGACATTTAATACATCATCCAGAAAACAATCACAATGAAGAATATACAAATGAAGAATTAGAAAAATCAATTAATGATATGATAAATTTATTAGAAACTAAATAAACATGCTAAAACAATTTAAAACAACATTACAAAAATTTTCAACAGATTTATTTTTAAGAAATGATTTAAAATTTTTTGATTATAAAAATAACTTTGAAAGAAAATTTTCAGAGTCTTTTAGATTGAAAGAAATTTTAAAATATTATTATAAATGATATGCTTTCAAATGAGATGATTTTAAAACTGATTGAGATGTTTTTGTTTTAAAATGAGTTGATTTTATTGATTGATATGAAATAGATTTTAATAGTGTGAATTATTTACCTGAAGATTTTTTAGATGAGTATAAAAGATTTAAAGTATCAAAAGATGAAATAGTTATTTCATTAGTTTGAAGTATATGAAAAATTGCATATATTAGAGAAAATTATGATATGCTTTTAAATCAAAATAATATTGCATTAAAAGTTGATGAAGAAAAATATAATTCTAAATTTTTCCTTTATTTAATAGATTTATTTTTAAAATGAATGTTAGAAAAATTGTATAATTGATCTTGATATTCATTTTTAAGAATTGAAGAACTTTTCAATATCATACTCCCAAAACTTTCTCTTCCCACTCAAAACGAAATTGTCTCAAAAATAGAACCAATAGAACAAAAAATCAAAGAACTAAAATCACAAATTAAAGAGCAAAAAGATGTGATAAATCTAGTTTTTGCTAGAGATTTTGGATTTGATTTAGAAAAGTTTGAAAAATTAAAGAGTCAAAAAAACTTTAATTTAAACTTTTTTGAGTTTGCAAATAATATAGATGTAAGACAAAGTGTAAAATTTCATAGAGAAGCATGAAAATTTGTTATAAGTGAATTACAAAAAATTTCTAATAAAAAAGTAAAAGATTTTATTTCTGAACCTATAGTTTTGTGAACTTCAGTTTCTCCAAATGATTATGATGAAAATTGAGATTTTTATTATATATCAATGGCAAATATAAAAAATTGGAAATTTGAAAGTGAAAATTCTCAATTAGTTTCAGTTGAATATTCAAAAAAAAATCAAAATAAAATAGTTCAAAAAGATGATATTTTGATTGCTCGTTCTTGAGAATGAACAATTTGAAAAGTAGCAATAATTCAAGATGATGAAATCAATTGAATATTTGCAGACTTTACTATGAGAATAAGATTAGAAAATTATAATTCATTATTTGCATATTATTATTTTTCTACTGAATACTTTCAATATATAGTTGAAGTAAATAAAAAATGACTTTGAAATAATACAAACATCTTTCCTAGTCAAATTAGAGAATTTCCACTACCTGATATTTCACTATTAGAACAACAAAAAATAGTTGATGAAATCAAACAAGAACTAGATAAACAAGAAATAATTAAAAAAGATATTGAAAAAGAAAGAAGTAAAATAGATATGTTAATAGAGGAGAGTATTAGAGGAATTTAGTTTTAAAATTATTTTTATGTTTGATAAACTTAATATTTTTATAAATCAAGGAGTAAAAAAGGAAGAAAGTTCTAAGAATTTTTTAATTGAGATATTTTCTAATAAATATGAAATTGCTATTATTACTTTTTGAATTTATTTTTCTGGAGTTTTATATCAATTTCTTAAACTTACTTGAATTTTCAATAATAAACTTATGATTTGAAATTTAGTATTTTTTAGTTTTTCAAATTCAATTAATGATTTTTTGATTATTTTTTGATATAGTTTGATAATATTTATATTAACTTTTTTTATAGTATTTTTACCAAATTTAATATTTAATGAAGTCTTATTTCTAAGAAATCGTTCAAAAATATTTTTAATTATATGGTTTTGAATAGTTTTTATATGTATTTGACTATTAATATTTAATGTAACAAATAATTATAGTAATTATTATATTTATATTCCTTATTTTATTTCATTAGTATTGACTATAATATTTTTTATTAAAAACTTAAATTTTAAAACATATTTTTATAGCTTATTACTTTCTTTTTATTTATATTGATTTATTATTATGCTTATTAGTTGAGTAAAATACTATTGATGTGAAAATATAAGAGATAATATTGCAGAGAAAAATTGTTTCCTTTTAGAATATAAAAATGATAAATATTGATTTACTTGAAATTGAGATATTTATAAATTAGATGAATTTAGATCATTTTTTACTTCTGATTATTTCAAAAATCAAACTTCGAGTTGAAAGACAAATTAAATTAATTTTATTTAGTTTAACAAAAACCATTTTTTACTAGAGGCAGTATGTGCATTTTTTGCACATGTTGAATTTTCCTCTATTTATTCAGGTTTAATTATATTATTTTATACATAATTCCATAAACCCTACAATCCCACCATTCCACTTGACAATATCACCAAAACACATATCCTACACTTAATATTATTATAATTTTCACTAAAAAGCAGTATGTGCATTTTTTGCACAAGTTCAAATTTCATCTATTTTTTCCCCTATATCATCAAAATAATTATTATATTGACTATTGTATTAATAATACTATAATATATTTACATTAATAATTTTATAGTAAAATTATCTTTATAGGAGGATTTGAAAATGGTTAATGTAAAAAAAGAAAGATTTTCAAATCTTTCAAATAGGCTATCAGATATAGGATTTGTATTTTACACATACAATAAAGATTTAGTTTTTACGTATGTGAATGATAGTGTCTCAAATATTTTGGGATATAGTGCTCAAGAATTCTTAACTGATTTTACAAATTTTTTAACTAATTCTCCAATAAACCAAGTAGCAGTACCATATGCTGAACAATGTTTAAGTGGTGAAACTGTTTTACCTTATGAATTAGAAGTAATACATAAGGATGGTCGTCATCTAATAATTGAAGTATTTGAAATACCAGTTTTTGACGAAGATGGAAATGTTGTAGAAGTAGAAGGTATGTTTAGGGATATCACAGAGATAGTCCAAACAAAAAATAGCCTAATACTGGCAAAAGATGAAATATTAAAACACAAACAAATGCTTGAAGAAGCACAACAACTTACACATATTGGTAGTTGGTATTATGATGTATGCACAGGTCAATTAGAATGGTCTGATGAAGTATATCGAATTTTCGGATTTACCCCACAAAGTTTTTATCCAGATATTGAAAAATTTTACTCATATATACCGGATGAAGATAGAAAAAAAGTTCAATTTGAAATACAAAAGTCTTTAGAAAATCCTGGTAGGATTTATGAAGTAGAACATTTAATCAAAAATGGTAAATACGTAAAAGAACGAGGTCATGTTTTACTATCAGAGCAAGGAAACATTGTTGCTATGATGGGTACTGTTCAGGATATTACAAAAGATTATGAATATAACAAAGAAATAGACCAGCAGAAAGAAAATCTCAAATATCAAGCGTATCATGATCCATTAACCGGTTTACCAAACAGGCTGATGTTTACTGAACAATTAGATACTGCAATAGAATATTCTAGAAGACATCAATTAAATTTCGCCGTATTTTTTATTGACTTGGACAATTTCAAGATGATTAATGATAGTCTAGGTCATGAATCTGGTGATATTGTATTGAAGAATATTGCAATTCGATTGAGAGATGTCTTACGTTCTGAAGATCTTGTTTTTCGTTTGGGTGGAGATGAGTTTACAATTATTTTGTTTGATGTGGAAACACCTCATTCAGCTTCATCTATAGGTAATAAAATTTTAAAAGTAATTTCAGAACCAATATCAATTAATGAACAGAATCTATATGTTTCTAGTTCAATTGGAATAAGTTTGTATCCGCAGGATGCAACTGATTCACAAACATTGATAAAAAATGCTGATACAGCAATGTATAAAGCAAAAGATTCTGGTAGAAATACTTTGGAATTTTATACTAGTAAAATGACTGAATTAGCATTTGAAAGAATGCTTATGGAAACTAATCTAAAAAGAGCAATAGAAAATGATGAATTTACAATTTATTATCAACCTCAATACGAGGTGCATTCAAATCAGATAATAGGTTGTGAAGCGTTAGTTAGATGGGTACATCCTGAGATGGGGATTATATCTCCAGCTTTATTTATACCAATTGCAGAGGAATCAAATCTGATTATGGAAATCGGAGAAATAGTTTTTAGAAAAGCATGTATTGATGTTACTAGATGGAGAAATGAAGGAAATTATTCATCTAGAGTTTCAGTAAATATTTCTGGGATGCAAATCAATAGTTTGGATATTGTAAAAAGGTTTCAAAACATCATGGATGAAACTGGATGTAAACCTGAATTCTTAGAGCTGGAGGTTACTGAGAATTTTATCATGAAAAACTATTATTTAGCAAAGAAAAACTTGTATTTATTCAAAAATATGGGAATTCGTTTGTCTATTGATGATTTTGGAACTGGATATTCATCATTGCAATACTTAAAACAATTGCCAGTATCTATATTAAAAATTGATAAAGGATTTGTAAGAGATATAAATAGAAATGATGATGATAAGGCTATTATTCGTGCTATAATTGCACTAAGTAAAAGCTTATCTATGTTAACAATAGCTGAAGGTGTAGAAACAGAAAAACAATTAGAATTTTTGAAAACAGAAGGTGCTGATTATATTCAGGGATTTTTGTATTCTAAACCATTACCTGTGTTAGAATTCGAAGAATTATTTAACAAAAAAAAGGAGAATAAATAAATAATTAAAGAAATTATTTTTTATAAAAGGTAGAATGATTATCATTCTACCTTTTAATTTTATTTCATAAAATTTCCCATTCCACACATTCTACTTGACAATAATACTAAAACACTTATCCTACACAAAATATTTTATATTATTTCAAAATATCAAATGCATTTATCTAGGATCCAAGAAAAAGTAAGTGAATTTAAAGAGTTAGAATGAGATGATTCTCTATCTGTTCAAGTCTACAAGATACTACTGAGACAACCAACTCAAATATGAATGTGATATTGATCACTTAGACCTATAAATTTGAATGATTCTGATGACAGAGAAATATTTCTACAATCAGCAAGTAGTGATTTAGATAAATTCATAATACAAATCTGAAATCATGCTAGATATAATATTATAGAATTATATAAGCAAGCTGTAGATACATTATTGTGAGAATAATTTATATATTTGACAAATATACAAATTATTTTATTATACGCTATACATAGGTTTTCTGAATAATTAACAATTTATTTTAGGAGGGTTTAAATGTCAACTCAAGGTATTGTGACAGTGCTTTCAAACAATGAAGTAGTGATGAAGTTCATCACTGGTTCAGATGGATATTATGCTCAATCATTGGCAAATGAATTAAAAAATCGTTGGCCATTAGGTATTGAAGATGCATATGATTTGGCTAATAGTATTGGCTTCGGTTCATTTGATTCATTGGTTGTTATGACTAGTGATAGTATTGAATATCGAGGTTATGAAGAAATAAAAGACGATTACAGATTTACATTTAATCAAGCAGAATTCAATCCTCGTTGGGAATGTGGTATTGCTGATTATACTATTTTGATACATGTTTAAATGTATCATAAAAAATATAGAGACACTTTATAAGTGTCTTTATTTTTTTCTCATATTATTTTCATAATCTATCAAATTAAGTCGCACTAATAATATATTATTCTTCACATTATACTTGTAATATTCTCAAAGCTATTATAATATCATAAATATTATTAAAAAAAACTATGGATAAAATATATGAATTAATAGATTCTGTTAATTATGAATTCAAAATATCTAATACTCGTGAATATTATTTCAGTGTGGAGCAATTGTTTGAGATGTTTAGTAATCCTGAATATTTGAAGCAATGGTTTTGACCAAAATGATTTACTAATACCTTTGAAAAGTTCGATTTCAGAGCGAATTGAGAGCGGACTTTTGTAATGCATGGACCTGATTGAGTGGATTATCAAAATAATTGTATATTTTTAAAAATAGTTGAAAACGAATTTATAGCTCGGGAACATTTATCTATTCCGAATTTTCAAATCAATGTCAGATTTACAAAAATATCTGAAAATAAAACAAAACTAGATTTTATAATGTTATTTTATGAAAGAAATGTGTTTGAATGAGTTTCTAAATTTGCACCAGAAAAAAATGAAGAAAACATGGATAAATTGGATAATTTAATGAAAAAAACATATTTATAATATTAGCTTATAACATTTAACTATGAATGAAAAAACATTGTCACCAGAACAAGCAAATGAAATATTAAAAGTATTGAAAACTCGTTTCGAAAAAAATATGAATCGTCATTTAGATATGGATTGGTCTAAAATACAACAAAAACTAGAATCAAATCCTGATAAATTATATGTATTGAACGAAATGGAAAATACCGATGGAGAACCAGATGTGATAGCATATTATAAAAATACTTGAGAGTATATTTTTTGTGATTGTGCTCAAGAAAGCCCAAAATCTCGTAGAAGTCTGTGTTATGATAGGGAAGCATTGGAAACTAGAAAAGAATTCAAACCAAAAAATACAGTAGTAGATATGGCAAGAGAGATATGAATAGAATTATTGAATGAAGAAGAATATAGAGAATTGCAAAAATTAGGTAATTTTGATCTCAAAACTTCTAGTTGGCTAAAAACACCAGAAAAAATCAGAAAATTATGATGAGCAATATTTGCAGACCGTAGATATGATACAGTTTTTGTTTATCATAACTGAGCGGAGTCATATTATGCAGTTAGATGATTTCGTGGATTATTAAGAGTATAGGTAAAAATTTCTCCCTTTTCCAAAGAGAGTACCCGAAGGGGGAGGGATTAGAACCAAAGTAGAATTTCATATTACATAAATAAAATATAAAACATACAAATGGCTACAAAACAAAATTTTAAAGATTCATATAATAGATTACAAGAGATTTCAAATATATTAGATAAAGAGGAAGTAATAGATGTAGATCAGTTGATTAAATTGCAAGAAGAAGCTAAGAAGTTGTACAATTTTTGTAATTCAAAATTGAAAGAATTAGATGAAAAATTAGATTCTAAAGACGAAGTATAATGGAACAATCTATATTGAAATTATCTGAGTTTCTAGATATAGTTAAGTCACAATTTGATGAGATAATATGATATCATTCATATGTGATACAAGCTGAAGTAAAGTCTATTAAACAAAATAGGCAGTTTTATTATATGGAATTGGTGGAGATAGAAGGAGGTAAGATAGTGGATGTAGCTAAGGCAAATATTTTTAATCCTAGTGTGATGACTAGTTTTTTGAGAGAAGTAAATATTTACAATATTCAAGAATTGGTTTGAAAAACTCTTTTGTTAACAGTTAGACCAACATTTCATAAAACATACAATTTTTCTGTGAATGTAATGCATATAAATACTGATTTTTTTGTATGATGACTAGAAAAAAAGAAAAAAGAAACAATCAAAGAATTAAAAGATAGATGAATTTTTTATAATAATAAATCTAGAGATATTTGAACTCCTACATTTAATATTGCTGTTATCACTTGAGATAAAAGTGAGTGATTTAGAGATTTCGAAACTATATTAAAAGAGTCAGGATACAAATACAATCTGACAGTTTTTAAATCCCTAGTACACGGTGAAAAAGCCAGCAAGCAAGTACTAGAACAATTGAATAAAATAAGTTTAGTCAGAGATAAATATAGTTTCAATCTAGTTGCAATAATCAGATGATGATGAGGTAGTGATGGGATAAATTGGACCAATGATTTTGATTTATGCAAAACTGTATGTGAATTCGAAATCCCTGTGATGACTGCTGTTTGACATACAGTTGACCAATCTATACTAGATATGGTATCGTGTTTTGAGTGCAAAACTCCATCTGAAGCATCAAAAATATTAATAGATTTATATGATGAAATACAATCAAATCTGGATTCAGATTATGAATATATCAACAATTGTATACTAGATTTCAGAGATAAATATTCTCAAGAACTGAAATTTATCTCAAAAAATCTACCACTACAAATATCTAGAAAAATCAGATGATACAAGCAAAAGTTGGAATCATTTAATATAGATAAAAAGCTAAAATATAATATAAAATATCTACATAATAGTTTGGAATATTTATATGCGAATATCAAATCAAATAATCCAGATAAAATACTAGATAAATGATATAATCTGATTTTTGATAATAAATGAAAAGTTATCAAAGAATATGATGTATGAAATAGATATTTAATGAAATCAAAAAATCATGAATATATAATAGAAGTGCTGGAGAAGAAATAATAATATTTTATAACTAATAATTATGGATAAAATAGAACAAACTAATCTTGAGGGGCAAATAAATATAGATAATGAAGTAAAAATAGAAAATAAATCTATACAAAAAATTAAATGAGTAACTCTTAAAGAACTAATTATTGTAATATTGATAGTTTCTTTAATTGTTCTTATTGAAGCATATTATGTTCATAATAATACAAGTAATAGACCTCATAGTATAGATAAACCAGTAATATATTTATATCCTGATGTTAAATCTGATATAAATGTAAAATTGGATTATAAGTGAGAAATAATTGCTGATTTACCAAAGTATAATGAAGAAACAAAGTGATGGGATGTTATAGCTTATCCAGATAGTAAAATCATAAACAAAGCTGATAATAAAGAATATAGTTATTTGTTTTGGGAAGGTAATCAATCTAACTATATAGATTGGAATTTTGATAAATGATTTGTAGTAAAATGAAGTGAGTCTAGAGAATTCTTACAAGAGGTGCTTCCAAAAATAGGTCTTACACCAAAAGAATATAATGAATTTATAGTATATTGGTACCCATTAATGCAAAAAAATGAATATAATTTAGTTAATTTTGCATGAAAGCAATATACTGATTTAGCTAAATTAGAAACAGAGCCGAAATATGATTCTTTATTAAGAGTTTTTATGGTATTTAAAGCAATAGATAAGCCAATAAATATTCCTGCTCAAACTTTTGAAAAATTTGATAGAAAATGATTTACAGTAGTAGAGTGGTGAGGAACACAAGTAAAATAATCAAGATAAAAAGCTGTAGTTTTTAATAACCTACAGCTTTTTAAATACCCCCTTTTTTGTTTATGCTTCCAAGCAATATGTGTTTTTTTCTTGAACATTGTTATCTCTTTTAATTTTTTTTATTACGAGAAAATTCTCAGCCACTACAGATAATGCTCCGATTAAAAAGCAAAAACTATAAAATGCAATATTTTCGAAATTTTCTAAAAATTCATAACTCACGGTTATCAAACCAAAAGCTAGAAATAGTGAAAAAGAATACAAAATAGCGTATTTAGTGGAATCCTCTTTGTTTAAAAATTTCCAAAATAGGAAATGGTTGATTAAAAAAGCAATTGAGAATCCAATTAGCGTGTCAATAGTATTAACATGGAATATTATTCCAAGATTAATCAAAATCAAACTAACAAGCATTAGTATTGGGCAAATGATATCATATATATGAGTTTTCATTTCGTACTCCTAACAGTTGAAGAAAAAGAACCATATCATAATATCAAATGAGTGAGTGAAGTCAATATTTTTTTGAAAATACAAAAGACTATGAAAACTCCATAGTCTTTTATCAAAAACTGTAATTAATTAATCTTTAGACTTATTGATAAGTTGTAATCGATTGTATAAAGCTACAGCTAATGGATCGTAATGGGCACTATCTTTAGAAAGAATTCTTTCTAACATGAGTGACATTTTTACAATTTTCATTTTTTATTCCCCTTTTTCTAAGTAAATGAAATTGTATAATATTCATTGTAGTTTATTAGTCAATCTATAATTATTTTTTTACTATTTGAATTTTTAATTTGATAAATATAATAATAATTCAAATATTTTATAATTAAAATTTGATTCATGAAAAGAAAAATAAAAAAATTTTTTAATATTCAGACATTTCTGACAACATTATTATTATCTTTGTTTATAGTAATAATAAAATTATATATTCCCGATGAATACCAATTTATAGAACCTGTTTCTATTTATTGAACTATACTATCATCAGTTATTTTTATATATTGATTTATACTTTGACCGGCTATTTGAGAGTATAAAGAAAGTGAAAAACTATTAGTAGAATTAAAAAATACTATACTAAATGTAAAAGAAGATGCAGATTATTTCAAATGACTACAATCAGAATATGAACTAAATAGTTTTAATAAAATATTTTATAATTTATTGAATAATTTTTTTTACAACATAGCAGATGATAAAAAAAGTGACTATTTAAAATATTTTGAGCAAATAAATGATATAAATTTGAAATGAGAGAAGTTGTGAATAGCAGCAAATCATATTATTAGAATGAAGCAAGAATTATCATTGCTGAAAAAATGTTTTTTGAGAATAACAGATATAAAAGATAGAGATTCTCTACCTGCTATGATACATAAATTGAAAAATTTTGTAACATTGATAGTTATCTTAATATTATTATTTTTAAATATTACTACTACTTGACCAGATATTGTATCACAATTACAAGAATCAATAATGTTGTTTTTGTATACTTTTTTATATATTTATCTATCGTTTATTATTTCATCATTTGATAATCCTTTTGATAAAAGAAAATTTAGTTGATATTTAGATTTATGATTTTTGAAAGAATTGGCAAATACTTTACAAACAAAAAAATAATTACAATAAAAAACCGCTTTTATTAAAAGCGATTTTTTGTTCTGTATAAATACAGGTACTTATTTATATTATTATGCATGAGTATTATATAATATATTGAATATTTATGAAACTCATATTCTGTAATTATTTAAATAATAGCTATTTAATGCGATAAAAAAGTGTTGATATATATTTGTCACCAGTATTACAAAATATGCTCTAATAATATTTTTAACATAATCAAATAAGAATAATTCAACCAATTATTTCTATTTCATATAATTATAAATTATTTATTATTTCAAAAATTGATTTTATTTTTTCTCATATAATTATTTATTATTGATATAATAATATTAACTGATAAAGGCAAATTATTTAATTCATAATATATTAATTCATTATTTTTAGTTAAGTTATTCTGTTCACTATTATTATAACTATATATTCAATCAATAAATAGCGCTTCAGAGCTATTATTCTCAGGAGAAAGTTTTGTTCAAAAGGGTCAATTTATTTTTTTAATTCAGTATATGTCTACCCATTTATAATTTTTTTCTCATTCTTGGGTTATTCAAATATTAGAAATCTCTAATAATAATATTGATTTATTATTTTCAATGATATTTACAATTTTTCAAATTATTCAATTATTTTTTTCTCAAATCGTTTTTTTTGAATAAATAAATATTTTGTTATTTTTTTCTATGATGTATTTTAAATTTTTATTGTAATTTGCTATTATTTCTAATGCTAATTTTTGATCATTTGCATTTTTAAAAATTTCTCAATTTTTAACTTTTTTTATATTTTCTTCAATATTATCAACATCAAATATTATACTTTCAATTTTTCAAATTGATTTACTTACTAAAAAATCTAATGTAAAAATTAATATAAAAAATAATAAAGTTATTATGAAAAGACTTATTGGGAATAATTTAGATCAAAATACATAATAGCTAATGATTAATGCTGATATTAATCAAATTAAATATAAATTGTTAAATTTCATATATATATAATTATAAAATATTTTATCCACCAAACACTTCTGCAAATCATTTTTCAGGCTCAGTAAATACATCTAGTCATCCATCTCTTATTAGCCATACTTTGTTTGAAATAGATTGTAGTAAATCTCTGTCATGAGATACTATTATCGTAGTTCAGTGGAATCAATCTAGCATCTCTTTTATGACTTCTTTTGAGTGCAAATCTAGGTGATTTGTTGGCTCATCCATGACTATTATGTGTGGTTTTACTAGTAACATTTTTGTAAGGGCTACTTTTGCTCTTTCTCATCAAGATAGAGTTTTTATGAATTGTTCTACTTTTTCTCAAGTAATAAGCAATCATCACAATATAGTACGAATATGTTTTTCGTTATCGAAATCTTTTTTTAGCTCGTCTATGATACTCGCTTCCATATCTAGATTTTCTAATACTTGTGAATAAGAACCTATAGTTAAATGCTCGTTTATATCTACACTACCATTCAATGCTTTTAATTCTCAAAGTATAGTTTTTAAAAATGTAGATTTTCAAGCACCATTTTTTCATATTATTCATATTTTATCACTTTTATATACTTCCAAATATTCTGGCATTTTCACTATAGGAGTCGTATATCATACTTCTACATTGTATAGTTTCATAATTATTTCTGGAAGTCTTTTTTCTAGATGTATTTGAATAGTTTTTACTTTTGCTTCATTTTCTGGTTTATCTAGTATTTCTACTTTGTCTAGTGCCTTTATTCTACTCTGTACACTTGTAGCTTTTGCGCTATTTGCTCTAAATCTATTTATATAATCTGTTTGTCTTTGTATTTCTTTTTGTTGGTCTTCGTAGTCTTTCATTTCTTTATTGAAATTTGCTTCTTTTTCTATCAAATATTGTTCATAATTACCTGGATAATTATGTATTTTTTTACCTGATATTTCAGCTATTTTACTAGAAGTATTGTTTATAAATCTGATATCATGCGAGATAGATAATATTGCTTTTTTCCAGTTTTTACAAAACTTTTCCAGAAATACAATACCATTTATATCCAAGTGATTTGTCGGCTCATCAAGTACTAAAATATCTACTTCCTGTATCAAAAACTTAGCTATTTGTACTTTAGTTTGTTCACCTCCTGATAATTGTAATACATTGAAATCAAGTTGTTGGTCTGTAAATCAGAAATATTTCAGTATTTCTAATTGTAATATATGTTTTTTGAAACCATCTACTTCTATTAATTCTTTATTCAATTTTTCTATTTCTGCCCAGTTTGAGTTATCCCCACTCCTTACTAAGGAGGGGGTTAGGGGGTGGTTTTTCAGCTCCTCTAATCTTCTGATTTTTTCATTTATTTCTGGAAATATTTCTAGCATCTCTTGTCTCAGTGTATTGTCTTTTGATTTCCAAAACAAGTCTTGAGATAAATATCATATTTTTAGTCCTGAAGCCAATTCTATGCTACCATCAGATATTTCTTCTACTCATATAATCATTTTTAACAGAGTTGTTTTACCACAACCATTTTTTCATATTAGTGCTACTTTATCTGTATTATTTATCTTGAAATTTGTTTTATGAAATAGCTCTGTTTTTTCTATATTTTTTGTTAATTCTTTTATAGTTATTAGACTAGAAGCTATTTGTGATTTACCTGCGAACAAATATTTAGGAATTGTATCTAGATTGTACTCTTTGTCTGCTTCTTTTTTTACATGCATTTCACCCATTTCGAATTCTTTTTCTAAGTATTTATTCAGTCTTTTATACTTTGTTTCTTCCTTTATTTTTGAATCTTGTTCACTCAAAAAATCTTCACACAATTCTTTTACTTCATTATAAGTGAAATCAGGGTGATGAGTTATTACTTTTTCTATTATTTCGTGTAACATTTGTAATTATTATAATATTATTTTTGCAATAGTATTTCAAAAATGAAAAAAAGCTAATTTATAATACATTATTCCACAAAAATTTGTATATAACTTACATATAAGTATTATATAGCATACAATTAATTAATTTAAATACATATGAACAAAGAACCTGAAACTAAAGCTAAATCAAAAGATAGTTTATTTAATCTACTCAAACCATATTCGAAATTGGTATTTTTATTGTTGTTTTTGACTATTTTGAGTAATGCTTTAAATCTAGTATGACCAAAAATAGTATCACTATCAATAGATAGTTATACAAATGGGACTATGAATATTAATTATATCCTTATTGCATTTTTAATATTATCTGCTAGTATTTTTGTATTCACTTATTTACAGAATATAGTCCAAGTCTATACATCAGAAAAAGTAGCTAAGGATTTGAGAAATAAACTAATAAATAAAATATCACTTCAAGACTATAACTATGTACAAAATACTACTTCATCTAAATTGCTTACAAATCTGACATCTGATGTAGATGCTGTAAAAGTATTCGTATCACAAGCTATTTCATCTATAGTTTCTTCAGTATTTTTGATTATCTGAGCAAGTGTATTACTTATAATGATAGATTGGAAATTGGCTTTAGCAGTTCTTACAATAGTACCTATAATAGGAATATCATTTTCTATTATGTTTTCAAAGGTAAGTAAATTATTCAAACTCACTCAAGAAACTATAGATTGGCTAAATAAAATAATCAATGAGAGTATATTGTGATCTGCACTTATTAGATTATTAAATTCTCAAACATTTGAATACAATAAATTTTTGGAAGTAAATACTAAAGCAAAAGAAATATCATTGAAAATACTGTGATTATTTGCTAGTATTATCCCACTTATAATATTTACTTCAAACTTAGCTGTATTAGTTATATTGGTATTGTGAGGGCATTTTGTAATAAATGGAACAATGACATTGTGAGATTTTGCTGCATTTAATGCTTATATTTCTATTTTGATTTTTCCTATTATTATTATCTGATTTATGAGTAGTTCTATTGCTCAAGCATCGGCTTCTTATTCACGTATATTAGAAGTACTCAATTCTGAACTGAAACCTGAACACGAAAAACAAGCAAAAATTTTAAATGGTGATATAAGTGTAGAAAATATTAATCTATCATTTTGAGAAAGAGATACTTTAAAAAATGTATCATTTAAAATAAAAGCAAAGACAAAAAATGCTATTATATGACCAACAGCAGCATGAAAATCACAGTTATTATATATTTTAACTTGATTAATAGATCCAAGTAGTGGAGAAGTAAAATATGACTGAGTAAATATAAATAATATAGTTAAAAAATCATTTCATGAACAAGTTGGTCTAGTATTCCAAGATAGTTCACTTTTCAATTTAACACTGAGAGAAAATATTGCTTTTAGTAATACTGTAAATGATAGTGATATAGAAAAAGCCATATATACTGCAGAACTTAAAGATTTCATAGAACAATTACCTGAAAAATTAGATACAATAGTATCAGAGAGATGAACAAGTCTATCAGGATGACAAAAACAGAGAATAATGTTAGCTAGAGCATTAGCTATTAATCCAAAAATACTTTTTTTAGATGATTTCACTGCTAGACTAGATATCAAAACTGAGAAAAAAATCCTAGAAAATGTTGCCAAAAATTATCCAGACATAACACTTATATCAGTTACACAAAAAATAGACCCAATAAAAGATTATGATAATATTATTTTGATAATGGAAGGGGAAGTCCTAGATATATGAAAACATTATGACTTGATGAAAGAATCAGTAGAATACATTCAAATATATAATTCACAACTAAGCACAAATACAAACCATGAACTATAAATTAAATCACAAAGACGAAAAAGAAAAGTCTATAAAAACATCCATAAAGAAATTATTTCCACTGCTAGTAAATGAAAAACTAAATCTTTTCATTACTTTAATAGCGGTGATTATTAGTTCTTCTGCGAATATTATATCTCCTATTATCATCTGATACACTATTGATAATTATATAAGATTGAAAGATTTTCAAGGTATACTGATTAATTCTTGATGGCTACTTGTGATTTATATTTTATGGAGTATTGCTAGTTATGTCCAATCAAAAACTATGTGATGAGTAGGTAGAAGACTTATTTTTAATCTGAGAAATAATTTATTTAATAAGTTGCAAGAATTACCAGTAGAATTTTTTAATCAGAACAAGGCAGGTGATCTAATATCTAGAATAAATAACGATACAGATAAGTTGAATATGTTTATAGCTCAATCTTTGATGCAATTTGTATCTAGTTTTTTCTTGCTATTATGAACTGGAATATTTATAGTCTATTTGAATTTCAAATTGGCTATAGTATCATTAATACCAGCATTTGTTATACTAATAATTACTCAATTATTATGACCATGGGTAAAGAAAAAAAACTATGCTAGTATGCAATCACTGTGAGATATTAGTTCTGAAATACAAGAGAGTCTGAGTAGTTACAAGGTAATTATATCATTTAATCGTTTAGATTATTTCAGAGACAAATTCGAAAAAGCAAATGAAAATAATTATAAAGCTGCAATTTGATCAGGAATAGCTAGTAATATATTTACACCTATTTATTGATTGGCATCAAATTTAGCATCTGTAGCCAGTCTATGTTATTGATTGTATTTAGTTACATTGTGAAGCTTGACTGTATGAGTACTGATAAGTTACCAAATGTATGTAAATAATTTTTATACTCCACTACGTCAGTTAGCTTCTGTTTGGTCATCTTTTCAACTTGCTTTAGCATCTCTGGATAGAATATGGGATTTATTATCACTAGATAATAACTTGAATATCATAGAAGCAAATGATGCTAATATAAATAATTCATTATTAGAATTTAAAGATGTAATATATTATTATACTGAGTGAGAAAATATACTGAATAATGTAAATTTCAAACTAGAAAAATGAAAAACTTATGCATTAGTATGACCAACAGGATGATGAAAAACAACTACAGCATCACTTATGGCTAGACTATATGATCCTTGTGCTGGAACTATATATTTGGACTGAAAAGATATTCGTAGTTATGAAAATAGTGACAGAGTAGAAAAAATATGATTTATATTACAAGAGCCATTTTTGTTTTCTGGTACATTAAAAGACAATATAGTTTATGGTAATAATAAGTATTTGAATTATTCTACTGATGATTTGGTTAAATTATTAAAAGAAGCTGATTTATATGAATTGTTATCGAAATTTGAATGATGACTAGATACAGTTATAAATAATAGTTCAGAATCAATCAGTCTATGACAAAAGCAATTAATAGCATTTGTTAGAGCATATTTGAGAGCACCAAAGTTGTTGATACTAGATGAAGCAACTGCTAATATAGATACTGTTACAGAACAATTATTGGAAAAAATACTTTTAAAACTACCAAAAGAAACTACAAAAGTAATAATAGCTCATAGACTAAATACTATTCAAAATGCAGATGAAATATTTTTTATCAATTCTTGAGTAATTACTTCTACATGAAATATGGAACATGCTCTCGAAATGTTATTACACTGAAAAAGAGAAAGCTAATATTAATTATAATATATTAAATTAATGAGATTAGAAAAACTAGATATATTTAGATGAATAGCCATTGTATTAATGGTTATTTTTCATTTGAATTATTCACTGGTTCATATTTTTGATATATGATTTTTAAATTTTTCTGATACTTTTTGGTTTATAGTATGAAAAATATCAGTTACATTATTTATGTTTATTGCTGGTATTTCATTTTATTTAGCTGAAAAAAAATACTCTAGTGATATAACAAAAAAATACTTAAAAATAAGTATATTATTAGCTATATTTGCAGGAATAATAAGTATAGTAACTTATTATTTTTACAATTCATTGTATATTAGATTTGGTATATTGCATTATTTTTCTCTAAGTTTTTTATTGATGTTATTTTTCCGTAAACTCGGGTATTACAATGCTATAATATGAATTATTATCATAATTTATTGAGTTTATTTTATACCTATTATTTCAAATACTCATCTTTTTTTCTTGTGATTTATGTATCCTTGATTCAAATCATCTGATTATTACCCTATATTTCCATATTTTTGAATAATGTTACTATGATATTCTATTTGATTATTTTTGGATAATATAAATAAACTAAATCTGTTAAAACTAAAGAGCGAAAAAAATATATTTGATAAAATATTAGAATACTTATGAAAAAAATCTTTTATTATTTATTTAATTCATCAGCCAATTATTATATGAGTTTTATATGTAGGAGTTTTTATTTTTACTTAGAATCTATCGTATAACAATAAATATTATTTCTTTTTTCAAGTGTATTTTTTTCTTCTTTGAAATAGTTATTTTCCATTTTGAAACAATATGAAATAAATCTAGAATTAGCTTTCATTTCTGCTTTCAATTTGCTAAATAACTTATTTTTTATAGTATCTGGTAATCAAAATATATATAATACATCATAGTTTTTGAAGTCTATTTTTAAAGCATTTCAATACATTATTTGAATGTTTTTTAATCCACTGAAATATACTTTTACTCTAGATATTATGTATAAAAGAGGAGATAATTCTATTCAATAAATCATTGAATTAGGATTGTTTTTTGCTATATATATAGTTACTTTTGCTGTTCAACATCATATTTCTAAAAACTTTTCATTTGCTTTAAATTTTATTATATCATCTATTCTTTTTAGGTCATTTTTTCTAGTAGGTACCCAAGGAGCAAGAGATGTAAATCAATAAACAGATATAATAAATAAGAAGAAAAATATTAGTTTTGCATAGACCATTTATTGAAAATTTATATATTAATTTAATTTATTTTTTTTATGAAAAATATGCACTTTCAATTCATATATTACATATAGGATAAAAAATACCAGTAATGATATGTAGATAATATTATAATATTCTACAAAAGTCTCTTTGTAAATATATCATATAGCTAATAATTCTGCTGAATAAATTATTTCTCATAATATTACATATTTTACAAACTTTTTGAATTTATATCATTGAATTCAAACTATATAGTTGATATATGGTCATATTCAAGTTATTAAGAATCTAGTTATAAATATTATTATATTTCATCTTTTATGAAAATATTTTCAACTTATTTTATATATTTTTTTAAATTTTTCTTTTTCTAATAATTTATTCATATATTTAGAACTAGAAAAATACTTTGCTATTAAATATGCTCAAATATCTCAAGCTATACTAGATAAAAGAATAATTAAAAATAACACAGTTAATTCTTCTATGTTTTTACTATTAGCTCAAGCAAATAATATAAAAAACATCAATCAAACAGGAAATATTCATAATTGTACAAAAAATGGAATAATCAAGAAAAAAATATGTATATTTGTATTTGTTAATAGGCTCAAATCTATTTCCATAGTTTATTTATCTGAAATAATTAGAATTATAATGGATATATTCAAAATCAAAACTTTTTATTAATTTTTGTTTATACTAAAAAGTTGTATAATAAATATATTAATAACTAATTAAATATTTATGTATTTATTTCTAATCATTATTCTCTGAATATTATTTGTTGGTCATTTCTTTATTTATAGTAGTTTGATGACTATATATTGACTATATAAATACAAGATAGTAATGAGAATAATACTTGCAGTTTTAACACTTAGTTTTGTTTTTGCATCATATATGGTGCATAATTATGATAGTTTTTTATCAAAGAAGTTATATTATTTTGTCTCTATTTGGCATTGATTGATGTCATTTCTATTTTTTTGATTTCTTATACTATTTTTGGTTTACAATCTATTTCAAGCATTTTGAGTCAGTTTAAATCTAAAAACATTATGATATATAGTAATATTTTGTTCAATATTTATTACTTCATATTGAATTTACAATGCAAATAATATAGTAATAAACAAAGTAGATGTAAGCCTAAAAAATATACCAGAAAAATGGAAATCTAAGAAAGTAGTATTTTTATCAGATATTCATATTTGAGCTATTAATTCTTGAAAATTCATGGATAAAATATCAGATAAAATCAATTCTCTAAATCCTGATATAGTATTTATTTCTGGGGATTTGTTTGATTGATCTGATTGAGAATTGAATGATATACATGAAAATATAGATAAAATAAATGCTAAAGATTGAGTTTATTATGTAAATTGAAATCATGAAGTATATTTATGAATGGATTTGACTAATAGTATTTTAGAAAAAACCAAAATTAAAATACTAGAAGATGAGATAGTTAATCTAGATTGAGTTCAAATAGTATGAGTAAGTTACTTGGATGATAGAACTGGATTATGAAATATAAGCGAAAAGTTGAAAACAATAAAATGATTTGATAAAAATACAGCAAGTATATTATTATATCATTCTCCAGTATTTGTAAATGATTTTGCTAAGTTTGGAATAAATTTGCAATTATCATGACATACTCATAAATGACAATTTTGGCCTTATTGATATATTACTAGTATGATTTATAAGTGAAATGATTATTGATTGAATACTTATGGTGACTACAATATATATACATCAAACTGAGTAGGGACTTGGTGACCACCACTGAGAGTATGAAATAATCCTGAAATTGTAATTTTGAATTTCAAATAATTAAACGTAAAAAAAAATGAGTTAATCAGACTCATTTTTTTGTTCCATTCATTCGATCTTGATGATTTCTTGAATGTTTATATTATTATGCTAGAGCATTATATATTAATTTAATTAAAGTGTAAATTGATGAAAATATATATTTCCATTATTGGCTATTGCTTCAAATAAAAAAGTGGTGACAAATGTTTGTCACCACTTTTGATTTTTTAATAAAAATAACTTGCTTTTTAAAGAAAAAATGTTATATATAACATTAATACATAAAAAAACATTTAAGTTAAGTTTATTTTTTAATAATATTTTATATTTATTGATTAAAACTTAATTTTATTTATAAATATTTTTTAATTCTTTATTTATTTTTATGCAAAAGATAACTAGAAAAATTGTTAGTTATATATTGTTGTATTCATTGATATTTAGTAATATTTCACTTGGAATGCAGGTAAATGCAGATTTAAGTGACTGAGAAAATATACAAAATATTGAGTTACAATGAAATAATACTCACAACGAAGAAGAAGATTCAGACCACGATGATGAAGATTCACATCACGATGATGAAGACTCAAATAATGATGAAGACTCACATAATGAAGAAGATTCAGACCATGATGATGAAGACTCACACCACGAAGATGAAGATTCAAATAATGAAGAAGATTGTCCATCAAACGAAGATGATACAATAAAACCTAATTTAAGTATTGAGAAAACAAAATTGGAAGAATTCTATATTTGAAGTAATTATTATGTAAAATATGGAATAACAGTTAGAAATGACTGAGAAAATGCTTATTATGATTTGAATGATAAGTTGGATTTTGCTACTTGAGTAACTCCATATGTTAAATGATTAACTCATTATGAAGATGATGATACTATTACTACTCCTGAAGTAAATGATTCTTTTGACGCTATTACAGATACTAAAATAATCGAAAACGAATTAATACAAAAATGATGAGTGGATAAGTATTTTTATAAAGTAAGTTATAATGTAGAATCAAGTACTCCAGCAAGTGAAAAATTATGTAATTGACAAAATGCTTGAGATAAATATGTAACAACTATTAATAATGAAGCATCAATTATATATAATGATTATTATGTTGATCATTTATGAAGTTTTTTACTTTCAAATAATCAAACAGTAAAAAAATCAAGTAGTTGTGTAGAAGTAAATATTCCAAATACTGAGGTAAATCTATGAAAATTACCACAAGCATTTCCTACATGTGATACTAATAAAAAATATGCTAAACTGACTATTAATACTCTAGATGGATGACTAGAAACAACAGATAATACTATTTGGTTTTGAGATTATGAATTGCAAAATAATGTATGGTTTGAATTACCAACTAATGTACAAAATTCTTCTCATAAAAAATGAGCAGTATTAACATATAATTGAGAAATTATAAATATTGATTTATTAAATGATGCAGATTTATGGCAGCATTTTGCTGGAACTATTGAATTATATTGAGCAGAATTGGATTGAGAATTAGTTAGATGAAGAGTATGAAATAGTGCTTTTAATCTGGAAGCAGATGATGATCATGAGGATTTGTATTACAATACTTGATTATCTATTATTGATTTTGATTTTGCTACAATCCAATGAAGTGATGAATGAAGTTTTAAAATAAAAGAAAAATTTGTTTCTTGTGATGAATGATCATGAACAGGCTCATCAAGTAGTTCAAGTAGCTCAAGTAGTTCATCATCTAGTTCAAGTAGTAGTTCTAGTTCTGGATGAGATACAGGAACTGGTACTGATACAGGTACATGAACAGATACAGGAACTGGATCATCAAGTAGCTCAAGTAGTTCATCATCTAGTTCAACTAGTAGTTCTAGTTCTGGATGAGATACAGGGACTGGTACTGATACAGGTACATGAACAGATACAGGAACTGGATCATCAAGTAGCTCAAGTAGTTCATCATCAAGTTCTAGTAGTTCTAGTTCTGGATGAGATACTGGAACTGGTACAGACACAGGTACATGAACAGACACTGGAACTGGTTCATCAAGTAGCTCAAGTAGTTCATCATCTAGTTCAAGTAGTAGTTCTAGTTCTGGATGAGATACAGGAACTGGTACAGACACAGGTACATGAACAGACACTGGAACTGGTTCTACATGATGAGGATGATGATCTTCATCTGGTTGAAGTAGCTCTTGAGGTTGATTAACATGATGAGGATGAGGAGGTTGACCTGGATGAACTGATACTCCAAAGAAAAATAAGTTACAAACATTTGATGTAGAAGAAACAATTGAAGCTTTACCGTTAGATGAAACAGAAGGTACTTGAATTATTGATTTATTTAAAGATTATAAGAGTAAATTAAATAGTTTGATAAATATAAAAAATGAAGAAAAAGAGACTTGATTTAATGAAATGAAAAATCTTCCTAATTTATTATTAAAAACAGGAACACCAATTGACCAAAGGGTAAAAATAATTGATACATTATCAATTGATTTGTATGCACCTGCTATGACTAGTAGTTTTGATAATGATATAAATGTATGGAAATCAAAATTGCTAGAAATAGATAGAGATAGAGATGAATATGTAGTTTTACCAAGTAATGGTATGGTAGTACCTATAAGTTATTTGGATAAATCAAATGATGATTATAGTAATTTGATAAATTGAAAAGATATTGAAATAAATAAATATTTGAAAGATTGAGTATTATCTCTACCAGGAACTTATTGAGCAGATTATTGAAAAGCTGGAAATAGAACTGTATTTTGACATAGTTCATATCGGAAGTCTGATAATGGTAGATACAAAAATCAATTTCAAAAAATTATAGAATTAGATAATTGAGAACAAGTATGGATATATAAGAAAATGTCTGATTGATCATATAAGAGATATATATATGTAGTAGAAAAATCATATGAAACTTCTCCTATAGATGTATCAGTATTAGCTCCATGAATAGGTAGTAATTTGACACTTGTAACATGTACTCCTATATGATGAATAGAAAAAAGATGGGTAATTAAAGCTAAATATTTAAATGAAGAAAAAACAGTATTAGAAGATTATATTTATTGAAATAATGTTTCTACAAAACATAAAACTCAAATAAATAGAACTATTGATTGAATTAAAAAATTAGAAAACAAAGAGAAAAAAGCTAAATTACTAAGTTTATTTAATAGTATATCTGAAAAAGAAAAATCTATTACAAATAATGCAGAATTATTGTATATTATTTCTTATTATAAGATGAAATTATCTATTGCATATAATTCATAAAATATTTAATTTTAAAATGAAGGATTTATCCTTCATTTTTTTTTGTTTAAAATAAAAAAATAAGGTTATTAATTTTATTCAATAAAATAGTAATTACAATTAATAATTAAATATTTAATATATTATCTATATAATCCTAATAATTGATTTATAGACATTTAGTGTAACTATTTTTTTATATATAATAATATTTATATTTGTTAATTATTGTACAAAGATTTTATAAAAATCAGTTGCAAATTATGAATAATAAGTAAAATATAAGGGAATTAGTTATTTATTATTTTTTAATTACATTATTATGCAAAAAATGATTAAAAAAATATTGAGTACAGTAGCTATTACTGCACTAATATGAAGCAATATTGCAATGAATTTTTCAGTTTATGCTGACAATGCTATACATGGATTAGATTTAAGTGAATATAAAGGTATAGATATTATGACTCCTTTAAGTGTTGATTTTAAAAACACAGAAGTGGATAGTGATTTATTACGTCATTGAAATGGTAAAATAAGACATAGAGAATATTATGGTAATTATGATGATGAATGATATGATAGAAATTGATACGATAATGAATGATACGATAGAAATTGATATGATAATGAATGATATGATAGAGATTGATTAGATGATGATTGATATGACAGAAATTGATATGATGATGAATGATATGATAGAAATTGATATGATGATGATTGATATGATAGAGATTGATTAGATGATGATTGATATGATAGAAATTGATATGATGATGAATGATACGATAGTGATTGATATGACGATGAATGATATGATAGAGATTGATTAGATGATAATTGATACGATAGAAATTGATATAATTATAAAGGATATAATAGAAATTGAAATTACAAAAGAGAATGTGATAAAAGAAGACATCATTCTTGAACAGGTTCTTATACAGGAACATGATCTGATGAAGATACATGAACTTGATCAGAAGAAAATACTTGAACAGGTTCTAATACTGGTACTTGAACAGATACAGGAACATGATCTGATACAGGTACTTGAACAGATACAGGAACAGATTCTAATACTTGAACAGGTTCTAATACAGGAACATGAACAAATACTGGTACATGATCTGATACTAATTCATGAGAAATAGTAAAACAATTTTGAAGAATTGATTGATTTAAATTCAATGATGAAAATAATGGTACATATTGGGATGTTACTGAACCTGGAATAAACGGATGGGTAATTACATTGAAATCAAATAGTGCTACTGGTACTAGTTTTACATGAGTTACTTATGATAATTGATATTTCAATTTTTCTGCTGTACCAGCATGATCATATAAATTATGTGAAGTTATGCAGACTGGATGGACTCAAACATATCCTATAAATGTTGTGGCTGATACATTAGATGGTTGTTTTAATGTAGAAGTATTAGCTGATACAAATCTGAGATATTATTTTTGAAATCATTTTTCAAATACTAATACTTGAGGAGAAACTGGAACATGAACAGATACTGGAACTGGTACAAATACAGGAACAGGTAGTGATACTGGTACAGGAACTCAAACTGGAACATGAACTAATACAAATACTTGATCTACATCTTGAACAGGTAGTGAATCTGGAACAGGAACACAATCAGGAACATGATCAGAGTGAAATACTTGAAATCAATTATTTAGTGAAAAAGAAACTAAAAATGTAGGTACATGAGGTGGTGGTGGATGAAGAAAATCATCAAGACTTTCATCATTTAATGTTAATGATACGGTTGAAGCAACTTGATTGAATTCAGATGATTTAAATATCGTAAAATTGTATAATGCTTATCTAGCTATGCAAAAGAAATTGAAAACATCTAAAAATACACAAGAAAAAGAAACTATTAAAAAATATATAAACGGTGATAATGTAACATCTAAATATAAAAAACAAATAAATGGATTAGATAAAAGATTTACTAAATTAGATAAAGTAGCAAAAAAACAAGTATTATTAAAATTATTTAATAAACTAGAATTAAAAGAAGCTAAAGTATGAGATAATCAAAAATTAAAAGATTTGTTATCTTATATGAAACTTCAATTAGCTATATCTTATTCAAAAAACTAATAAAAAAGACACTTTAATGTGTCTTTTTTATTTTGTGATAGATTTTATTAGATTGTAATCCCCATATTTAGATTGCAATTTATTCAATTCATCTTTTACATAACTTTTTCTAGTTTCTAAATCAGCATTTTTTAAATTATTAGGTAATTCTCCATAATTAAATCTATTTGTATAGAATAAATCTCTAGGTAATCAGAAATAATTGTATTCATCATATGATTTTGCTCATAGGTTTCATATTGGATCATCAAATGTAGGATCATAATAATTATATCATATTTGAATCCAAGCATGTCAGATATTTGGGAAATCTACCGCATCAACTATGTTTCATTTAATAAGTTTTACATTATCTATTCCAGCAAAACTCAGCATATATAAGTATAGCCTAGCATATCAAGTACATATTCAGTCATTATTATCAAATGTATGTATTCAAGAGAATATATACTTATTATTTACATTAAATACTTTTGAATAACTAACATTTTTTAATATGTAATCATAGATTTTTTGTATTTTTTGAGAGTTATTTGCTCAATTAGTTAAATTATTCGTTACATTTTTTAAGTTTATAAATAATTGATCTGTATCTTCTGGTAAATATTTCTTTTCATCTGCTAATTCATTTAAAAATGCTTGTTTGTTAGAGATATTAGATATTATATAGTCAGATATCAATTTAATTTTTTTATAATCAGTTACAAACATTGCTCAATTATTATCTCCTAGTAATAATATATGTGTATCTTTATTCAATCATCCATCACTTAAGTCAGACTCACTTGGAACTATTCATCTACCAAATCAATGGTATTTACTATATGAATATGTATACCAAACTCAGTTTTCTAGTACAATGTTTTTATTTTTTAATATTTTGATTTTAAATCAATTAAATATTGCTCAATTTAATTTGTTTAATTCGTTTGCAATCTCATTATTTATGCTATTTGCAAGTTCATCATTACTTTTTGCTTGTACAATTACTTGTTCTTGTATTTTTGCTTCTGTTTTTTTAGTTTCTTGTATATTTATTTCTTTATTTACCAAATTTTCATTTGATTTAATTGATTCTGTTTTTTCTTCAGTTTTAATTATTACTTTTTCTTCTACTATAGATGATTTAGCTTCTTGTTTTTCTGCTTCTTCTTTAATAACTAATGGTTTTATATCAATACTTTGTTTATTAGTATTATTTACTATCAATTCATCTTTATTTTCAATACTATCGTTTTTTTCTTTTGCTGATATTAATGATTTAATTAAATCTATTTTATTAAATATATCTACTTTTCCTCACCAAGTAGTCATTTCTCCATTATTTGTATCATTTATTTTAACTTCTTCATTTTTTGTTCATTTATCTATTATTAATGCTTCTTTAATTATATTTTCTATCTCTTCTGCAGAATTTAAGGGTATATTTTCAGTTTCCTCATAAGAATATGATGAATCAATAGTCGCTCATAGTGAATATTTAGCATCAATATATCTCATGTACTCGCTCATATTAAAAAGTATAACAAGTGTTGCAACAAAAGCGATGCTAAAATATCATACTAGATTATTTACATGAGTATTATGGGCTTTATATATTTTATGTTTTATAATAATCAGAGATTTATTTGATAAATATCTGAAATAATTTAATCACAAGTTGATCTTATATTTTATTTTTGTTTTTAGTTTTCACATAATCAGTGCTTTTATTTTATAAATATTTGGTCAATCTATATATATTGACTATTACTATATTTATATTTTAACACATATAGTTTATATTTTGCAAATAATTGACATATTAAAATATTATTTTTTAATAATAATTGACAAAAATAAATATTTATTTACAATTAATACATCTTTTCTTGAAAAAAATATTAGGGGTGTAAAATGAAAACTGTTCCAAAAACACTAGTACACATGCATTTGCCACAAACTGCGCATCTTAAAGATGATGTTGTAAAGCTTTATTTGCTTTTTAGAGAAAGAGCTTTGAGAAAAAGCAGAAACAAGTATGTGGATAAATGTGAGAACCCAGTTTTGATGATTTTGAACTTCAATCATCCAATCTTCGATGCACAAGTTGGCGTCATTGTTTCTCATAAGTCGTTCAAACAAATACTGAATGACAAAGATGAAGAGATAGGATTCAGTGTTGAAATATTTGTACCATTTAGACAAGAGGTGCAAGTACTTACTGTTTACAAAATAGGTAAAGCCTTCATCGAAGACAAGGAAGAGCTAGAAAAAGCATTGCAAAAGAAACACGGTTATAGAGATAAAAAAACAAAAATAAAATAATACAAAAAAAGAGGACAAAAAAGCGAGATTTTTAAATAAATCTCGCTTTTTACTTGTGCTGTATCATTTCTAGATACTTTATCATTCATCATTTAGTTGGATATTCACCATTTATACATGCTAAACACATATTTTTTACATCTACTTTCAATGCACTTATCAATCAATTAGTAGTTATATATTTTACACTTTTTGAATTGAAATATTCTGCTAAATTATTTAGTTCTTCCTGAGTTGGATTGTTTGTATCTTTGAAATAATGTCTTGTTATTAATTCATTAGTAGTTGGTATATTCATTGCATAAAAACATGGATGAGTAATAGGTGGGCTAGGTATTCTGATATGCACCTCACTCGGATTGTAGAATTCACTAAAGTCCTTTATTAGGTTACTCATAGTAGCTCACCTAACAATACTATCATCTATTATTATTACTTTTTTTCATTCGATTATATCTATCAGATTTGGATTAAAAATATATTTTTTCTTTATTT
>CALREY010000013.1 GCA_943356435.1 Candidatus Altimarinota bacterium
TTTATTTTTTATTTTTTTTATCTATTTTTGTTACAGAAATGTAACTTTTTATTGACATAATACTAATACATTATTTTATAATAATTTATTATGTCGAAAATGAATTTGCATATTGAGTCTGTTGATCCTAAGAGTTTATGAGAAAGTGAGTTAAAAAATATTGTTCAGGTTGAAAAGGATATGTGGGCATACTGATTAGGAGAATATGTAAAATGTAATTGTTGTTGATTAATTCATTCTAAGAATGATATATTTTGACATTTAGCTATGGATGTGAGAATGGAGAGTGTTACAAAATTGGAAGAAATTATTGCAGGTGATTCTATTAGATGTAAAAAATGTAATGCAGATACTGAATTTATATATGATGAAAATAGTAATATAATTAATTTAAAAGAAAGGTTATATCATAGTAAAGATTCATTTTTATCTTTATCAAAAAATTTAGAGAATTGAGAAATATTAGGATTTATGGATGGATACATAGAAGAATTTATGGTTATTTACGAAAGGGAATTGTCACAATATTATAGTGAAGATATAAATGAACTAATAAAAGATAGGATTTTAAAAAAGACATGATGAGAACTACCAAAAGATATTTTATCATTTTCTTCGATGTGAACTTTGGAAAAGCATAGAAGTTTTTTTATAGTATTTGAGTTAATTAAATCTTTTTTTAATGCTGTACCTGATAATTATAATGAAATTATGTGAATTACAGAGCTAGATACTTGAAGTAATTTACATTGATTTCATCATTCTATGTGAATTGTTAATTTAGAATTAATAAAAGATGAAATTATAAATGATTATAGAATAAATAGATATAATGAATGTCATAGTGATTTATATATACAAGAAAATGTAGTAAAAAAATATAAGGAGTCTTATAATCTATGAGTAAAACAATTTGTAAGAAAATACAGGAGTGTATTGAATGAAATAATAGTTGCATAAACTAAAAAAATAATATATACTATAGATATATTATTTTTTTTAATCACTTCATGAGTTTATATTTATTTTTATATCTATCAGTAATTATTTTTTCTATTTATGTATGAAGCATATTTATAAAAAAATATAATAACGCATCATGATATTTTTTTATGTCATTCAATATATCATTGGGTATATGGTTTTTGTTATATTTTTTATCGTATTTTACTACAAAAGACTTATCTGTACTTTTATTTTATATAAAATTCATGTATTTATTTTCAATTTTGTGAATATATAGTTTATTATTATTTATTTACAAATTTGATTTAAAAAATAAATCAAATTTAGTTAAAACTAAATTATTTTCTATAAATAATTTAGTTTTATTGTTTTTTTGAATCATATTATATTATTTATATATTTATTCACCATTAATAATAAATCATTTAGAATTTGTAAACAATAGGAATGATTATTATGAATCATATTGAGAATTATTTTTTATTCATACATTTTTAAATTTTATTTCTTTACCTTTATTTATTTATATTACACATAGGAAGTATAAAAAGTTAAATGTAATTAATAAAATAAGACTAAAATATATATTGTTTGGAGCATTTTTGTTTTTAGTATTAGGAATAATATTTCAATTAATATTACCATTGTATTGAATTTTTTTATTCGAAAAAGATGCCGTAGTATTTATATTACCTTTTTTAATACTTACTTGGTATTCAATTACTAGATATCATTTTACAGATATTACATATAGATACAAACAAATTTATACATTTTTTTTATCTATAACATCTACAATATTTTTATTTTTCTTGATAAAAAAATTTACGATGTCTTTATCTGAAAATTTCATAGAATATTGGGAGTTACATAAAAACTTCACATATATAGATTTAGTTCTGTGAATTATAATATTTAATTGATTTTACAAGATTTTTTATCATATCCTGCCATGAAATTCAGAATATGTAAATTTAATTAAAGTATTAAATGCTTGGAAAGAAAAGATACCATTCATTAATAATATTATTGATTTAAATAAGTATTTATTAAAAAACGCTAATAATAAATTTGGAATAAAATATATAAATCTTAAATTGTTAAAAGAAAATGAATCTGATAATGAAATACATTGTTTTTTTACTAAAAATAAACATAATAATATATTCATTAATGATATAGTATTTATTGAGGAGAATGTAAGGAAATTTGATGTGGAAAAGATGAAAAAATCTATGAATCCAAAAGTATTTATCATATTTCCAATTTTTAACAACTTAAATAAATTAATCTGATTACTAGAGATAGGTAGAAAACCTTTTAATGAAAACTTTTATACAGAAGAAATAAAAATTATTAAAGATTTTGTTAAATTTTTAGTAGGACATATTAAATATATGGAAATATATGCAGAGATAAATTATTTAAATCTAAATCTGGATAAAGAAGTAGATAGAAAAACAATGGAATATAATAATCTGATAAATAAACAAAAAGAATTTATTTCTATGGCTTCTCATGAGATAAAGACACCAGTAACAGCTTCATATATGCAAATAGAAAGTATTATGGATGATGTTGTTACTGGAGAATATAATCAGTGATATTTAGAAGAAGAGTTAAATATATTAAAAGAACAAATATATAAAGTAGTTGATCTAGTAAAAAATATATTTACTGTACAACAATTTGAAATAAAAGATATCTGACTATACATTGAAAAAGTAAAACTAAAAAATTTAATAATATGAGAATACGATATATTACAAAGATTGTATCCAAATATAGATTTTCAAATACATGTTTCAGATAATATATGATTTATTGAAATTGATAAAATCCAATTTATTCAAGTAATATCAAATTTACTTAATAATTCTGTAAAATTTTTGAATAAAGAAATAAAAATAATAAAAATAACAGCAAATTTATTATGAGATATGGTAGAATTAGTAATTGAGGATAATTGACCATGATTTAATTATGGTGATGAAAATATTATTTTTGAAAAATATTCAACAGGTAAATGAAAATCTGTATGAATATGAATGGGCTTGTATTTATGTAAAAAAATAGTAGAATTACATATGTGAAAAATAGTAGCAGAAAATTCAAAAGAATTGTGATGAGCCAAATTTAAAATAACTATTCCAAAAAATTATAATAAGTAATTTAAATATTGATAATAATATGAATATTTTGATAATTGAAGATGATGAGTTCCTCTCATCAAAAATACAGAAATTGTTTAATAAGAAAGATGAGGTAAATATTGTAAAAGTGATTTCAAATTATGAGGATTTTTTAAATAATTATCATTGTATAAATAATTTTGAAGTAATTCTAGTAGATATTTATTTATGAAAATCCAATAATAAAGATACCTGAATAGAAATTATTAAATTAATAAGAAAAAAGAATAAATTTATTCCTATTATAATTATTAGTTGATTAAATGATATATGATGGTTAAGATTGTGATTTGATAGTGGTGCAAATGATTATATCTGTAAACCATTTAGACTTGCTGAACTAGAAATAAGAGTTTTTAAATGGATAAAGGATTTTTTGAAATCTGAATCTATGTGAAGTAATGATATTTTAGAATATAAATGATTGAAATATTATTTTGAAAATCATACATTTATTTATGATTGCAAAGAGTTGAAATTAACGAAAATAAATAAAACTATTTTATTATTGTTTTTATCTAAAAAAGAAGAAATACTATCAGATATTTACTTAATAGAAAAAATATGGTGAGATAGATGAGATATAATAGATAGAAATTTAAGAGTTACCATAAGCAGATTAAAAAAATCATTAAATGTATACTGAATAGCGTCTTGGATAAGTAATATCAGATGAGAATGATATATATTAAAAACTTTTTAAAATAACTTTACATTTTTAAATAAGAATGTATAATATATTTATATAATTTAATATAATTAAAAAATATGTTAGAAAAAGAAGTAAAAATCTTGGAAATCGATGTTTCTGAATTACAAAAAAAGTTAGAATTATCATGAGCTATAAAGACTTTTGAATGATTTATTCATGATATTTACTATGATTTTCAGGATTTAGTATCAAATAATCTAAAAATGGAATCACAAAAAAGACTTTTTAGAGTCAGGCAAAAGTGAGATATTCATATGTATACTATAAAAAGAAAGAGAAATAAAAAATCAGAGTGATGAGAAAAATGACTAAGAATAAGTGATGAATGAGAAAGTGAGATAACTGATGTAAATAGTTTCAAAAGAGTATTAAAAAAATACTGAATGACAGAAACTAGAGAAAAGAAAAAATATAGAATTTGCTATGAACTAGAGTGATGTCAATTTGATATAGACAATTATTATCTATGAGATAATAAAAACTTGATTCCACCACTGTTAGAAATAGAAGCAAATACTTCAAATGAGATAAAATATTGGGTGAATACTTTGGATTTGAAAAGTCATAAAAAAAAGAAATGGTGATCTAGGAAATTGTTTAAGTATTATTGAGTAGAATACAGTTGGCTATAAAAAACACATCGTCCGATGTGTTTTTATTTTATTTCTTTTTCTATTATTTGTAATGATTTAAAAAATCAATCTAAATGTAATCATGATTTTCTTAATGCTTTATATTTTTGTAATTTTCTGAATAATTCTATATCAAACTTATTATTTTCATCAAGTACATCACTAGAATATTTATCCTTGAAATACTGAGCATTTTTTTCTTGATGGTCTCATGCACTTCCTGGTAATGGTACTATTATAGCATGTATACCAAATACATTTAATTCCCATAGTGTAGTTGCTCATCATCTAGTTATTGCGATATCAGAGTTTTTCATTATAAGTCACATTTGTTCTTGAGTCAAGAAATCATGTACTTTTACATTAGTGAAATTTTTGAAATTGTCTCTAAAATGTAGGTTTTTTTCTCATAGAACTACATTGAAATCTATATCTCATAAATCAGGAAGTATTTTTATAAGTGTTTCAAATATTTTAGTTGATCATTGACTTCATGCTATGACTAACACTGATAAATTTGTATTTATTCAAACAGATAAATCTTTTACTTTTTCTAGAAGAGCAGGATTAAGTATTTGTCATGTAAAGATGTGTTTACTATTATCTATTAATTCATTAGGGAATGTATAAAATATTTTAGTAGCTACTTTTCAGATTATTTTATTTGCTAAACCAGATATAGAATCTGATTCATGAATATATATCTTTTTTCTCATTATAAATGCAGCAATACAAAGAGGTAGTGATACAAATCATCATTTAGAAAATACTATATCTATTTTGTACTTTATTATATAATATATTCAGAAAAATATTCCTGTTAGATTTTTTAATGGTTCATAGAAATTTCTCACATCAAAATACCTTCTTATTTTTCATGCTGGTATGTCTACAAATCTCATAACCAATTTTCACGCAACTTCTTCTTCTAATGATCATTCTTCTCAAACCCATATAAAATCGTATTCACTTTCGTTTTTTAAATAATTGTATATTGATGCTAATGGAAATACATGACCTCATGTAGAACCTCCAGTCAAAGCTATGGTTGTTTTTTTGTTTTCTTTTAAATGGCTCATTTTTTATATTTTTAGAAGATATTTATATTATTACTACATTTTTATATGTCACATTGTCTTTATTATAAATTGATTTAGTTTATTTACAATTTTTATTTTAGATACATATTTAAATGTTATGTAACTAGATAAAAATCAAATAAATGATCAAGCCAATATATCAAATGGCCAATGAACTCAAAGAATAACTCTAGAAAGTAACATAAGTACTACAAATGGAGCGTAATATAATCATGTTTTTTTGTATCATGCGAAAAATAATCAAGTTAGAAATGCAACAGATACAGTAGCATGATCAGAAGGGAATGATGCATCTGGTAAATGTTTAAGTAGTAGTGTTCATACTCATTTCAATGCTTCTTCAGGTCTTTCTATATGTATTATTTGTTGTATAGTCAGACTTATAAGTATTCATATCACAACAGAATAAAAAATATATAATAGATTTTCTTTTTCTATTAGATTTTTTGTTAAGTGCAAAATAGATACTATTAGGTTCTTTTTTTTGTTCGAATAATAGATCCAATATCAAATTAAAAAAATTGGTAAAAAAAATATTGGAAAATCAGAAAAAATCATTACAATAGACTGAATAAATTCGTATTTAGTTAAGGAGTTAAGAGAAATCAATAACTCTTTATTTATTTCTTGTAGCATTTTTAGGTATTATTTAATAAATATTATCTATATTTTATGTCTATAATAAAAAAAGCAAAAAATATTTTTATTTTTTGTAAAAATACTTTATAATAAGTATATAATTTAATTACTAATAATTTAAATAACCGATGTCTCAATATAAGGATGAAAATGAAGTAAAAATTGAAAGAACAACTGATATATTTCCGGATGATCACAAATATCTTACTTTTTTAAAAAAGGTATTCCGTCATGAATTTCGTAAAAGCTGATTTAGAAGAATTTCTACTGATATATTAGAAAATAATAAGTTCAGAAATAGTGCAGAGACATGAATAATGAGAGCATATATTAATAATAATTTAGTTGAAGAAATACAACCAGTATACTATTATTATATGGATCATTTTTTAAATAATGGTATTCAAGAAGAGAGAATTGGATGAGATATATTGTGAGAAAATGACCCTATACTAGATGCTATATCTGTATTTATTGTTTACACAGTATTGAATAAAATAGGTTTAGAAAATACATTTAGTATCAAGATAAATACTTCTGGTACAGAAAAAGAAAAAACTAAATATTTAGAGGAATTGCAAAATTTTTATGAAAATAAAAAACATATTTTAAGCGAAGAATCTATTAAATTATTAGAAATAGATCCAATTAAATTACTTACTTCAGATAATGAGGATGAAATGATATTGGCTAAGCAAGCACCAAATATTTTAAAATATTTAAAAAAAGATTCTAAAACTCATTATACTAAATTCAAAGAGTATTTAGATTTATTGCATATTCCATACAAAGAAGATCATACTATTTCTACAGGCAAAGAATATACTACTAACTCTATCTGGGAATTTACTAGTGATTCATGAAAATTAATCTGAAAATGATTTAGATATGATGCATTAGCTAAAACATTAGGTAATTCTAAAGAAGTTCCTGCAGTATGATTTTATACTGATGCATTTGCAATTATTGATATTTTGAAAGAAAAAAATATAAAAATCAGAAATAAAGATAAGATAGATTTATTTTTTGTACAATTATGAGATGAAGCAAAAACAGTTGTATTACCATTGTCTTTAAAAGCAAGAGATGCATGAATAAATACTGTTGTTTCTCTTTGAACTCCATCTATGAAAGAACAGATGTTAAAAGCAAATAGATCATGAGCTAAGTATGTAGTAATGGTTTGAATAATGGAAGCTAGAAATGGAGTATTTCAAGTAAGAAATACAGAAAATGGGACACAAGCAGAAGTAAAAAAAGAAGAATTAATAGACTATATCATATGAAAAATATGAAGTGAAACACTTGATTTTTATTGTCCAGTAAAGGATTTGATAACTGAATAAATTATGTGGTTTGTTTATATACTTAGATGCATTGATAATACTTTTTATACTTGAGTTACTACTGATTTACAAAGGAGGTTATTAGAACACAATACTTCAGTAAAATCAGCCAAGTACACCAGAATGAGAAGACCAGTTGAGATGGTATATTTTAAAGAATTTACAACTAGAATTGAAGCATGCAAAGAAGAGTATAGAATCAAATTATTAACTAGAAAACAAAAAGAAGAAATAATAAAAGAGAGCGAATAGCTCTCTTTTATTATTTTCAAAAATAATTTGCAAAATAAAAAATATTATTTATTATATAATTTGTACGACTTTTCTTACTTTTCTTACAATTATATAAAATATGGAAAATAACCACTGTAATATGAAACTATACTGAATAGTTACAGTATGACCAAAAGGACAAATAGTAATCCCAAAGGATTTAAGGGAAAAATTGAATCTAGAGACAGGATCTTCACTTGCTGTGATATTAAAGGATGATAAATATATGTGATTTGTTAAAAATGAGGATATGTGAGCATTAATGACATATATTCAATCTGAAAATAAATAAAAAATACAAGCTCATCCTACTCTATCCTTAAAAAGGAGAGGGAATATAAGGAATTTAATATTTAATAATAAATAATGAAAAAAATCTTATCTACAATTGTTTTAGTATCTTTATTGTTAACTTCGTGTGGTAAATCTGATACAGAAACACCAACTATTACTAAAAATTATAAAACATCTAAAACATTAGTATTAGAAAATAAGCCTATAACTGAACAAGTTAAATTGGTATGAAAAGTATCAGCTGATAAAGAAGTGACTGTATCTTCTCAAATATCTGGTATTATTAATGCTGTAATACATACTACTTGAGATAGTGTTTCTACTGACTCTATTCTAGCTACAATAGATACAAATTCACAAGTTTGAGTTTCGTATCAAAATTCACTTACAGCTTTAAATAATAATTTAGATATTTATTGATATTCAAAAGAATCTATAAACAAAGATATAGAAGCAGCTAAATTGACTCTAGAAACTTCAAAAGTAAATAAAGCAAATATGTATGCTATGACTGATAAACAATTAGCAATTTCTCAAAATCAATTGGATAATGTAGAACAAAATAATGCAAATACAATATTATCTAATGAAGAAAATATTAAATGAGCTACTCTATCTGTAGAAATATCTCAAAAATCATATGAAGTAGCAAAAAGTAATCTAGATAATTCAGAAAAAAATTCTCTAGAAAATAAAAAATGATTGTTAGATAAAAAAATATCTTTACTTAGAAATTCTATTTCAAGTATTCAAAATGCTTATGTAAATATAGAGCAATGACTTAGTTTTGCTGATAATATTTTGTGAGTAACAGATAAAAATAAAGAATTAAACAATAGTTATGAAACATATCTATGAGCTAGAGATGCTTCTAAAAAAATACTTGCGGAAGGTGAACTGAAAAAATTGATATGAAACTATGATAAAAATATAACATATGTTAATAATTTGGATGAAAAATTAGCAAATGATATGAAAAATTTGGATTTCAATAAAACAGATTGATCATATCAAGAAAATTTAGATGCAGCACAAAAATTTCTAAATGATACAAAAAAAATGTTATCAGATTTAAATGATACATTGAGTAATACAATTTCTACAACGACACTTTCACAAACTTCTATTGATTGACATAAATCAACAATTTGAATCAAACAATCTGCTATTATATGATCTGAATCTGGAATAATTGGATTAAAAAATTCACTTTTTGATATAAATAATGGTATTTCTTCTACTTCAACAAGTACAGATACAAATAGAATCTCACTAGAAAATGCTTTATCTATAGCTAAAGTACAATTGGATAATGCAAAACAAAGTTTAGCTACATTGAAATCAAACTTAAAAACATCATCAGACTCATCATCTGGAAATGTTGCTATAACAAAAGAACAATTGAATAACACTATTGCTACGATAAAAAATTCTAGAGATCAAGCAGACAATGCAGTAAAAATAGCAGAAGCACAATTGAATAGTTCTCTAGCTAGATTGAATTCTCAACTATCTCAAAGCAAATCACAATTGGATGCTTCTAAGTGACAAAGTGATTTGGCAAGTTTGGCTTTGAAAAATTCAGTTATTAAATCACCATTTGATTCAGTAGTTGTATCTAAAATGGTAGAAGTATGAAGTTTCGTAAATCCTGGAACTCCATTATTTACACTATCAGCTAGTAATAATATGAAAATAAAAGTAGATATGACTATTGATAATATATCTAGTTTGAATGTGTGAAATGATGTTAAATTAGAACTTATTAATGGTAATACAGCTACAGGTACTGTTACTTTGGTACCTAAAACTGCTGATCCAAAAACAAATCTATATCAAGTAGAAATCAGTTTTGATAATAGTAAATTGAAATCAAAAATAGGTGAATTTGTAAATGTTTATTTAGATAAAAAAATCTGAGATAAAAAATGAATAATGGTACCTTTTGAATCTATTATAAATGTTTCTGACTGAGTTTATAATGTTTATGTAGTTACTGATTCTGGATCTGTTTTACCTAGAGAAGTAAAACTATGAATAAAAAATAGTTTGAATGTAGAAATTATTTCAGGATTAAAAGAAAAAGAAAGAATAGCTATTTCAAAAGTAGGAGAATTAGAAGAATGAGATTTAATTGAGTTGAAAAAATAATATTTTATAAAAAATTACATGAAAAAAATAGATTCTGTTTATTTAGATAATTTGAAATATGATAAAAATTTAGAAAAATGATTTTTTGCATTTTTCTTGGCTAGATTTAGATTTCTTTTTCTAGTTATAGTTATAATTTTTATAGCATGAATAATATCACTTAGACAATTACCATTAGAATCAACTCCAGAAGTAAATATATGAATATGATTAGTTTCTGTTGTCTTACCATGAGCAAGTCCAGAAACAATGGAGGATTTGATTACAAAAAAATTAGAAAAAGAAATAAGTAAAATAAAAGATGTAGATACAATTACTAGTTCGTCTAGAAATTCTTCATCATCTATCACTGTTCAATTCAAATCATCTGCTAATATCAGTGATGCTATTAGAGAGTTGAAAGATAAAGTAGATTTAGTAAAATCAAAATTTCCATCTGATACAAAAGAACCATTCGTAAAAGAATTATCTTTTTCTGATTCACCTATATGGACATTTGCCTTATCTGGTGATTATTCATCGTTAGAATTGTATAAATATTCTAAAAAAGTTCAGGATGAATTGGAAAAAAATTCACTAATATCTGAAGTAACTATTTCAGGATGAGAAGAATCAGAATTTTTAGTAAATATTGATCCCAAAAAATTAGAAAATTATTGATTAAGTCTTAGTCAAGTAAATACTGCTATAAATTCTTACAATTTCACATTTCCAATATGAGAATATGATGTGGGAAATTTTACTCATTCTATTAATATTGATGAGAGATTTTATGATATTTCTAAGTTGTGAGATATAGTTGTAACTAAACTATGAGATTCTTGAATAATCTATTTAAAAGATGTATGAACAGTGAAAGAAGTAGGGAAGAAAAAAACATCTATTTCTAGATTATCAAATAAATGAAGTACAGCTGAAAATGCTGTTACTCTATGAGTAGTAAAAAAAAGATGAGGTTCAATAGTTAATTTAGTAGATGAATGAACTATAGCATTAGATGCACTGAAATCATCAGGAGTATTACCAGCTGATTTAAAAATTACTACTATCATAGATGAGTCAGAAAGAATCAAATTGGACTTAACTCACTTAACTAGAGATTGATTAATAACTGTTTTACTAGTATTTGTTACATTGTTTTTAATTATATGAATTAAAGAAGCACTTGTAGCTTGAATATCAGCACCATTAGTATTTTTGATTACATTTGTAGTTATGAATATTACTGGTCAAACATTCAATTTCTTATCTATGTTTGCATTAATTTTATCACTTTGATTATTAGTAGACGATGCTATAGTAGTTATATCAGCTATAAATCAGTATAAAAGAACAGGTAAATTTACTACATTTGAATCTGCATTATTAGTTCTTAGAGATTATAAAAAAGTACTTATTTCTACTACTCTTACAGTAGTATGGATATTTTCGGCTATGTTATTCATGACTGGTATCATGTGAAAATTTATATTTTCTATACCTTTTATTATAACAGTTACTCTACTTGCATCACTAGTTGTAGCACTTACTATAAATCCTGCACTAGCAGTATATTTAGATAGAAAAAATGCTGCATTATGAGAACATAAAGTATGATTTTTTGATAAATGATTTATTAGTTTAGAACCACTTGAATTATTTTATGAAAAAACTCTTAGAAAATTTATAGGTAATAAAAAAACATCAAAGAAATTTCTAATTTTTACATTATTATTATTTTTCTCTAGTTTGTTTTTACCTATTTCTGGTATATTAAAAAGTGATTTCTTTCCTAGGACTGATTCAGATACAATCTTTATAAATATAGAAGCTGAACCTGGGACAAAATTGTGAATTACTAGTGATATAAGCAAAAAAGTAGAAACATTAATAAGTAAAGAAAAAGAAGTATCTAATTTTACAGTAAATATTTGATGATTAGCAGCATCTTGAAATTCAGGATGATGAAGCGATAATTCTCCTAATTATGCTAGTTTGACTATTAATTTATTGAAAAAAGAATATGGTAGAAAAGAGAGTTCTATAAGTATAGCTGATAGACTTAGGGAATCAGTAAAAAATATTGACGAAGCCAAAGTTACAATCATAGAAGAAGCAGGATGACCTCCTACTGGAGCTGATTTTGAATTACAAATTGCTTGAGAAAATTTCGATAAATTGGATAGTATTTCAAAAAAAGTAAAATCAGAATTGGCAACTATACCATGAGTTATTAATATTCAATCATCTAGAAAACCACTACCATTAGAATTCAAATTAAACTTTGATTCTAGTAAATTGGAAGTGAATTCATTAACTCTTCCACAAGTTTCATTATTTATTAAAAATGCTATAGATTGAACTGAAGCAACAAAAATATATATGTGAACTAATGAGTTATTAGTAAAAACTAGATATGATTTAGATTATACTGATACTCTAGATAAAATAAAAGATTTGAAACTAAAAAATAACAAATGACAATATGTTTATTTGAGAGATTTAGTATCAATTGATTTAGAAAAAACAGTTTTTGCTATCCAAAGAATAGATCAAAAAAGAGTAGTAACTATATCAGCATCAGCAGATAAATCAACGACTTGAGCTCAAATAAAAGCAGTTTTTGACGAAAAAATGAAGAATTATAAATTGGCAAATGGATATGAATTTATCACTTGATGAGCAAATGAAGAAAATCAAAAATCAGTACAAAGCTTGCTTGTTGCTATGTTGTTTTGATTGATGTTTATAGTTTGAACACTTGTAATATTGTTTGATTCTTATAAACAATCAGTTATGGTATTAGTTACTATTCCATTGAGTTTAATTTGAGTTTTCTATTGATTAACTCTTTTCTGACAACCTCTATCTTTTCCATGACTTATATGATTGGTTGCATTATTTTGAATAGTTATTAGAAACTGAATCATATTATTTGATAAAATAAATCAAAATATTTGAGAATGAATAGATTTTGTAGAAAGTATAATTGATGCATGAAAAACTAGACTAGAACCAGTATTTTTAACTAGTGTATGTACTGTATTATGAATGGTACCATTAACACTGAGTAATCCTACTTGGACATCTCTATGATTGTCTATTATATTCTGATTATCAGTGTCTACTATATTTACTCTAGTAGTATTACCGATATTGTATTTTATGTTTGTTAAAAGAAACTAAAAAAATGTGATTTTAATCACATTTTTTTAGTTCCAAATATTGCTTCCTACATAAGAATAATGTCAATAATCAATTTCTTCTCATATTTCATCATCTATAACTAATTCATTCATTTTTATTTCTATTCATAGCTCTGTTAATATTGCATTCATTTTTTTCTGACTTATTTTTCAGTCTTCTACTAATAATTTTCAAAGAGGTTTTTTTCTATTTTTTTGTTGTTCCAAATAATATCATATTTGTTCATATTTAATAATTCATATATGAGCTAAGTATTCTCATAATCTTCTTATTCATAGTGCTTCTAATGCTTCATTAAGTAGTTCAAAAGTAAGTTCTTCTTCTTTAGTATTATACAGTGTTTTTTCTTCTATAAGTATTTCTCATAGACTTCTTTTGTTTTTTTCTTGTTTTTGAATAGCTAATGCTTCATTTAGTATTTCTTTTGTGATATATCATTTTAAAACTAAATAATTTCATAATTTCATTGCTCATGAATTAACCCCTATATTTATATATTCGTTAAGAGTTATTTTATTTTCATTATAAAGTCTTGCCATGTATTTTTTTACATCACTTAGTGTTTCTAGACTTCTTGATTTATCGTAGTCTAAAAGATTTTTTGAAAATAATATTGAAATTATTTTTTCCTTTATTTTTGCTGATAATTCATCTTCTACATTAGTAGATCTTGGAGTATGTTTTAAAGTATCATATCTTAATTTATCGTTCATAATTATTTATAGATAATTAAATTTATATTAATAATTTTATTATATATTTAATAATTAGTCAATTATCTGTTGATTTTACACTAATTTAAACTAAATAATTGACAAAATGACTTAAAAATCTAATATAATCTAACCTTAAATTTAATAAATATATATGTTTTTAGATTGATGAAATAGTAAATATGTATCTTGAAAAGAGAGATTTAACCAAGAATTAGGAATAGAACAAATAGAAGCCGAAATAGTTTCTGATACTAGACAATGAATTATTGATACATTGACACAACATACGTTAGCAACTGATCATAGAAAAAATCTACCTTTTAATTTGGATAATTTGAGGTCTAGGGAATGATTATTGTATGATTTAAAGGATAAAAATAATTTATTATATGAATGAAAAAATTGGGCAGTAAGTACTACTATCTGACCTTATGGAAATCATCATATAATGTTAATATATACATGAATATCTCAAGAAATATCTCATCTATGACAAATACCTGAATATGAAATGTCTGAATATTATCAAATCATGTGACAATTATTAAACTGATTGGAAAAATCATATAAAGCAAGTATAGAATGATGAAATCTAAATTTGTATTATTGATTAAATAGCTCAATTGTGCCATGATGAGGTAAAAGTCAATCAGTTTTTAGACCTCATACACACATAGTTTTTATAGATACTCATGAAAAACATGAGGAATTTCACAAAATAGAAAAATTACCAATATTCGATTGAGAAAATTCAAATAAATGAATGTTAGCATTAAATAATCAAAATCTATCTATGATAAAAGATTTTGAGAAGAATTTTTTGGATATAAATATTTTAAAATACACACAATCATTAATAGTAACTGATGATGAATATTATTCTATAGATATCCCATTACCTTGAAAATTAGGTGATATAGAGACAATTAAAATATTTGAAAAAATGCATAACGAATGAAGAGAGTTTTTGGAAGCAATAGTTAGAAAAGACAGTAATCTAGTAAGTAATGAAACTTTTAATGCATTATGAAATGATACTGATAAAATAGGATTTAGTATTTGATTTTATGAATTTGAATGAGTATCACACCTGAGATTTAGATTTTCTTTCAAAAATCCTTGAGAAAATGCATGAATGTTAGAAGCTATGTGACATGCTATAAATAGAGATGAAAAACTAGGAAGTATACTACCTGATATGTCAGAGATAAGAAAAAATGTAACTAGAATATTGTGAAATTAACAAAAACAAGCATAATAGCTTGTTTTTTGCTTATATAAATTTTTTATGTTAAAATTAATTTATTATATTTTAATTTTAAAAAACATGTTTGATATATTGTTTGCACGTACGTTTGCAATTGTTTGAGTTATGCTTTTGATTACTGCTTATTCATCATATATGAATAAAAAAGTAGATGCTAAATCTGGTTGGGGAACTATTATTATGACTTTTGTATTATTGTTTGCTGTTATGATTTTTTCTAATAGTTTTCCTTTAAATTTAGTATTAGTTTGATTATTTTCAGCTGTTATCTGATGGATGATAGCACCATGAATCAGACAAATGTGAGATAATTATAAAGCAAAAAAATTTTTAAAAGAAAAAGGAATAACTCTTAAAAAATGAGAAAGTCTTACAGATGAACAATCTGTAGAATTAGTTGCTTATTTAGAAGCTAATAAATCAGATGAACAATGGAATAGAATAGTTTCACAAGCTATGTTTTCTACTGCATTAGCTGTATTTGCAACTGCTAGTTTGGTATTTGTTAGTGATATAGATTTTAGTTTTATGTGAATGTTTTTATTCATATCACTTTTGATACTTATTATCATGTGATTATTAAATATTTTTATATTTAAATCTAGAATATTTTCACTAGTTAAAGCATATTTTTGAGTACTAATTTTTACTGGTTATTTGATTTATGATTTCAATACTCTAGAAAAAATGGCATGAGATGAATCATGGGGAACAGCTGTAAATATTGCAGTAAATATTTATTTAGACATAATTAATCTATTTTTATATTTATTAGAAATACTTGGAGGAGGTGATAATTAATATAAATTATTATGAATACTATAAATAAAACTACATCACCTGTTAATAATATAAACGAGTCAACTTCTTACTCTATTTGAGCTGAAGTTGATTCTATTTTGTGATTAAATAATTGAGAAAATGTATTAGATAAGTATAAAAATAATTCAAATATAATATTAGCAAAAAAAGAATTTTGAGCACTACTAAATAACTCAGCTAAAGAAAATTTAAAACAATGAGTTAAAAGTATAATATTAGATTTATTAACAAATAGACCAGAATTTAGCAAAACGAAATTGGAGAAAAAAGATGATAATTTTTTGATAGATTTAAAAAATAAAACAGAAGCTCAATCTAATTGGTATAGTTCTACTAGAGATAAATTAGCACTAGAAGTAGATAATATAAACTATCTAAATACAGAATCTAATCCTGCTTGGTTTTCTATAAAACAAAAAAATGAATCAAATAAAAAACTAACTAACTATAAATTATATCTCACTATTCCTGTAAATGAATATAGTTTTATACAGCATTTACTGGATTTATCAAATGATTTGCATATATTATGCAATAATACAAATGATAATATAAGTTTAAAAGTGGCAAATAATTTGTTATGATTTCTTACTCATAGTGATTCACTAGTTATACATTTCAAAAATAAGGAAAACAAAGAAAATATAGAAGATATACTTAATAAGTGGATGGATTTGTATTTTATAGATGAAGAATTTCGTAATCTATGAAGAACCAAGTTTGCAGCTGATTCATCTGATTCTAGTTTTTCTGAAATTATTTCTGATAATATTTCAGACTGGTTTATGAAACATTATTGAAAATATGATGATAAAGTATTGATAGATTTAGCTATCAAATATGCTATAGAAGCATGACAAAAAGCACCAAAAATAAATGGGGAAAGTATTGAAAAACTATCCCTATCCTGAATCCTTTCCCTTTAACAAAAGGGCAAGGGGCTACAAATTAATTAATAATAAATAATTATGATTTGAAAATGATTTATGTACACTGTTTCTGATAAAGATGACTGAACAGTGGAAAAAAAACCTAGAGCAGCATGAAATACTTCTGCAATAAATGAAATAAACTCATATAATTTGCATAAAAAGTATTTGTGAATTATTGTTCCTGAAACTGAGATATATAAATGAAATAGAGATAATTTTTCTGTACATCAAGAAAAAGTAGAATGAACTCCAGTAGATTTATCAGTAGATTTCAATAAAACAGAAATAATGAATTTATTGAATTCTGGTGCAAATATGCAACAAAATCATAGAGTATTATTTGATGTATTTTGAATGCAATGAATGATAAGATTATTTAATCATTATTTTGCAAATACACCAATTAAAAATATGTCAGATTTGCTACTACCTGTAAATGCTAAGTATCTGAGAATAATACATAATCTACCTGAAAATGTATTATCTGAAATGAATAATGATATAGAGTGAAGTCCTTTTATCGCTCATAATATATTAAAAGACGATAAATGAGAAATACATTTCATAGATACTGATAATAGACCACTTGACCCACTTCATCCATTGAATCTAGTATGAAACTGGATAACACAAAAGGCATTAAATGATTTAAAAAACAAAAAAGATTAATCCAACTTAGTTGATTAATCTTTTTTTTAAACTAAAAATCTTTTCACCATTTTTCTTCATCCATTTTTTCTAGTCTAGTTCTGACATATAGTCATTCTATTTGTTCACGAGCCCAAAGAGTTTTTCTTAAAAATTTCAGACTAGATTGTATACTAGGATTATTTTTGAAACAATTAATTCTAACTAGTTCACTCAATTCTTCGAAACCATATACTTCAACTAAATATTCCATTATTTTAGCTAAACTTACTCAGTGTAATATATCATTTGCTTTTTTGCTATATGTTGTCATTATTTTTTTATTAAGCTGTAACTTCTTTTTCTAACACTATTTCTTGTTCATTTATTCAAAGAATTTTTTCTACTTGTTCATTAGAATAATTAGCTATTTCATTAAAATCTATAAAAAAATGTTTATTTTTTCATAATATTCCTACCAAAACATCAATAGCACTAAATGCAGTTCATTCCACTAATTCTAAAACTTCTTTTGAAATAGTTTTTGTCCCATCTGATAACACAACTGTAAGAGGAATATTTTCCTTAACTGTTAATTTATCTGTCATAGTTTTATATTTTTATTAAATAACTTCTAGATAATATATTTTATTGATTATATTGCAAGTGAGAGTTATTAAAAACCCCTTATCTTTTCAGATAAGAGGTTTTTTGTATTAGCAATTAGCCAATTATGAGACAGAAATATCCACACTAGGGCGGAGTTCTCCACATACAGCTATCGCATCATGTACAGGGTGTGCTAAAAAGCTCATAAACGGAGTAATATCTACTTCGTAATGATCAATAGCAACAAAAGCATCTCTAACAAGTGCCGATTCAAACAATGGTCCCCATTTACGAGTACCCAAACGAGCAGTAATAGAACAATTGTCCACCATATAGCCGACTCCACGAGCATGCATATATGGATTAAGTGAATCAACAGCTTCAATCACTGATTCGTTTACGATTTCAGACCAAGAGTGACCTTTTTCTTTCAATAGGTCAATTTGAGCCATCATCACACCAGTATAAATCCCTGCTGTGAAACCGAAAAATGGCACATTGCGTATATCTCTATCCGCTCTTACTTCTTTACCGACTTGCCAAATTTCTGTTGTGTCGATACTTACCATTGGTTTCTTTTTGAGGCGTTCACCAGCCATGATTACACTTCGGATTTCATTACCAGATGACACTTCGTCATATATTTCACGAAGTACAGCCATTGTGGCATTGTAGGCCGCAGCGTAGGCATTTTCAAAATCAGTTCTCTGTTTTCCTTCAAATGATTCGTACAAAGCACGAATACCTCTTTTGGAAATGATACTTGAAATAGGACCAGTAATACTTTCAACCGATGATCTAAAAGCAGATTCTCCAGATACACCATTTGAAGTAAATCTTTGATACAAAGTTTCACAGATAGCCCAAACACCACCTAGCAAGATGCCTCTCTCACCGAAGATATCACTCTTGTACTCTGATTCCATAGTGGTCACAAAGATATAAGGTGAACCAATAGCGATAGCCCAAGATAGGGCAATGTCAGTAGCTTTACCATCGATGTCTTGTTCAATAGCAATTGAGCTATTGATACCAGCACCGTTTACAGTTTTGCCTTGCAAATACAGCTGACGAACAGATGGCCCCATGCCTTTTGGACAAACAGCTATGACATTGATATCTTCACGCCAGTTTTTACCGATTGATTGCATGTAACCTAGTAAAAAACCATGAGATAGTCCCAGTGTAGCACCTGGTTTCATATGGTCCATTATTTCTTGATAAAGCTCGGTTTGAGCAGCATCTGAAATGAGCAGAATTACCAAATCAGACTCTTTGACTACATCAAACATCTCACCGAGTGTGCCATCGACTACAGAGAAACCTTCATCTTCAGCCTTTTTCCAAGACGAAGAGCCTTCACGCAGACCAACTTTTACATTGATATTTGTACCTTCCAGTGAATCTCTCAGATTGTAAAACTGAGCAGGACCTTGTGAGCCCCAACCAATGCAACCGATTTGATTGATATTTCCAAACCCCTTTGTTAAAAGAGGGAATTTATCACGACCACCTTTCAATATTTGCTCGATGGAGTTTTCAGGCATATGAAGTAGTGATAGTTCATAAACTTCAGATGACAATATTGGTACATTTTTTTGATTACTCATTATATTACCCTATGTTTTTGTTTGTGTTTTTGTTAATTTACATGAAAAAATGAGATTTAAATATCCTCCCAAATTTATCATGCACTATATATATGTAAAAATTGTTAAAAGTCAAGGTGAATGTGGAATTGTAGGGAATTTTGAGAAGTTATAAACATAAAAAAATATCCACTAGGGATATTATTTATTATTTGAATTTATTTTGATATTTTTTACTAATCATATTATAACTAAAAATGTTATTAAAATTATATAAATTGGTTGTAAAAAATATATAGTGTTTATAAAATATAATGATAATGTAGAAATAATTATAATAGTAAGTCATATATATATTTTTATTATAGATTCTATATTTTTAATTATGTATCTAGTAAATAATATATTGTATAAAATAATAAAAAAATAGCTTATTCTTGTAATTATTTCATAACTATAAAATTCTTCTGAGTACCATTCAAAAAATTTTCAATTAATTTCGTAAGTTATATTTGGTTGAGTTATTGCAAATAAAAATTCAGAAAAATATATTCAAGTTAAGTTTAAGCTTAGTAATAATATAGTAATACCAATTATTCTTTTTTTTATGAATATATATTTAATAAAATCTATTAATTTATTATATTTATTATTTATTATATATAATGAAAGCGTTGATGTTATTATTGTACTGATAAATGATATTTTTCTTGATTCTATAACTGCTTCAGAACAATTTAATCCAATATCAATTTTAATACATCTTCCTAATACATCAGAATAAATATAATAAAATATTTCTTCATAAATATTAGTGTAAATTGAAAATAATATTATTAATATAATTGATATAATAATATTTTTTCTTGTTATTAGCATTGATATTTGTTTTTTATATTTAATTGTAAAAAATGATGTTAATAGTGATGGTATTATTGTAACTGGTATTGATGCTTTTAGTGCATTCAGTTTAGGTATTTCACAATCATTCCGTATTCATTTTTTTATACATCATTTATAATTATCTATAAATAGATTTTCATAATATCAATAAAAAATTTTAAAGTAAATATAAGTTATTATTATTACAATAATTAATTTTATTGATAATTGTTTTAATTTTTCTATGTTCATAAATTATGTTTATAATAAATAATTTATATATATTAAATCATATTTGATTAAAAAAATCAATTTTGTTTTTAAAAAAGATAGACTAAATAGTCTATCTTTTTATCTTTGTAGTTTATGGTGCACCCGGCAGGGCTCGAACCTACGGCAAACCCAGGTTCGCGGCCTGGTGCTCTTCCAACTGAGCTACGGGTGCATGTAATGTAGTTGTATTGTACACATAAATTATAATTATCAAGATTATTTTGATTTATTGTATCTTATAGTTAAAATAAAATTAATAATTACTAACAAAAAATTATGGATTTCGCAAATATGGATTTAACTAAAAAGTTAAAATTAATTTCAGCTATAGTTGAAACAATTCTTGCATTAGCATGATTATGGTCTATTGCATCAATAGTATTTTTGATAATGCATGGAGCTACTTTGTTCTTTTCTATTAAAAATAATGCTCCAAGAATGGGGAGTATAGCATGAATATTCATAAATATTATATGGTGGATGCCATTAGCATGAGTAGTTGGTAGATCATTTCACTTGGTGACAGCTATATTATGTTGGTTTGATTATTCTAGAATGAAATCAATGGATAACCAAGAAGTAAAAAAAGTAAATGAATTTATAGAGAGGTAAAATAATATTGACAATATAATAATTATATAGTATAATAAATATACATAATATCAATTATTAATAGGAGGTATATTATGTCGCAAGAATATCGTTCGCAAAACGGTAAAAAAATAACTATTCATGGTGATGGTCACATCTTTGTGAATGGTAATTGTACTGGATTGAAGCAGTGGGAATCATCTTCCACTAGATATTCCAATCTGAGTGGCACTGAACAAAAAGACTTAAAAGGTCTGGATGTTGAGCAAGCCTTGCTCAAGAGAGGAAAGCTTTGATTCAAAAAAGCTGATATTAATTTATCAGCCTTTTTTTATTGTTTTTGTACTAATGCATCTCTGATTTCAGTTAATAATTTGATATCAGCTGGATCTTCATGAGGAGCAGCTTCTTCTTCTTTTTTCAATTTATTTAATGTTCTAATCATAATAAATATGATAAAACCAAGAATAATAAATGAAACAGAATCAGTAATAAATGAACCATATTTAATTGCTGGAGCTCATGCTTTGTTCAATGCATCAATTGATTCATAAGTCTTACCATCTAATGCTATAAACAGGTTAGAAAAATCTACTTTTCATAACAATAATCATACAGGAGGCATTACAACATTTTCAATAAATGATTTTACTACATTGGAAAACGCAGCACCAAACATAAATCAAACAGCTAAATCAATAGCATTACCTTTTATAAGGAAATTCTTGAAATCTTTTATCATTGTTACATTGATTACATAATAATATAAGTGCACAATAATTTTACTGATTTTCATTTTTTTACAAATAATTTTATTTTTTCTATACATTTTTATTTATATATTTATAATAATATTAAGTTAATTATATTGAATTAAAAAACAAAATGGAACAAAAATTGTCAGTTAGAGAGAATATTATAAAGTATGATAGAAGCACACTTATAAAATCAATAGAAGAAGTAATAAATGCTAGATTTGAAAATGGGGAATTTGATTTAGAAACTAGTATAGATGATTTGCATGACCCATATTTGTTAAAAGATATGGATAAGGCAGTTGATAGAATAAAAATAGCTAAACAAAATAATGAAAGAGTGTTTATTTTTGGTGATTATGATGTAGATGGAGTGACTTCTACATCTATTTTGATGCATTTTTTCAAAAAAATCTGAATGCAAATAAGCTATAGATTGCCTCATAGAGTAAAGGATTGATATGGTTTAAAATCGTATTTCGTAGATGAAGCAAAAGAACTGTGAGTGAGTCTAATAATTACAGTTGATTGTGGTACTCGTGATATAGATGTGATAAAACATGCTAAAAAATTGTGAATAGATATTATAGTGACAGACCATCATGCTGTTCCAGAAATAATTCCTGAAGAAGCTATTGCTGTTATTAATCCTAAAAGACCTGATTGTGAATATATTTATAAAAATCTAGCTTGAGCAGGAGTAGCTTTTAAATTGATGTCAGCTTTGGCATATGTTTTTTTCCCTGAAAATGAAGCTAAGGAATATATAAAAGAATCTATAGATATAGCAGCTATATGAACTGTTGCAGACTGTATGAGACTTACAGGAGAAAATAGAATAATAGTGCAAGAATGACTAAAACAAATCAAAAAATCTAGAAGTAAATGAATAAAAAAATTGATAGAGGACAAACTAAATGAAGACTTGGATGCTGATGTATTTGGTTTTACTATTTGACCGAGATTGAATGCAGCAGGGAGAATGGATAGTCCATATAAAGCGGTTAATCTAATACTTAATAATTGAGATTCACTTAATAAAACAATAGCAGAGATAGAGCAATTAAATGAACAAAGGAAGTATCTAACAAAGGAATTCGTAAACGATGCTCTCAATAAAATAAATAGAAATGATAATCTGATATTTTATGTATCACCAGCTATTGAACATGGTATTATTTGAATAGTAGCAGGTAGGATTACAGAGCAATTCTATAGACCTTGTATATGTTTAAAAGATGAGTGAGACAAATTGGTAGCTAGTTGTAGGAGTCCAGAATATTATTCTATAATTGAATTATTAGATAAGTTTAAAGAGTATTTTATATGATATGGATGACACAAACAAGCAGCTTGATTCAGTATTAAAAAAGAGAATTTTGCAGAGTTTAGAAGCAAAATAGTAGCAGAAATAAATAAACTAAATTTTTCATATTACAAAAAAGAATTAGTAGTAGATAAAGTGATTAGATTGGAAGAATTATGATTTGCATTTTTGAATAAAGTAAACAAATTCAAACCATTTTGATTATGAAATCCGAAACCAATATTTATGGTAGAAAATCTAGAATATGACAAAATGGAATTTTTATGACAATGAAGAGACCATTTGAGATTTACTACAAAACATTGATTCAAGATATTTGCATTTTATATGTGAGATTATTATGAGACAATCAAGAGAAAATGATGAAGAGTGAGTTTGATATTTGATGTATCAGAAGATAGTTGGATGTGAAAGAAAAACTTGATGTTAAAAGTTGTAGATATCATATCTGAGTAGCTAATAAGTCTATTTGACATATTAGCTTTTTTTATTATAAATATGACACTATGAATTTAGTTATGTAAAAAGGGGACTATTTATATAGTTTTTGTGAATTTTTCAAAAATAGGGTGAATAAAATGGTTGATTATATTAGTACAAGAGGTCATAGTCATTCAGTAGGTTTTTCAGAAGCAATTCTGAATCCAAATGCTGAATCTGGTGGATTGTATGTACCGGATTCATTTTCTGATTTTTCTAGTGATTTGAAAACACTTATGAGATTTACTTATGAGGAATTAGCTGAGTATATCTTAAAATCATTTGGTGTAGATATTGATAGTAAAGCATTGTCAGATGCAGTACGGAAATATAGGATGTTTGATAATCCTAGTAATCCTGCTCCAGTTGTCAAATTGGACAGATTTACTTATGTCCAAGAATTGTGGCATGGTCCTACCAGAGCATTCAAAGATAAGGCACTACAACCATTTCCTTATATGTTAAGTTATTTGGCTGTAAAGAGTGGTAAGAAATACTTGGTTGCAACTGCTACTAGTGGGGATACGGGTCCAGCTGCACTTGAAGGATTCAGAGATTTACCGAATACTCGGGTAATTTGTTTTTATCCAGTTGCTGGTACTTCGAATCTACAAGCTGAACAAATGCTAAAAGCTGCTGGGAAAAATGTAAAAGTAGTCGCTGTAAATACTGATTTTGATGGAATTCAGGCGAACTTGAAATCTATGCTTCGTAATGATGAAATCAAATCTAAACTTGCGGAAAATGGTTACGAGTTATCGGCTGCTAATTCTGTGAATTTTGGTAGGATTGTATTTCAAGTTGTCTATCACTTTTGGAGTTATCTAGAATTGGTCAGAAATGGAGAAATCAGGCTCGGTAACAAAATAAACTATGTTATTCCTAGTGGTAATTTCGGGAATGCTTTGGGTGCTTTTTATGCTAAAGAAATGGGGCTACCTATTTCTAAAATCATTGTTGCATCTAATGAAAACAATGTACTCTCTGATTTTATCAACTTTGGATTATACGACATTACGAGCAGAGAATTGATTAAAACAAATTCTCCTGCGATGGATATTTTGATTTCTTCAAATGTTGAAAGAGTTTTACATTATATATTCGGAAGTAGACGTACTTTGGAGCTAATGACTTCACTTGAAAAGGAGAAATATTTTCAACTAAAAAATGATGAAGTAGTCGTATTACAAAGTATTTTTATGGCTATTTATGCAAAAGACGATATAGTGGAATCTACTATCGCTAAAGTCTATGATGAATTCAATTATTTGATTGATCCTCATACGGCCGTTGCATTTTTTGCTAGAAATATGTTGTCATCAAATGAAAAATCGATAATAGTTTCAACTGCAGAGTGGACCAAATTCGCTGAAACTATTGGTAATTCATTAGGCTGCGATGGAGATATCCAAACTATTGTTGAAAAAACCGGTGTTGAGTTATCCAAATATATTTCTGATTTGGAGAGTTTGCCGATTGTACACAATACAGTAATTGATAAAGAGGGTATGTTTGACGAACTATTTAAATTCGTTTGAACTTATTCTTTGAATTAATTTAAAAAAAGCTATACTTGATTTAATAAGTATAGCTTTTAATTTACATAAAAATATGGAAATCTCACAAAAAATAGTAGATTATGCTATTTGGTATTATATGAAATACTATCCTTCTCCTAAAAAATTAACACAAAAACTAATAGAAAAATTTGGTGAAAAATCAGAAAATGGAAAAAAATATTGATGAATATGACAAGAAGAAATAGACTATATATTACAAGAAAAACTTAGGAATATATTACAAGAAGAATTCGTAATAGAGTCAAAAATAAGAACATACAAAAACAAGTGAAAAAGCCAAATGTATATCAAACAAAAGCTTTTTGAAAGAGGAGAGGATAAAGAATTAATAGAAAAATATTTACAAGAAGCATTTAGTGAATGAGAACTAGAACAATTGCAAAAGGAATACGATAAATTATTATGAAAATATGAAAAACAAAAAATATTAGAAAAACTCTATAGAAAATGATTTAAGTATGATGATATAAAAAAAATAATCAATTAGCTTGATTATTTTTTTGTTAAAGTAAGAGTTATATAGAATCATAGATGAGGCTTAATAACTGAGTGAGCTTTTTCGTATTCTAGAATCTGTTTCACCCTGTTTTCATCTTCGAAAAATATTGGAGGCATCATAGCATTTATTAGTGAGTGACTATTTATACTTTGTATTTCTAGATTAGTTCCTGATAGTATTTCGTCTATATTTTTTATAGATAAAGCTTTCGCATACAATTTGAATGTTTTTGCAGAATGTTCATCTATAATAGGGACTTCTATTATATCATCATTTGGGTTCATTACAGCTTCTATAGAGCTTTGCCATGGTTGCCACCACTGATTGACTAGAGCATCTTTATTATAAAATGATAAAAATGCTTTTCATCCTCTTTTGAGTACTCTGTTTACTTCTCTAAATATGTCTTCATTTACGGAACTTGCTGCTCAAAAATTGGAAATAATCAAATCAATACTTTGATTATTATAGGGGATTCAATCTGATAAATCACACTCATGAAAATCACAATTATCTAATTTATTTTGTTTTGCTACTTCTATCATTTTAGCAGAAATATCTAATCCTATCACTCTTTTAAATCAATTACTTGCTATGAAATTGGTACTTTTTCAATTAGCACATCATAAATCAAGTATTAATGAATTCAAATCAGTTTCATCTAATATTTCTTTTATTAATTCGTTTTCAAATTCACGAGCAATTTTTGTAGCAAAAAATCATTCTCAATATTCATCATAAGATTCTGCTACTAAATCAGTAAGTTCTAATAAATTGCTTTTTAGTTCTGTTTTTGAAATATCCTCTTTTACAAATACGTTATCTCTTTCTAATATTTTTCTTTGTTTTTCTTTTCCTGCTGCAGTTATTAGCCATATAAGCATTTCTATCATATTTTTATCTTCTCATTTTTCTTGAGCTATTTCTGAGAATTTTATATCAATTCATATTCTCTTCATAGTTGCAATATAGATTCGGCTTTTCTTTTTGAGCTTGCTATCATTCACATTAGTTTTTGTCTTTCTATGAATAGAGAAGATATATTTTCAGTTATTCATGTCAATATTTCTCTTGTTAATATTCTAGCATTTACTAAATCATTACTATCTTCACTTTCTAATAGTTTTTTTACTGTATTTAATTTATTTTTCATAATTTTGTATTTATCTAATTTTTATATTTATAAATATTTTGAAAACAAAGTCAAAAAATAATTGTTATTAACAAAACTATTTTAAATAAGTTGATTTTAAGCATTTTATAGTTAAATTATATACATATATTATATATTTTGAATTAAAAAATATGTCGCAAAAAATAATTTGTCCTAATTGTAATACACAAATAGATTTAGATAAAGTAGCTGACCAAAAATACAGTGAGCTATTAAAAGAACAAGAATTGAAATTGAAACAAGAACAAGAAATACAAAAATCTACTTTCGAAAAGGAAATGGAAAAACAAAGACTTCAATCAGAAAAAGAATTGGAAGAAAAAACACAAGAAATGAGAAAAAAAGCTCAAGAATATGCAGAAAAAAAAGCAGAAGAAGAAAGAAAAAAAGTAGAAATAGAAATGACTGATATGAAAGAAAGACTAGAAAAATCAGAAAAACAACAAGAAGAATCAAAGAAAAAAGAATTAGAATTCATGAGAAAACAAAGAGAATTAGAAGATAAAGAAAAGAATTTTGAGTTAGAAATGGAGAAAAAAATGTATGAAGAAAGAAAAAAAATAGAAGCAAGTGTAGAAGAAAAATTGAAAGAAAATTCAAAAAAAGAAATGGATGAAAAAATGGAAAAAATCCAAGAAGAATTTAGAAAAAAAGAATTGGAATCATCAAAACAGCAAGAACAAATGAAAAAAACAATTGATGAATTGAAGAGAAAAGCAGAACAATGAAGCCAACAAATACAATGAGATATCCAAGAAGATGATTTGAGAAATACTTTGAATATGGCGTTTCCAATAGACAAGATAGAAGATGTAGCTACATGAGTGAAATGAGCAGATTTGATACAAAATGTTAGAAATAACATATGACAAGATGCATGAATAATAATCTGGGAATCAAAAAATACTAAATCATGGACTGATTCTTGGATACCAAAATTGAAAGATGATAAATTAAAAATAAATGCTCAAATAGCTATACTAGTCACAACAGTATTACCAAAGGATATTAAAGAATTTGGATTTGTAGATGAAGTAATGGTATGTTTACCGAAATATGCAGTTTGAGTTGCTACTATGTTGAGAGACAAATTGATATCTATTTCAAAAGTAGAAAAATCTATGGAATGAAAAGATATAAAAATGGAAATGTTGTATAAATATTTGAGAAGTGAAGAATTTGGTTCAAAAGTAATTACTATAGTAGAAGTATTTTCTAAATTGAAAGCAGATATAGATATAGAGAGAAGAGCTATGGAAAAAATATGGAAAAGAAGAGAAAAAGAACTAGAAAGAGCATCATTATCGACTACTATGATGTACTGAGAACTAGAATGATTGATGTGACAAGCATTACCATGATCTGAAATGCTTGAACTTGGTGCTTGAGATGATGATTTAGATGATTTATAATAAATTATGGCAATAAATTTATCACTAGATTTTTGAGATAGTAGAACCTTTTTGGAAAAAAAGGTTATTTTGGATGCTATAAAAGATAGATGATCTATATTTACACCTGTATGATGAAAAGTGAAAACAAAAGAAGATATTCATAGTTTTTTAAATGATTTAACTAGAGAAAAACCATTCAAAAATGCTACTCATAATAGCTATGCATATAGAATAAAACTGGATAATTGAAGCATATTGGAGTGAAAAAATGATGATGGAGAAACTGGTGCAGGGAACTGTATATTGAGAGAGATGCAGAGAGAAAATTATATAGATTCTATAGTTGTAGTGAGTAGACATTTTGGATGAATTCACTTGCAAGCTGATAGATATAAACATATAATAAATGCTACAAAGATGATATTGGAATAAAAATATTAAAATACATATTACATATAAGTAAAATGTATTTTAATATTTTATTTTTGTTATAAAGTTTTTTATGTATAATTTATATATTATTTTTTTATTAAACTATTATGATAAAAATATTAAATAAATTTAAGGATTGAATAATAATTTGAATTGCTATATTATTGGTTTTTTGAGTAGCTAATGCATGGGTAAATTTGTGAACTGTAAATACATGAGATTCATTAACTAGTACAAAATGGAATGAATTAGTTACAAATGTAAATGAAGTATGAAATAGGGTAAGTTGATTGGTAATGGATTATAAATATACTGAAAATAATACAGCACTTGATTTGCCAACGACAATAATATGGGATGATACAATACCACAAATTACAGAGGGTAATCAGCTATTTACATTAAATATTACTCCAAAAAAAATATGAAATATTTTGGTTTTTGAGTGAGTTGTTAATTGGTTTGAACCTTCTAATCATAGTGATTTTTTCATCGCATCATTATTTAAAAATTGAGTAAATGATGCGATTGCTTCTGTTTCTACATCTGCTAGTGCTAATACACAGTGTTCTTGATCTGCATATCAAAATATATGTAGTTTTCCTGTTAAATTTATTGTTCCAGCAGATTCTACTAGTTCAACTACTTATAGTTTAAGAGTATGATTAAATGGTTGAAATATAATAATTAATAGATCTTATAATTGAAGAAAATTATGATGAGCATTAAAATCATTTTTATCTGTAACTGAATATGCTCAATAAATGAAAATAATTAAATCTCATAGAAAAACATTGAGTTTGAAAATAGATGAGACTTGAGAAGTAATAATCAAGGCTCCTTTGTTTGTGACAAAAAAAACTATAGAAATTTTCGTAAATAAACACATAGATTGGATAAATGAAAAACAAAAATCAATATTAGATAGAGTGAAAAATTATCATGATTGAGAAAAATTTATGTTCTTATGAACTGAATATGAATTGAAATATAGCTGAAATTCTAAAAAGATTATATTTGATTGAAATTATTTCTATTTGGATGAAAAATACAGAGAAAAAGCAAAAGAATTATTTATAAAATTTTATAAATTTGAATCAATAAAATATATAGAAGATAGAGTGTATTATATAGCTGATATATTTGATATTACATTTAATAATTTAAGAATATCATCAGCCAAAACTAGATGGTGAAGTTGTAGTAGTACTAGAAATCTGAGCTTTTCATATAGATTGATTATGGCTCCGGTTGAAACTATTGATTATGTAATTGTTCATGAATTATCTCATTTAAAAGAAATGAATCATTCGAAAAATTTTCGGAATCTAGTACAAAAATTGATGTCATGATTGGATTTATGAGACTATAAAATACATAAAAATTGGTTAAAACAACATTGAAATAAATTAATATTTTAGACCAGCCACATAACTACAGACCACCCCCTAACCCCCTCCTTACTAAGGAGGGGGAATAACATCACAGAAAGCTAAAGCATTCTGTTGATATGTAGGAATAAACATTTTGTCAACAGATGGCTTCAGCCATTTGTGTATTAACTTAATTGTATGGTGTTAATTTCAGAAATAACAAATATATATTATGAATAAAATAAAATATTATCTTTCAAATGTAGATGATTGAAATCTAGCTTTGCATATATGAGATGATGAAAATATAGTTTTAGAAAATAGAGCAAAATTAGCTAAAAAATTGGATAAAAACATTGAGGATTTCGTATATATGAATCAGATACATTCATGAATTTCTAGAATAGTTGAAATAAATGATAAATGAAAATGAAGTAATGAGATTGATGAAAATCTGAGCTGTGATTCACTTGTAACAAATGAAAAAGATATAGTTTTATCAGTACTTGTAGCTGACTGTGTTCCAGTTTTGTTTTATGATGATAATGCTTGAGTAGTATGAGTTGCACATGCATGATGGAAATGAACAGTACAAAAAGTAGTAGAAAATACTATAAAAAATATGTTAAGTTTGTGAGCTAATATAGATGATATAATTGTAGTATTGTGACCTTGTATTTCAAAAGATAGTTATGAAGTGTGAAGTGATGTATGATGTCAATTTAGACAAGATGTATTAACAGATATACAAAACTGAAAACAAAATCTGGATTTGACTAGACAGAATTATTTAGATTTACTTGATTTAGGAATAAAAGCTGATAATATAGAGCTTATCAATGTAGACACATTTACAGACAGCAATTATTTTTCTGCTAGGAGAGATGGATTTAACAAGTGAAGATTTGGATTTTTTATTTATATAAAATAATTATGAAATTAAATAAAGATGTATTAGAAGAGTTCAGAAATTCTGACTCAAAAATATTGGTAGTTACTAAATATTTGGACAAAGACCCAACTTATGAAGTAATAGAAGAATTGGAATCAGATTATCCTGATATACTAGAATGAGTATGAGAAAATAGAATAGAATCAGTAATAGAAAAAGCTATAGATAGGGATAAAGTACATTTTATCTGAAATATTCAATCAAAGCAAATAAAAGATATTATAAAACATGCTTCAGTAGTACACAGTTTGGATGATATGAAACATATTAGAAAATTTGAAGATATTTGTAGCAAATCTGGTAATTGGATCCAAATATTTTTACAAATAAATGTAGATCCAACTAAAACTGGCGGTATAAAAGTAGAGCAAATTCCAGAATATTTAGAAATAATATGAGATATGGAAAATGTCTCACTTATATGATTTTCAGCTATTTGAAAATCAGAATTTAGCAGAAAAGAAAAAGAAGCAGAATTTGATTTATTAATAAAGCTAAGAAATAAATATTTACCTAATTGATTCGTCTCAGCTGGAACTTCAGTAGATTATGAAATCGCACTAGAAAAATGAGTAGATATAATCAGAATAGGTAGTAAATTGTATGAATAAAATTATGAACAAAAAAGAGCTAATTAAATATTTAGATGATTATCTAAGATTATCAGAATTCAAGGATGATTCAAAGAATTGATTACAGATAGATAATAGTAAAGATGAGATCAAAAAAATATGATATGCAGTAGATGCAAATACATATATTTTTGATAGAGCAGTGGAGCAGTGAGTAGATATGGTGATTTCTCATCATGGACTTTTTTGGTGACATGAACAAGTACTTGTATGATTACCATACAAGAGGGCAAAAATCATGATAGAAAATGATATTTGTAGTTATGCTTGTCATTTGCCACTTGATGCACATGCAGAAGTAGGGAATAATATATGACTAGCTAAAGCATTTATAAACATATTTTGACTTAGAGAGGGAGAGTATAGTCTAGAACCATTTTGTGAATATAAATGAAATACTATCTGATTTGGACTTAGATTTGATAAACCAGTATATGTATCAAATCTGGTTACTCCATATGCTGAACAAATGCAATTATTAAAGAGATTGTATAATTTTTGAAATAAGCAGTATATTAATTCTGTTGCATTTGTATCTGGTTGAGCATTGTCCGAAGTAGCAAAAGCAAATGAGCAAAATTATGATGTGTTAGTTACTGGAGAATGAGCACATCATGATATGATTTTAGCAAAAGAGCTAGCACAAACAGTTCTAATATGATGACATTATGAAACAGAAAAAATCTGACCAAAACTACTAGCTTATCATTTGAGAGATAAGTTTTGAATCGAAATTGTTTATTTAGATGAGAAGTACTAAAAAAGATATTATTCCTATAGGAATAATATCTTTTTTATATATCTTTGAAACTATCAGTTTCAGCTTTTCATGTAATTATCATATAAATATGATAAGGAGCTAAAACTATTCATTTTCATATTTTGTATAAATACTCTACTGTTGTAAGAATAGAATTAGTACTTCCTAGTGCAAAACCTAATATGTGTTCATGCAGATTAGTAGGATTTTTTGCTTTGTTTATAAGATTTGCAGGCAAGTATTCTTCTATTTTATTTTTGAATTCTTCTATATTTATTGTTTTTTCTACATCAGCTTTTAGGTTTTTTATCTCTATTTTTGATAAATTACTAATTAACTCATGTGCTCACTTTATCGTAAAAAATAATTTTTCTAATTCCTTGTTATCTAATTTAGTTGTCTGATTTATTAATTCAGTTTTTAATCACTCAATTCATGAAATAGTTTGTTCACTTATAAGTTGTTTTGCTTTGCTTTTTTCAATTCAAAATTTGTTGGCTATATCTATAGCCAACTCATCTAACAACTTTTTTTTGTCTAAAATTCAAGGATTATTATTATTTTTTTCGATATTCATTATTATGTAGAAATATTTATTAATTTCTGCCCCTTCCAGGGGAAGTACCCCGCAGGGGGGTAGGGGTAGAAACAAAGTACAAATTATTAGTGGGCAGGTTAGGAGGGGGAAATTATTTATTCATATCTATATTTTTTATTTCTTGTTTTGCCATTTTTCAAAAATCTCAATTTCAATCAATGCTTATTGTCTTTTTTAAATATATTAATGCTTTATTTTTATCTCATCTACTATATTCCAATTTTCATTTTACTAGATTTAACATAGGGCTTTTAGAATCTATTTTCAATCATTTTTCTATATATTTATCTGCTTCTGTATACAAGTTCATTAAGTATTGTTTATTTTGTTCTTCTACAGTAGTTCAAGATGCACTTGTATTTGTCGGAGGAATAGGTTTTTTATTTGCTTCATCCATTAATATCCATCACATATATCCATTTATAAGTTCTGACTCTGGATATTTTTTTAGTGCTTCGGTTGTTATTTCTTTAGCTATTTTTGTCTTATTATTTACTAGATTGTAATATATTGCTAGACTATAATCATTTGCACTCAATTTATCTTTACAATTTTTTATCATCAAATTAAAAGTATCAGTCATTTTATTCATATCTCATAGTTCATAATAATTATAAACTACTCTTTTGTATACATCTATTTTGTCTTCATATCAGAATTCTAAAGAATTATTTAAATGAATAGTACTTAGAACATATTCATGTAATTTTTCATATACTACTCATAAAAAGAAATTTATTTCACTATCATCTTTTACTTGATTCATATATTCTATTAAATATAATTTTGCTTGAATATAGTTTCAAAGTTCAAAATAACTTTTTGCAATGATTTTTAGCAATGGTTTATAATCACTTTTTGATTTCAGTATCGACTTAGATGTTTCTATTGCTATTGGATATAGTCAATTTTCAAAAAATGCTCATGTTATCAAAGCTCATTTATAATTCAAGTCTTCTACTTGGAAATTTTTATAATTTTCTATTGCATTTCATATTTTTTCTAAATCTTCGAAATACAATTGTTTAGCAATAGCTCAAGTTCATTCTACTTTTGGTTGAGCATTTCTCTTATCAAAATAGTCTTGGAATTCTTTTCTACATTTACTGAAATCTACTTTACAATCCAAACTTGTATTGTAATAATACATTTGTAATTCATTTAATCAAAGTGTTTTTAGTTCATTTTTGATATAAATCATATGTTTAGTATTCAAACTCACTGAATAAAATAATGTTTTAGCAACTTTATTTTTATCTAGTTTATTGTAGTCTTTTATTTTTGAATAATATTGATATGCTTTATCATATTTTTTCATCTCAAAGTATACATCTCATATTTTTAGTATAATACTTTTATCATTAGGTAGTTCCTTGTTTATTTGTATATATTTTAATAGTGCATTAGTATAGTCTCATTTTTCTAGACTCACATCTCATTTGATTATTAATCATTTTAGTGCTAGTTTTTTCTTCAAATCACTTATCTGATTCTTTTTATTTCATTTATCTTCACCACTATAATCTTCATCCAATTCTCATGAATCAGTACCAAACAAAGATCCAGAATTAGAATTATTATTTCAAGCAATATTATTCTTCAAAAATAGAAATCAATAAGTACATCATCCAATCAATATCAAAGTTAAAACAATTATAACAATTTTATTTTTTATATTCATCAATATTCTATATATTAGTAATAAATTTAAAAAAATTTTATTGTTAAATTCGTATTTGTAAAGTTGAATAATAAAATATTTTTAGACAAAGATTTTTTTATAGTTATAATCAAAAAAATATTTCTTTAAGCATAAATTATGGATAATTTTTCTGATAAAATTCTTTTTAAAACAAAACAACATAAAATTGTATTATTTATGAAGTTTTTAAAAAATGAATTAATATTTGTTGTTCCTACAGTTGTAGTTATATATATTTTATTTAAAATATCTGTTTTTATTTTACTTATAATATTTTTAGTATTAAGTTTCATAATATTTTCTTGGGTATTTTTTTTCTGGAATAAATCATATTTTATAATAACAAATAAAAAATTATCTATAAAGGTTAGAAATTGATTATTTTCTAAATTTCATATGAGTATTTATTTCAAGAATATTAAAGATATAGCATATTCTAAAAATAATGTACTTCATTATATGTTTGATTATTGAACATTTTTTGCTAGAAGTTCAGCTGGATCATCATGAGATTTCGAATGACCTGCATTACCAAATATTGAAAAAATATATAAATATGTAAATAATATTTATTTACTATCAGAAGAAAAAAGAGAATTATTAGAATCTATTGATAATGTAGAAAATGTTAATTTAGAAAAAACAGTAAATAAAGAAACATTTGAAGAAATAGTAAATAAAGAAAAAAATGTATTATTAAATATAGTATGAGTTAAAGAAGTTGTATTATTAAATGATAAAGATAGAGCATTTATATTTGAAAATGAAGAAGATAGAAATCATTGAGTATATGAGGCACTTAGGAAAAAAGTATTATTTGTTATTACACATGATTCTAGTTTCAGAAATCCTGATGAATCTATTGTGTTACAAAAATGAGATAAAGTAATTTTTCCTACTGTTAAATTTCATGAAATCAAAAGAGATTCTGTATTATCTGCTTCACCATGACTAAGCGTACACAATTATCTAAAAGATAAATTTGTTAATCTATGAGAATATGATGCTACTATTTTAGTATGATTTGATATTTAATTTTATATTTATAAATTTTTTACACAATAATTCTATGTTAAACAAAATAGTTTCAAATACTGTTTCACAAATATTTTCAAAAGCGGGAACTGCAATAATTGCAATATTTTCAATAAGTATACTTACGAATTATTTATCAGTTGAATTGTATTGATTGTATTCAAAGGTATATAATTATATATGAATATTCGTATTTTTAGCTGATTTATGATTGTATGCAATCACTATTAGAGAAATAACAAATGATAAAGACAATTCTTCAAAAATAGTATGAAATGTAATGAGTCTTAGACTTATTTTGTGAATATTAATATTATTTTTTGCTACTGCTTTGGCTTGCTTCTTACCATGATATGATTCAAAACTCTCAGTTATTTCAATATTTATTGCTTCTATTTTTACTATATTTCAATTATTAAATTCATCTATATTAGCTTTGATGCAAGCAAATATGAAGATAGAGTTTTCAGCTGTTTCACTAATAGTATCAAAACTAGTAAATCTATGATTAGTATGATTAATTGCTTATGTGTTTTATCCTAAAGAATTCATAGAGAATAGTGATTATTTTACTCCATTTTTGTACATCATTTCAGCTTGAGTTGTTTCGGTAATAGTTAATACTATAATGAATTTTTTCTATGCTAGAAAGATAGTTAGATTTGGATTTGATTTCGATTGGGCATATATTAAATATTTATTTAAAATATCTCTTCCATATTGATTGGCTTTGTTTTTATCTGTTGTATATTTCAAAGTAGATGTAATACTATTATCACTTCTTGAGCCTGAAAAAATGGCAGACTTAAGTATTGCACTATATAGTTTACCGATGAAAATAGTAGAAGTATTGATGGTGGTGTGATGATTTTATATGACTTCACTTTTACCAAGTCTTACTAAATCATTCAAGATAGTAAAAGGCGAGAGTGATATATTAAATAATCCTCCTAGTTTGCCACTGGCTGAAGAAGAAGATACTGCAGAATTGATAAAAAAATCAAAAAATGAATTGGATTTCTTGATATCAACTTCTTTTAAAGTAATGTTTTCATTTTCTATTCTGGTATTTACTCTAGGAGTACTTTTCAGAGAATATCTAATAGAAATAATAGCTAATAGAAACTATATAGAAACTACTCATATGTTCAACTCATCAGATGCTTTCTTGGTAGTTTTTGCTGTTGTAGTATTCAATTTCTTATCACTTGTATTTATTTATTCATTAGTAGCATCAGAAAATCAAGCTAGACTACTTAGAATTAATATTATAGTAACTATATTTAACATAATCTGAAACATTATAATTATTCCATATTATAGTTTTATAGGTTCATGAATAGTAACACTTCTAAGTCAAATATTACTTACATTTATGTGATATCATTATACTAGAAAACTAATTAAATTTAATCTACCTGTTTGATTTATTATAAAAAATCTATTAACATGATGAGCTATATATTTATTTTGATATATCTTATTAAATAATCTTCATATTTGATTGTATTTTGATTTCATTGTTTATGGTTGATTATTGTTTGGGATTTATGGATTTATTTTGTTTAGAGAATTTAAATCATTAAAAAATACTGTATAAATTTATACAGTATTTTTTTATTATAGTCAAACCAAAATATTATATATATTTTGTAATTTAATAATATTTTTTTATAATTTATTTTAATATATTTATGTATAAATAATATGAATAAACAAAAAAAACAAGCCTTCACATTGGTCGAACTGATAGTAGTTATAACAATATTAGCAATATTATGAACAATAGCATTTATAAGCCTACAATGATATAGTACAGATGCAAGAGATAGTACAAGAATAAGTGATATAAGTACAATTAAATCAGCACTAGAATTGTATAACTTAGATGCAGGTAAATATCCTATTCCAACTAATGGGGTAGATATTACGTATAGTGGATCTACAGTATGGACTCAATGAACTATATGAGAAACAGTATATGCAAATCTAAGTAAATTAGATAAAATACCTAAAGACCCAATAACAGATAAAGAATATACATATAGTACAACAGCAAATAAATATGAATATCAATTATGAGGTATTACTGAAGGTGATTCACTAAGTTTTAAAAACCAAGAAGCATCAGCATGATTAATAGATGCAAAGGCTTATGTAGCATGAAGCTATAACTGATTGATGACAAAAAGTAATAGTTGAAGTACATGTAATATATTAGCTATTCCATCAATAATAACAAACAATACTAGTAGTTGAACTGATTTACAAACAATTACAAATAATAATTGATTTGTATACAGATGATACAAAAACTTGCCATCATCATTTAAATGAAGTAAGTTTAATCATATTTGATGATTTGCATTTACTCCAAATAAATTGTTAGCATATAGTGATACATGAAGTTGTTCAGAGTTAACAAATCCAGTTAGTTCTACTGCAAGAGTAAATCTAATAAAATGACTACAAGATAGTTATAGTGGTACAGTATTAAGAAGTGAATGAGAAATAGCAAACATAGTAGATCTAGATATTAACATTAGTTCACCAAGTACCTAAGTAGTAAATTATGCAGGATTATTTGTAAACAATGTTTTAGGTAGTAAATTATCTGCTGGAAGCAATAGTAGTTCAAATACAAGTACTGGTTCAACTAGTACTTGAACTACGAGTGAAACAATTAATTGATGGTGAAATTATGATACTATTGTTATAAATAGTTCATACCCAACTACATTAACTTGATATGTAATGTGAATTACAATTAATACTTCTAGTTTAATTTCATCATGAAATATGAACTCTGATTGCAGTGATTTAAGAATTACAAATACTTGATCTTTATTACTTGATCATTGGATAGAAAACTGATGTAATACAAGTAGTACAAATTTATGGTTTAGAACGGATTCAATTATTAATTGAGTAAATAATTTTAAGTTACAATATTGAAATATATGAGCTTCAAGTAATCAGGTAAGTCCTAGCACTTTATTTACATTTTATGATAACTTTGATGATAATTCATTAAATACAAGTTATTGGCAGTCTGCAAATGCAGCTTGATGAAGTATATCAGAAACTAATTGAAAACTGAGATTATACTGTGCTTGAGATTCAGATTGAGCTACTGATATATGAAGAGTACAAACTGTAAATAATTTAACATGAAATTTCAAGATAAATTATTTATGGGAAAGAGATCAAACTACATCTACAAGTTATTGAAATTATAGGTATATAACATCTAAGTATTGAACTCAAAATAACTTTTTTTGGTCTGTTTGAACTTGAAATATTCCTAGACAAATACAATTAGTATCCAATACGTTTACTTCTTTACCTAGTTTTCAAAGTTGATCTGTAGTATTTTCTAAATCATGAAATAATTTATATAGCGAATTTGTATCTTGAAATGATTCATATTCAGGAACTTTAAATATTAGTATGGCTAATTCAAAATTTTCTATATCATCAGAGTGTTGAGATCATTGATCTACTTATGCAAATATAATAGATAATTATAAAGTAATGGATTATGTTTATCCTGAGCCTGTATTTGTATGAATACAATAAAATAAAATAAAGACTCTTAAAAAAAGTCATTATTTTATTTTATGCCTTTTTAATCTATTTTTAAAGTAAAATATATTGAAAAATAATTAAATTTGTGTTAATATGTAATATATAATAATTAATTAAATATTTAAATGTTTAAAAATAAAACTATTTTGCATAATTCTGTTAAAATAAAATATTGTATTTATGCTTTTACATTGGTTGAGTTAATAGTTACTATTACAATTTTAGCAATTTTATCAACAATTGCTTTTATAGGACTTCAATGATATTCTCAAAATAGTAGAGATGCAGTAAGAGTTTCTGATTTATCTAGAATGAAAAATGTTTTAGATATTTTTGCTGTTGAAGCTTGAAAATATCCATTTCCAACTAATAGTGTTAATATTACTTATTCATGATGAACTATCTGGAAACAGGGTACTTTTGGAGAGTCTACATTTACTAATGTAAAAAATTTAGATACAATTCCTACAGATCCACTGACTAATTCAGTGTATACATATTCTATTTTAAATAACAACTTAGAATTCCAAATTTGATGAATAGTTGAAAATACCGATAATTCATTTTTAAACAACAATGTTACTTATGCTGGAAATAACAATGCCAAAGCTTTAATTATTTGAAATTATAATTGATTTGCAGCAAAAAGTATTACTTGAAGTACTTGTAGTGTACTTACGGTTCCTTCAATTATTGCTAATGGTATTGATATTAGTACAAGTTATGAAGATATAGTTACTAATGAAAGATTAGTATTTGATTGATATCATAATTTACCTAATTCTTTTTCAAAATCTAAATTTAAAGTCAATTGAGGTTTTGCTTTTTCTACTGATAATTTAATCGTTTATTCTTGAAGTTGTTCTGATTTGGAAAATAATAATTTACTTAGGTTAAATTTATTATCAAATTTAAAAAATGCTTATAGTTGAAGTATTTTACAAAATCATAGTAATTATTCTAGTCTAAATAAATTAAATATTGATATAAATTCACCAAATATTCCTTCTAATACTTTGGCAGATAGTTTAACTAGTGTTATTTTATGAAAAAAAATAAAATCTGATTTTTCAATTAATGATATGTTATGAACTTGTAACATTAATTGAATTGATGTAAATAATTGAGATAGTATTCTTACTTATTCAGAAAATAATATTGATAATTCAGAATCTTATACTTGTAGTGATGTTTCTCAAGTCAGATCTTGTAATCTTTGAGTTTTGACATGAGATGAAAATTTCATATATAATTCTTGTTTTAAATGAGTTATTGATAATTGTACTGCAAATCCTTCATTTAATTACAACTCTCATTTTTATAATATTTCAGCTATAAATCATAGTGAATATTTAACTGATATTTTATCTCAAAATGTAAATCAGAATAATTGAACTTATAAATATAAATTAAATTCTATTTCATGTAATGATTGAGAATTTATTAGTATTAATGAAGACTCTACTCCAATTTTACAATCTTGTGATTTTTGATTTATTGTTTCTTGAAATTCTTGTGTTGATCAGTGAGATGTTATTATAACTTGAGCTGATAATTTATCTTGTCCATGATGCTCTAATTAATTAAAAAAATTATTAAATTACTTATATTTTAAAATAAAAAAAATGAAAAAAATAAAAATAATTATAGCTTTAATTTCCTTGTTAGTCTTAACTTGATGTTTTAATAAAGAAAATAATAATGAAGAAACTAATACTTGAGCTAATGAAGTTACAAATAAAAAACAAGAAATAATAGTTAATAATGTTTATGAAGAAATAGTTGATGATAAAGTAGGTCTTAAAAATGCTACTCAAGAGGATTTGGATAAAATTCTTCAAGAAGAAGTGAGAATTAATAATACTCCTACTAGTAAATATCCATTTTTTGAACAAAATTCATCAAAAAAAGCAGACTTAGAAGAAATAAAAATAGCTTGAGGTTTGGAAGTGACTAGATGAAAAGTTTTTACTTATTGAATTGATAATAATTATTCTTTTATAAGTTCTTTTTTGTCTGATAATGAAAAACTATATTCTTTTTCTCAAAATTGAAATTCATTTTTCTATTTAGATAATGACTATAAAGAATTAATTAATAAGTTAAAAGCAAAACATAAAGATTTGAAAGTAAATAATGAATCTAGTGATATTATTTATATAGAAATTACTAATAATTCAAATAAATATATGTTAGAGTTTAATATTGGAAATGGTATTACAAGAGATGATTTAGATAATATTTTACAAACTAATCAAAAAACTAAAGTTGTTATTTCATTACAAAAATAATAATAAATAATTTATAAAAATAAAAACTAAAATATGAAAAATAAAATTTTGATATTTATTATATCTATAATCTCAAATATATTATTTCTTCACTCAACTACTTTTGCTGAAGTAATTAGTGTAAATACTACTATAAGTACAGATACTACTTATAGTTCATTAACAGTTACTAACTGAGCAACTCTTACTCTAAATGCAGTACTTACTGTCATATGAGATGCTACAGTTGAAAGTGGTGGTAATATTACTCATACTACTTGATCTAGTACAAATTTTCTTCTAGATGTTGCATGAACATTAACAATAAACAGTTGATGAAAGATAGATGTATCGAATAAGTGATCATCAACAATATGAATGCCATCATCATCAAATGGATCATCACATTGATGATATTCACTAAATTCAATATCACCATATGGGGACGTATTTAATCCAATA
>CALREY010000014.1 GCA_943356435.1 Candidatus Altimarinota bacterium
AAATAAAATTGATATATGGAAATGTTTATAAAGGAAGTAATAGAGTGAGAAAAAATTGAATTATTAATTGATACTAACATTTTTACTAAAGATGTAGTTTTGAAGGCTGCATATAATTTTTTGGATAAAGCTTATTTCTTTTTCAAAATTGAAAATGATACTATTATAGTACAATTTACAAAAAAGACTGATATAAAACAAGATATTAATAATATTTTATTAGACTTTTCTGATGAGCTTTTATCAGTTAAGCTTAGAAATGATTTAGAAATATCTAATAAAGAAATAAGAGAAAAAATTGTTTGAGCTGCTATATGAAATAGTTTGGATTTAAATAATTTTACTGAGATAAATACAGATAATAATATAGAAAAAAATCAAATAGATTTCGATAAAGATATAGATGATATTTTAAAAGAGATAGAAAATGATCCAGATTTACAAATAAATGAAGAAGAAATAGCTCGTATATTGAAAGAAATAGAAGAAGAATCAATCAGTGAAGAAAAAACACAAGTAATGATAAATCTGGAATGAGTAAAAAAGGCAAAAGATAATCTTAGTAAATAAAATGAATATATGAATAAAAAAATAAAAATAGATTTAAATATTTATCCAAAGGAAAAAATATTGGAAGCTATAACAGACTATCAAGATGCAGCATTAATATCACTAAATAATGATGAATTAACTATTGAGTGAGATTCAAATGAAGAAATAGATGAAATATTTTTAGAGTTTTGAAATTATGTTATTTGATTAATTAATGAATAATTTATGTTAGAAATAGGAAAAATTAAAAAATTGGATAATAATCTATGATTTTTTAGGTTTAAGAAATTCGATACAGAATCGTATTTGATTACAAATGATATTTGAAAATATAGTTTCATAAACAAAAATGATTTTTGAGATTTTATTTCTTGAAAAATAAATTCATGAGAAAAATATGAAGAATTATTAAATAAAAAATTCATAAAATCTAATAATTATGAAAATGACATGATAAATTCTTTTGCTTTAAAAAATCAATATTTATCATATTGACCATCTTTACATATTATTGTTACTACTCTTAGATGTAATCATAAATGTCAATATTGTCATGCAGCTGTAGCTCCAATGACTGCGAAAAATATGGATATGACAGCAGAAACAGCAAAAAAAGTAGTAGATACAATTTTTTATACATCAAATCCAAATCTTACTATAGAGTTCCAATGATGAGAATCATTAGTAAATTGGGAAATAGTTAAATTTATAATAGAATATGCAAATACAAAAGCATTTTATCTGAAAAAAAATGTAAACTATGCATTGGTAACAAATTTAACTTTGATGGATGAGGAAAAATTACAATATTTAATAGAAAATAATGTAGGTATTTCCACATCACTGGACTGAGACGAAGAAACTCATAATTATAATAGAACTTTCAAAGAAGGGAATAGTTATGAACAAGTTACTTATTGGATAAAAAGAATAAATGAGGAATATGCAAAAAAATGAATAAATAATAAAATTTGAGCACTTTTAACTGTAACAAAAAAAACACTATCTAGATACAAAGAAATAATAGACACATACATAGAATTATGACTTGATTCAGTTTTTTTAAGACCATTGAACCCATACTGATTTGCAGCAGCTGAACTAGAAAAATTGTGATATGAACCTGAAGAATTTATAGAATTTTATTATAATTCTATGGATTATATATTGAAATTAAATAAATCTGGTGTAAATTTTAGAGAATCATTAAGTATGATTTATTTATCAAAAATTTTAAAAGATACAGATCCAAATTATTTAGATGAGAGAAGCCCTTGTTGAGCTTGTATTTGACAAGTAGCATACAACTTTGATGGGAAAATATATAGTTGTGATGAATGAAGAATGTTATGAAGAATGTGAGATGAAAACTTTTTGATGACTACTGTTTCAGATTCTTGAGCAGAAACGTATAAAAATATGATAGAGTCAGAAACAACAAAAGTAATGGTTCAAGCATCTACTTTGGATTGATTACCATGATACAACGATAGTGTTTATAAACCTTACATTTGAGTTTGTCCTATTCATTCTTATAAAACTACTTGAAATATTATTCCTAATTATTCAAAGGACCATAAAAAAATACTAGATTACGCTGTTCTTGATTTCCTATTTGATAATCTTAGAAAAGAAGAATCTAAAGTTATATTTGAAAAATGGGTTGATATGAAAACAGAACAAGTTTTATGTAATATTATTTAATATTTGTAAATTTACATAAATTGTTTAATATGTAATTAATTTAAAAATAATAATTTATCATGACAAATAATAAGAAATTTTTTCCAAAGTTAAAAAAGAAAATCAAGAATTTTTTAACTGATGAATCATGAAAAATAACTAAAAAAGATGCACTTTGATTAAGTGTATGAGCAATGATTATGAGCTGAGTTGATTATGTATCAGCAGCACATAGTAGTTCATTGTATTATATTTGACATGCAAATTGATATACTGTTTGATGACATCAAAGTTGATATACTGTTTGATGACATCAAAATTGATATAGAACTACACATTCTAGTAGTATTGTTAATTGACATAGTAGTGGTACTCCAAATGCTTGACATATTAGTTGATATCCAATAGCATGACATGCTAGTTGATATCCAATAGCTTGACATGTAAATGCTGCATCATATTGACATTCTAGTCATGGTTCACATGGGTCTCATGGTTCACATTGAAGCTATTAAAAAAATAAAAGAAAAATCTATGATTTTTCTTTTATTTTTTTGTTTGCGCTACATTCACCACTACTTATATTTCATTTATTTAATACTTTTATTACATTTTTAATATTTGTATTATTTTTTAGTAGATTGTCTATATTTATAAATGAATAAATATCATTTCTGAAAATACTTTCCAGAGGATAACATTTAAATATTGTTCAGTCAGTATTTATATCAAATTTTCAAATATTTCATTCACATCAATATTTTAATTTTATACTTGTATTACTTTCTATATAATCTATTTCATTTTCTGTAAATATATTCTTATCTAGTCAGCAAGATATTTCTATAAAAAATTCTCTATTATATTTTTTAATAGTATCAAATATATATATTCATAAATTTCTAGAACTATTATCAATAAGCAATTCTCATCATAGGGAAGAATTAGTTATTTTCAGATTTACAGCTCAAATATTATGTTTTTTTGCTAGATTGAATATGAATTCAGGACTTTTATTTAAATCTGTGATATTGTAACCAATTATTACTTTGATTCATAATTCTTTTAGTGATGTGATATTTTTATCTATATTTTCTATTTCTTGTTCATTATAAAAATCTCTATCATTTATATTACAATTCACTCTTATTCATTCTAGTCATTTAAAAATATTAATTATATTTTCATTATTCATATTTATATTAGAAAATACAATTATATCATATCATCATTTATTTGCTATTTGTAGGAATTTTCTTATATTTGGTGATATTAAAGGCTCTCATCATAGAATTCTAACATTATTATCATTGTTATTTTTGAGATATTTTAGGATTTTTATATATGTTTTTAGACTCATATTTTTTTGCAGACTTTCATCTTTCATATTTTCATTAGCGAAGCAATATGAGCATTTTTGATTACAATAATTGTTTATAATAATATTAGGCATATGGAATTTTTCACTACAAAATATATAAATGAATTGATAAAAGAAGAATATTTTTCTTTTACACACGAGTATTATACAGACATTTTATCAAATCCAAATAAATATATTTCTATAGTAGAAATTAAGATTTGAGAATATCTATGATGATATGTAAAATTAGTAAATTCATGAACAACAGCATTACAATTTGGTTTATTAGCATTAGGAGTTCAAGCATGAGATGAAGTAATATTGCCAGCTAACACTTATTCTGCAACTGCAATTGCTATAACAAATATTTGAGCTATTCCAGTATTTGCAGATATAAATCTAGACAATTACACTATAGATTATAGAGATATAGAGAACAAAATCACAAATAAGACAAAAGTAATAATACCAGTTCATTTATACTGATATAATTGTGATATGAACAGTATTCAAAGTATTGCTACTAAATATGGAATCAAAATACTAGAAGATGCTTCTCATGCATTTTGAGGAGAATATGATTGAAAAAAGCTATGAACAATATGAGATATTTGAGCATTTAGCTGTCACTTATCAAAGAATTTCTGAACATTTTGAAATGGGGGAATATTTTTCACAAAGGAAAAGAATTTGTTTGATAAGATTGATAAATATATTTTTCCTGATACTCAAAGTATAGAAGTACTTAATTCACTTAGAACACCTGCAAATATATGAGTAATGGAGGCATTAGTATTATTATTCAAGTTAGAATATATAGATAAAATAATAGATTCAAATCTAGAATTATATAAATCATTTATAGAAAAATACAAAGATACAAACATGATTTTTCCTAAATTGGATTTAGAAAAAAATAGGTTACATATTAGAAATTTCACTGTTTTATCAAAAGATAGAGAACTCTATATTTCTAATTGATTATGAAGAAAATATTATGAAGTAAATTTGTTAGAACATATAGCATTTAAAAAATATAATAAATGAGATACTTTAAAAAATACAGGTGTTTTTTTCAAAACTAATTTGAGTTTAAATTTTCATTTTTGAATAAATTAAATATAATAAAAATAGTTATATATTAATAATAATTATTTTATGAAAAAGAATTTTTTAATATTATTTATAATTGTTTTTACTCTTAATTCATGTATAAAAGCAATTAATGATAAAAAAGATGTTTCTAATATTTCAAGTGGTGCAATAGTATCTTCATGAACTACGAATAATACAGGAGTTTTATTATGAACATGAATTACTAATTTTTCTTGAACAATAGATAAAGTTCAGGAAGAAAAACCACTAACTTTAGAAGAAAAAATATCATTAATTAAAACAGAAAAGGAAGTAATTGAGATGATAAATAAAAATAAAATTGAAGAATATACTGAGGAATTATCCAGAGTTGATTCATATTATTCTAAAGATGCATTTTATGAATTTTATATTCTGAATTCTATAAAAAATTCTGATATTTTAGAGTGTGACAAAATTATTATAGAAGATAAAAAAAATCTGTGTAAAGAATTGAATTCAAATTATATGGATGAAGATAAAGTAATTGAAATATATTGAAGATATTGAGAAGAACAAGAATTTTCTAAAATTATGTATAAGTTATTTGTAAATTTAAAACTAGAAAATAAAACTTGTGAAAATGAAAATATAATTTCATATTTAGCTTGTAAAAAAATGTTTGATAAAAATTTTGATGCTAAAAAAATGTATTTGAATTATTATAGATTAGTATATTCAAATGCATATGATGCAAAAAAGTATTACGATGATATATCTATTAAATGGAAATTAGATAATTGATTTAAAAGTTTGATTGATAAAACATTGATAAATACAGATGAAAAAGTTGTACCTAATAATGACAAAGCAAAAACTATAAATAATAAATAATAATTAATTAATTTATGAAAACATTATCAAAAGAACAAATTTCTAATTTTTTAGCTTTCACAGTTTGATCAAATTCAAATTTTATAGATATAGACTATTTAAATTCTATAAATTTAAATGATAATTCAGATAAAGATATTGAGTTTTTTAAAGAATCTGTTTTAAGTATATTTAATGATGAAATAGCATCATACAATATAACTGATTGAGAAAATATTTGATTATTATTATCAGGTTGATTGGATTCTACACTATTATTATCTATATTAAAAGATACATTTCCAAGCTCAAAAATACACACTTATACATTGTGATATTCTTCATCTGATGCACATTTAGTAAAAGCAAAAAATATAGCAGAGAAATATAATACTGTTCATAGAGAAGTAGTTTATGATTTACAATCAAATCTACTAGAAACATTTAATGAAATATATGAGACTTGATATGACTTGGAATGAGAAGATAGTTTGATTATGAATCATATCCTTTCAAAAGAAGTAGCAAAAGATTGTAAAATTGTATTTTCTTGATTTTGATTAGACTATATTTTTGCTGGAATGGATTTATTTAGAAATTCATTTATGGAAAAATTGTATAATAAAAAATTAATAGATAAATCATATATATTTAATGTATTATGATGAAATAAATATTATTTGAAATATGTATTAGATAAAATTAATTCACCTTTATCTGATAAATTTTTCGTTAAGTATTGAGAATATTATGCATACAATTTAAATAATAATTTACAGGAATTATCTAGTAAATATTTTTTAGATAAGGTTTGAAGTATCAGATGAGATATAACAGAATTAAAAAAACAAATATATTTCATAATAACAACTAGTTTATCAAACAGATATAATCCTTATAATCTACCATATTCAAAATTAGGGGTAAAACATTTCAATCCATTTGGAAGTAAAAAAGTTATAACAGATGTAATATCATTAAATATTCCTGATAACTACTTGTATAATCCATATACAAAAGAAAAGAAATTTATAATAAGAGAAATAACAAAAGAAAAAATATCAAGTGATTTATTAAATAATCTACATACATGAACAGTATTAAATTATGAACAATCATTTAGAAATAATAAATCAATGATATTAAAATTAGTAAATGATAATTATAATTTCTTAGTTAATTTTTTCTGATCAGATTTCTTGAATAATTTTGATAAATTAATAGAAGACAGTGTTTGGTATGAAAACTCAAAACAAATAATTCTAGTATTACAATTATTATTTTATGTAAAAAATAATCAAGTATTTTTATATGAAACTACTAATGTAAATCAAGTTTTAAATGAATCAGTTTGAGAAAAAGTTTTAGTTAGATAACAAAATAATTCTTGATATTATCAAGAATTATTTTCATTTTTTAATAAAGTTAATATATGATAATTGTAGCAATACACGATGCAACTCAGAATTATTCTATGTCAGTTTTGTACAAACAAAAAATTTATAGTATAGAATTGGAGAGACTGATTTGAATAAAAACTTGAATATATAAAAATAGAAATAATAATATTTTTAGAGAACAGTATGAAATATGACAACATACAAATATATCAAAAGATACTTTAACACTATGAGATTATTGAGTTTATTTGATGTTTAAATATTTCTCTGATTATTTATGATTTGATAAAAAAGATATAGATTTATTGGTTGTTTCATCTGCTAAAAATTACAGACATATATTTTGAGATATAAATACAATAGTTCCAGAATCACATCATCTAATGCATCTATATAGTAGTTATTTTTTGTCTTGATTTAGTGAGTCAAATATATTGATAATAGATTGAGCTTGATACAATATAGCAGAGAAGCATATAGATTTGCAAACAATGTATTATTGAAAAGATAAAAATATAGAATTAATAAAATCAAATTTTGCTTATATACATAAAAATATTTGAATCTGAATAGCATATGATAGAGTATCAGTTTTTTTATGACTTACAGAATGAAAACTAATGTGACTTTCTGGATTTTGACATGAATATACGAGTTATAATTTTTTTGAAAAAAAAGATTGAGAAGTATATCTGAGACCTGCATTGCATGAAGTATTTTGTGATAGAGAAAAATTCTTAAATCATTTTTGACTATTAAATGAATTTTTAGAAAAGTCATATTTATCAGAAACAATAATCAACTTTGTATATAGTTTCCAAAAGGAAGTAGAAGATGCTATATTGTATTTAGCTAATTATTTGTATGAAAATAATCCTAGTGAAAACTTGTGTTATGCATGATGAGTTGCACTCAATTGTCTAACTAATTACAGACTAAGCAATGAACTAAAATATAAGAATGTTTTTATCCAACCTGCAGCATGAGATTCTGGAATATCACTATGAAATTTATTATATTGATATTATGAATATTATTGAAAAATAGATAAAATAGAATTATCAGATGATAATTATTGATTATGAAAAGATTATAAATCTGAAATAATTAATACATTGGAAGAATATGCAGAATATATAGAATATGAAAAATTAGAAAATGAAGATGAAATGATAAATACTATATCTGAAAAAATATTTTCAAAAGAGATAAATATTATATTCAAATGATGATCAGAATTTTGACCTAGAGCATTATGAAATAGATCAATTATTTCATCTATAAATATAGCAGATGTTCAATATATAGTAAATAAAGTAAAAGATAGGGAATATTGGAGACCATTTGGAATGATGATATTGAAAGAAAATCAAGATAAATATTTCGAAAATAGTGTAGAATCAAAACATATGTTGTATACAAATAAACTCAATGAAGACTGATTAAGTATTTACAAAAATATTTGTCACAATGATAAAACAATTAGACTACAGACTATTACAGAATCAAATAAATTTTATTTTAAATTGTTAAATAAATTAGAATATTATTGAATAAAGTGATTGTTAAATACTTCATTGAATTGAAAATGACAAGCTATTTTGGAAACACCAAAACAAGCAATTGAGTTTTTCTTATTAAATGAGTGAATAACTAATTTATTTTTAGAAAATTATAAAATTTCAAAAAAAACAGATAAAAAATTTATCACAAAAAAACTATCAAATATTACATTGATAGAAAGTGTTATAAATAATATAAAAACATTAGTAGTTAAAAAAACAAATATTTCAGTATCAAATGTATTTATTGATTTAGATATATTTTCTAAACAAATATCAGTTAGTATAATTGATAAAAATAATTTATTAGCTAAATATATATTTAATTTTGAAAATGATATATATTCATTATCAACTGATGAATTGGAAAATTCTACATCATATCAAATATTAGTATCAAATATTTTGAATAATACAGAATTTTTAAATAAATTATTTTGAGTTGTTAGGTGAGTATTTATTATATAAAATCATAAGTTTTTTTGAAACTACTATCACATATTTCATCACATTTTCAATTTATTGCTTTATCTGCAAATTTATCAAAATCTGAAATATTATTATGAGTATAACAAGGTGAAATATTTACCTTGTTATTTTTTATTATGTATGATTTTTTGTATAGAGGTATATGACATATATTATTTACTAATATATTTTTTTTAAATCAATTAAGTATTATTTCTATATCATTTTTCTTGAGATATTTTAATATATTTTTTTCTAGTATTGATAAATCATAATTACTTGGCATTAGACTTCAATTCGTAATTTTATAATTTTCTTCGATTAAGATAAATGTATGTTTATTTGGCTTACAATGTTCATATAAAGTTTTGAAATCCAGTATTTCTACTATGTTAAATTTTCCAACTACAGTGTTCCAATTTACTTGTTTTCATTTAGATTTTATATAATTAGTATATTCTACTATTTTTTCAAATGTATGCTCTAGACTTCTAAATAAGTTATGCTTAATTCATGGAAAATCTAGCGAAAATACAAATGTTTCCAATCATGCATTTATCAGTTCATCTATTTTGTTTTTATCCAATAATGATGCATTTGTCGTAAATGTTAATTTTATTTTATTTTTATAAAGTATTTTTAATATTTCAAGTATTTTATCATAAATAAGCAGAGGTTCTCATCCTAATATATCTACATTTTTTATTTCTATATTTTCATTTAATAAATCAATTATTACACTATCTAATACTTTCATTTGTTTCTCTAAATCTCATCATCTTTTCCAGTCAAAACACATTGGACATTTTGCATTACATCATATTCACTTGATAAGTATTTTGTATTCTCTATATAAATAATCCAATTTATTTTTATGAAGTATCGAATTTATAAATATATATAATTCTTTGTTTTTTAATCAGTTTATTTTTATACTTGGGAATTTTTCTATTATTTTTTTAAGTACTAAAATATTTTGTTTTATTTCTAATAATTTTTTATCAATAATAAAATCGTGATTGTAAATATCACTAAAATTTAAAATATCAGATGATTTATTTATTATTATTTTATTCACTTTATTTTAATTACTTTAAAATTCAAATCTAGATTTCACTCTTCACAATCATTACAATAATCTACACTTTGTTTATTATTTAGCACATCATTTACAAACTTTTGACTTCTACTAGAGTTGTATAATTCTTCTAAATTATTATCATTTATATTTCATAATGAGTGAATATCTATATATTTATCAGTTATATAACAACAGGGAATTATTTTCCCATCCACATTTATCACTATTCAAGTCATTGGTTTATTACAACTATTTGTTTTTGTTATTTCTTTGTATCTAGAATAATTATTATTTTTTGGTATTAAATGTGACCAGAGTTTTTCTTTTACTAATACTGTTTTGTATCTCAGTATATCTACTCACAATTTTTCTGCTAATAATCTAATATTTTCTACTTGATTTTCATTGTGAGACATTATGATAAATTGTAGTTCTATCATAGGTCAGTATCATAGTTTTTCCTTTAATTTAACTAGTATTTGTATGTTTTTAATTATTTGATTCAAGTTTCATCATACTCTAAATTTTTCATATATTTCTTGTGTAGTTCAATCAATTGAAATAGATAAATAATCTAGTCATGCGTTTATAAGTTCTGCTGATTTCATAGCATTTAGAAAAGTCCCATTTGTAGCAATTTTTATATTTTTAATTCAATTTTGTTTTGCATATTTTATGAATTCTCATATTTCTTTATGCATCAAAGGTTCTCAATAATTATATAGACTAATTGTTTTTGTATTTTTTTCAGGTATTTCATCAATTATCTTTTTAAATATAGAAAAATCCATATATTTTTTAGGTCTATCATCTTGATGAGAATAACAAGTCGTGCATCTCAAATTGCACTCATTTGTTACTTCTATCATTATATCATTTGGAAATTTATTCATATCTTAATTATTATATATTTATTTTTTATTATAGACAAAGGATACAATGTTTCAAAAGTTTTTTATAAATTAATGCATATTTTTGTCAACAAGAAATGTAAAACTATGTTTTATATTTATATTTTTTTTATATAATTAATAAGTTATAAACATTTATTTATTTATAAATTCAATATGCAAAATCAAAAAACAAGTTGATTCACATTAGTTGAACTAATAGTAGTAATAACAATACTAGCAATATTATGAACAATATCATTTATAAGCTTACAATGATATAGTGAACAGTCTAGAGATTCAGTGAGAATTAGTGATTTATCATCTATTAAAACAGGATTAGAACTATACAATCTAGATGCAGGGAAGTATCCATCACCAAATGATGAAACAGTTATCACATTTAGCTGAGCAGTAGCATGGACACAGTGAACTTTTTGAGAACAAGCGAAATACAATATTGCTAAACTAGACAAGGTACCTACAGACCCATTAACAGATAAAAAATATGTATATTCTACAAACTCTACTAGATATGAATTCCAACTAGCATGAGCTATGGAATGAGATGAAATAACACTTAACCCATCAAAACCTTCCCTAAAATTAGGGAAGGAGCAGCTACAGACATCTGCAGCATCTACAAAAACAGCTAGACTAAAAATTACATGAAATTATAATGGTAAATTATTAAAAGTATCGACTGGTTCTACTGATTATGTATTAGCAATTCCAAGCTTAATTGCATATAGTGGAACTACAATTGAAGTAATTACAGCAAATAATTACTTAGCATATAATGGTTATAAAAACTTACCATTTCAATATGATGGAACATACAATGTACAATGAGAAACTTCATTGAACTTAGTAAACACAACAAATTATGTAGTATTTTCATGAAGTTTATCAACATTGTCTGATTCAACATCTACATGAATAAATGCTAGAAAAGTAATGCTAGATAAATTGCAACTTGCATATAGTGGAACAAGTATTACATGAATATGAGAAATAGCACAAATACTAAATACTAATACTAGTGACCCAGTAGCAACAGAATATGTAGCTACAAATCTAGTTTCTAATAATCTCTGAGGTAGTATAGTTGCTAGTAGTACTTCATCAAGTTCAAGTAGTAGCACTTCTGGTTCAACTAGTAGTACATGATGACCTGTATGATTAATAGACCAGTCTACTTGCGAATCAGCTAATTGGATATGGGTATCAAGTTCTACAGATGTAAATATTTGAAGTGTAAAATGAAGTTGATTTTGTATATCACCTAGATACTGAGATTGGAATACTGATTCTAATACTTGAAACTGATGAATTTCATGGAGTGGTTGGTGAAATAGTACTGCTGTTTATTATAATTGATGGAATGCTTTAACTTGAGCATTAAATGTTTCTGATTCTGGTAATTCTAGTACCGAGTTTTGACAAACTAAATCATTAGTATGAGCAGATGCATCTAGTAATCCTACATCATACACATGTAAGAGTTTATGAACAGCAACAAGTGATTATGATACATCTGATACATTAGTATGAAGAATGAAATGGTTATCAACTACTGGAAATGATTATACTCAAGCTCAGAATATTGATTGGATAACAGGTATAACTCCTATAAATTGACATGCTATGCCTGCAATATTTATAGCAGATTGTATAGATTGAGTAAAAGATTTATGAACAACAATGACATACAAACATATAAATGATAGTACTGAAAATATAACATATTCTCAATATAGCACTGATGAAACAGGTAATACAGAGTGATCAAACTTATCTTTTACCACATATCTAAATAGACAAAAATATTTAACAGCTTGGACACAAAAAAGTGGTTCACATTTACCTAGTGCATTTAGTTTTATAAATTCTAATACAGCATGAGGTGTATATGCATCGTGAAGTACAACAAATTGGGATTTATATACAACAGCTAATGCAAAATGAGAATATCAAGTAGCATGTGAAGCAGGTAAATTTTGATCAGTTACTTATAATTGAACAAATCAATATACATGATCAAGTGATGATATAGATAATGAATGGATATGGACTTCAGCTATTGGAAGTACTACAGGTACAGCTATGGGTAGACGTGTTCGTTTTATAGGTAGTAATGGATGTTGAGATCAAGATATTCATAATACATCATACCGTTATGGTACTGTTTCATCTAGATTTATAATTCGTCCTTAGTTAATAATTGCTCGAATAAAATGCAAAAAAATTTATAAGAATGAATAAAAAATCACAAAGTAAATATTCTTTGTGATTTTTTATTCATTATACAATTTACAACAAGTTTTACATATATCTAGTGGAAACTTAGATTTAATTAATTTTTTAAATTCTATAAAATCATTGTTTTTTATAGCATCACTTATATTTATCTTTGATATATCATCGAAATTATTTGTGATAAATTCACATATAGATAGTTTTCCATTTTCATCTATTCTCAATTGTTTGTCTAGCTGTTTACAAGAAATTTTTCATTTTTTAAACAAGGCAATAGGCTCTATAATTATTTTTGTTTTTGTATTTAGTTTTTTTAGTAGTGATAATTTTTCTAAGAAATTATTTTTAAATACATTATTATCTAGCTTCTCTGATCCTGGTAATCATATTCTTAATTCCTTTATTTGTTTTTTTGAGTGTTCTACATCTGTTTTGGAGAAATTCATCATATAAATTAATTTGTGTTCTTTTATTCAGATACTATTTAACCACAGATGCAATTTGACTATATTTTCATTTGATATATTTGGACTTATAACTGTGGAAATAGTAATATTTTTGATATTTATTAATTTTGGTATGACTTTTTTTAATTTATTAAATAGTCATTTTTTTCATCTAGATATATCGTGAAAATCTCCATATCAATCTATAGAAATATTTATCTGTGTTAAATGTTTTAATATTACATTATTATTGTAGCTTCCTTCCCTAATTTTAGGGAAGGAATTTATGCCCGTAGGGAGGTATCCTGTGGACAAGGATGGGTTATGGGTTAGAACTTCTAAAAATTTATCTAAAAGTATTCAATTAGTAGTTATTTCATAAGTTATTTCTTTTTCCTCTAGTTTATTAAATATGCTTATTATATTTGGAACTAGTAGAGTTTCTCATCATAGAAATGATAGGTGAGTATTTGAGTGTAGATTATCTATTATTTTGAAAATATTTTCTATATCAGGTATTTTATTATTTATATTTCTTCTTTCTTTTTGACTACAAAAAGAGCAATCTAGATTGCAGGCAAGTGATAATTCCCAGTTTATTATATATTTATATGTCATATATTTCTTTTGATTTAAATGCTCCACACATCAGCATACATTCTGGACAATCTCCATTTTCTATAAGATTTCTTTGTAATTTAATACTTCTTCAATTCCATATTTCATCTATATTATTTTCTCTTAGATCTCAGATTTTACTCATAAGTATGCAAGAAAACACATTTCAATCAGGCATAATAGTAATAGAATCTTTTGCTATACTACAATTCTTTTTTGATTCTCATAATCAGTTTCTCAAGTAATCAGGTATTTTATAGAAAAAATTTTTATTAATATAATTTCATTGCTCAATTATATATGGATTATCATATACTTGATTTTCAATTTCAATTATTTCATCTTCAGAAAAATGCTCATTGTAATCATTTTTTTGATTAGTATAATTAGTCATATTTTCTACAGGTTTAAAAGAAAAATTTACTCATAGTTTATTTGCTAATCTACATAAAAAGATTATATCTTTATAATTATTTTTTGTTATAGTCATTTTCAATTCTATAATCTGTTCAGGAAATACTTTTTTTATTTTTCAAATAGTTTCTAATACTTTTAAAAAACTTCAATCCACTCATCTTTGTCTATCATGATTTATTTGTTTACCATCGACTGAAATATTTATCTTTTTAAAACTTTTTCATTTTTTCTTCCAAAATATAAGCAATTTCATCAACTTATTTGTTAACATTCAGTTAGTACTTATAGAGTGTATAGAGTCTGGTAAATACTCATCTATTACAAGCATTTTTTCTTCTAAATTTTCTATTAATAATGGTTCTCATCCACTTAATCATATATCAAAATATTTTCAATAATATTTATAACTATTTTGAATGATTTTTGAATTTACGATTTCTTTTATTTTTTCTATACTTAGTTCAGATTTATAATCATAACTCCAAATATCGCAATGATTACATTTCAGATTACATTTATATGTAAATATCCAGTTAATGCTTTTTATATAATGAGTCATTTATTTATTTGTTATTCTTTATTTTCCCCCTCCTTAGTAAGGAGGGGGGTAGGGGGTGGTCTGTGGTTATATTATACTTTTATAAGCTCAATGCAACGAATAACACTTACTACAATTAATATTATCTACAGTTGCAATGATATTTTTATGTTTAAGATTGTAATAAATCTCGTCTAGTGAATTATCTTTTATATTTCAGATTGATTCATATTTTGTACAACAATAAGTTTCTCAGTTAGCCATTATAAATAAATTATAATTAGGAGTAGTACATTTGAATCTCAATTTACCAAATTCCAAGTAATGAATTAGATTATTTGCATATAGATTATTTCTGTAAATTGTTCTAAGTATATTTATTACTATTTCTTTATCTGCTTTATCTAGTAATTGTGGTTTTTGTATTTTGTTTGTATAAAAATCATCATATTCTACTGCTTTGAAGTCTATATCTACTCACAATTTTTGTGATAATAAATAGACTTTTTTTATATCTTCTATGTTGTTTTTTGTTATTGTATATTTGATTTTTATATTTATATTTTTGTATGATTTTTTGAGCATCATTATTGTATTTATACTTTTTTTGAAGCTTCATTTTACTCATCTTTGTATGTCATGAACATCTTCCATTCAATCTATACTTATATGAATATTTGGTATTTGTATATCTTTAACAATACAAAACATTAGTAGTTCTTCTAGTTTTTCATACATAACTCAGTTCGTAGAAAGAGTATGAATTTTGAGTCAATTATTATTAAAAAGTAGAAATATTTCTTTTATTTCAGGGTGTAGAAGTGGCTCTCATCAAGTAAGTGTAATATTAGTATCATTTGTAATATGCTTTGATTTCAATATTTTTTCGAAATCAGAAATAGATATAGTATTTTTTTGTGTATTTTTCCAAATATCACACATACTACATCTAAGATTACAGATATCAATTATTTCAAAATTTATTGATTTAAGCATACTATTTATTTTTTAATCATATTTTTTTAATATTTATATATTGTTTTACAATATTTATTACATCTAGATGATGACATCTGCTACATTTTTCTTTCCATCTTTTTTCTCATAAAAAATCTTTTATGTTTTCACTTGTTTTGATTATATTCTTTGTATTTTTGTTTTCAAACAAATCCTTGTACAAATCTAGATTTGATAATGTTCATAATTTTGCTTCAAATTTTCCACAAGTATATGATGATGTTCTAAATATTGAAATATAAAAATATGGATTGTAGCAATTAGTTGTTTTTCAAACTAGTTTTGATTTATCTATTTCATCATCTTCAGGATATTGAACAATTTTTCATTCTAGTATTTCATTAAATTCATTTATTATATAGTCGCTATTGTTATTTATTTTACTTATTTTTTCTTTATTTGAATTTACTATATTTTTTATTTCTAATATATCTGATTCACTGAATAAAAAATCTTTATTACTAAAAATATATGGAACTACTCTTTTATATTCTATTTCTCATACATTATTTTTTACACATAAATCTATAAAACTTTGTAATCAGTTAATGTTTTTAGGAGTTATAACATACAGTGTTCTTACTATTATATCAGGTCTTTTTTCTCTAATTATTTTTATCGCTTTCCATACATCTAGGAAATATGAAAAATTATCATTTGGTCTAGTATTTTTAAAACTTTCTATATTTCAAGCAGAAATATTTATATAAAAGTGATTTATATTTTTGTTTTGTAGTATGATGTCCATATTTTCTAATAATTTATATCAATTAGTTAGAAAACCGACTTTTATATCTATATGACACAATTCAGATAGTATGTATTCTATCTCAGGATGTAATAATGGTTCACCAGTGATTCAAAGTGCTAGACTTTCAGTTTGTGATTTTTGTATTTTTTTAAATAGATTAATTAGGTCTTTTCATTTGTATTGAATTTTATAATTATTTTCGTGATTTTCATATCTATCAGTCAAAAATCATGGTCAATTCGTCATACAAAAGTTACAGCTTGCATTACAATATTCGTATAAATCTAGATGTAATTCTTTAGGTCACAGTATATAGATTTTTTTATAAGCACTTTCTAGTCTTATTAAATCATTATTTATATGTCATCAAGCATTTTTTATTATTTCTATTATTTCAAATATAATTTCATTATCTAAGTCACTTTGAGAATTCAATTTATCCAATCATAAATAGACTTCTATATCTTTGAAATTGTCTGAATTTTTTTCAATGAAATTTAAGTCAGATTTTTTATAGTTTGAAATAATATATATAGAATAATTATTTTTTATTTTTAAGTATTGTATTAATTTATTTTCAAAATACTTAATATTTGCTTCTATTTTGTATATTAGTTTGAAATCTATTTTTAATAATTCGAGTAATTTTATAATTTTTATCTTTTCATCTATATTATCCAAATTATTTATTCAAATAAGTATTTTTCATTTATTTTCACTGAAATAATCATCATATTCTACATTATCTAAACGGAAATATTTTATTTTATATTTTGATTCGTTGATATTTATATCTTTTAAAATATGAATAAAATTTTTAATTCATTTTTCTATTATTTCATCAATATCTATTTCAAAAATCTCCTTGTATCTAGAATACAATTTTTGATACAATATTTTTTTTATTATTTTATTCATTTTATATTGTTTATATTTTCTATAAATTTTATTATTCAGTAAATTTCTATTGGTTTTTTATATAATATTTTGTATGTAAATATTTTTGATAAGTGACTTGTATTGAAATATTTCTTATTGAAAATAACAGTTTTTATATAATCATTCTTAGATAATTTATAATTTTTGAAGTATAAGAATTCATTTTCTATTTTATCTACTCATTCTCTTTCACTATTAAAAGTGTATTTTAATTCTAGAAAATCTTTGAAATATTTTTCATATATTTTTTTGTATGTTTTATAATTTTTTAATTCATTATTTTCTAATCAAATAATACTAGATAAAAAGTCTGTATCTAAAAAAGGGAATAACAGTTTTGAATTAAAATGATTTATAGGATTTAACCATGATTTTCATTGGACAGTATTTATTTCACTTCTGAGAATATTTTTTATGAAACTTTTTATTCCATAATTAATATTTGTACTATTTATTATAGTACTCTTATCTATCAAATATTCTTCAATTTTCTCATATTCGAACCATTCTTTCATCAGAGAATTTCATAATAATTCTCATCAACATAGTCCAGAAAATCAATATAAATTATTGTCTAAAATTGATTTATCTTCATAAATTAAATGATTTAATCATAATTTATTAGCCAAGATTTTTGATATTTCTGTATCATTTATATCATAGTTTTTATTGGTTCTAAATATAATATTTTTTTGATTTAATTCTTTTATTAATGTAAGCATTATAAGTCTAGAATCAAATCATCAACTTAAATCACTATACATTTTTTCTCACAGGACTCTTTTTTGTACTCATTTTTTAAATCTGTAGTAAATAATTTCTATATTTGAATTATTTATTGGTTCTAGATTAAAATATTTTGACTCATTTACTTCATTATTTTTTATAGATAGTATTGTTCAGGGAGATATTTTTTTTATTCATTTAATGATAGTTTTATTATTTGTAATATATCATAATTGAATTATTTCCATGATACTTTTCAAATTCAAATATGAATTATTTATCATATTTGATAATTTAAAAATATCATCTTCATGAATGATTTGATTATGATTTTTTTTATAATAATAAGGATACAATCATAATTTATCATTTATTATATATGTATTATTAGTATCTAAATCATTTACAATAATTACATATATTCATTCTATATTACTAACAATATCTATAATATTTTTTATATCACTATTGTAGTTTTTTACTATATTTTTTATTAGCTGCTCTTTACTTATTCAATAAATATTTCACTTTATAATTATTTTTATTGATTTATTAGAAAATTCATTACTATTTTTAGTATACATATAATTTAAAAAAAGATGATAATCATAAATTTGATAATCCCACTATATAACTCTGATTATATTGAAAAACAATTATTATCAATAAAAAAACAGCAAAACAAAGCTACAAAGATAATAGTTATTTTTATTGATGATTGATCTAGTAAAAATTATAAAGATATTTATAAAAATATCATTTCAAAATACAATAATCTAGAAATAATTTATCATGATTTATGAGAAAAAAACTGATTAAATAGAGTATGCAAAGCTAGAAATAAATGAGTAGAGCTAGCATCATCTCAAAATCTATATTTTATAGACCAAGAAACAATTCTAAGCAGTAATAATATAAATCAAATATATAAATATCTAGATAATAATGATGTTATTATCTGACCATATCTATGATACAATGATTTAAAAAAAGAATTAAGAGAAGATGATATAGATTTTTTCATAAATAATTGATATATAAACAAGCCAGATTTTGCTGATTTCAGGTTAGAATTTTATCAGGAAAAAGCATCTCAAAATAGACTATGGGAATTCTTCTGTGCATCCAATTTTTTCATAAAAAAAGATGTTTATTTAAGTATATGATGATTTGATGAATCACTTGTTTCTTGGTGAGATGAGGATACAGAGTTTTGATATAGATTACACAAGGCAGGACACAAAATACTATTTGATGAAAATATACAAGTCCTGAATCTATCTGATAAATTGTATAATTCACCATATAAAATATTGCAAGAAAACAATATAGAATCACTTTCTAATAATTGGCTAAAAAACTACAAAAAACATAATACTCCAGAATACAAAAGATACATATATGATAGATACAATCATTTATCGACAGAATTAAAATCAAATGTATCACCAGAATTTAAAAAGTATTTTTTAAACAAAAAAAATGTATTAATTCATTCTATTAATGGTATAGGATTATGACATATAAAAAGGACTTTATTAATAGCCTTAGAGTTATATAAATCTGAAGTTATATGAGAAATAATATTTGTAACTAATAGTAAAAATCCGTTTTTAATAGAGGATGGATGATTTAGAATTATATCTCTAGATTATTGAATAGAAGATTGTTTAAATAGTAGTTCATTTCAAGAATATGAAACACAAAACTACATAAAAATAAATGAAATAATAAATCAGAATAATATAGAAATAATTATTCACGATACATATTTCATAAAAAAAGTATTAGATAATAGAATAGATTTATCACATTTTTTAGTTTTGAGAGATAGTGATCTAGACTATTTAAACTCTATTCAAGATTATTTATACTGTTTCAAAAAAGTATTTATTCCACATATTAGAGAAGAATTAAGTCAGGAAAAACTAGATTTTTATGATAATTACAAAAATATATCGTATACATGATATGTTTATGAAGGCTTAAATGTAATTAAAAATAATTCAAAAAAAATACTTGTTTCACCATGATATTGATGAGATTATGAAAACACAAAAAATTTTTTTAATTATTTAAATGAATTAATAATTTCAAACAAACAATTATTCATAGACTACAAAATAGAGTTTGTATTATGAAAATATTATGATGAATTAAAAGCCAATATTGTTTTTCCAAAATTCATAATCATTTCACAATTTGATAACAATTTGTCAAAAAGTATTATAAACTCAGAATTATTTATAGGTAGATGATGATACAATACTTTAAACGAAGTATTTTTTAGTTCTAGCAAGAGTATTTTATTTCCAGTGGAAAGAAATGCTGAAAACCAAGATACTAGAATAGATTTTTTTATCAATCATTTCGGAGCAGATTTTATTAAGAAGGGGAGTTATGATTTGGAGAGGGATGGGGATGTTTTGGAGAAATATTTTCATAACTCTATCCTGAATCCTTTCTCTTACTTAAGAGAAAGGGGCTACAAAGAATCAAACAAAGAATATTTAGATTGAAAACAAATTATTAGTGATTGAATAATAAAAGAAATAAATAAGAAAAATATATTAGTTTTTAAGAATATATTTTTGCCAGAGTCGGAGAATTTTATTTATGAGGAGCTAAGATTATTAGAATGAATAAATCCTATTATATATACTCTAAAAATGGATAATAATCATATATTTCCGAATAATTTCAATATAGTTTATAGGAAAGAATTTGATACATTATTAGATATGGAATATCCAAAAATAAAGGATACAGATTTGTATCTAAAATTTTTGAAGTACTTAGTTTTTTTGATAAAAAAATATGATATTAAAATAATTTATACTGAGTTTTTATTTGATGCTAGTTTCGTCGTAAAGATAAAATCACTTATACCAGATATAAAAATATATTCAGCAGCTAGGTGATATGATGTATATTGATTTTTAAGAAAACAAAATAAGTTTTTGGATAATGTTGATAAGATATTTGTGAGGGATGAGATGATGAGAAAATACATTAAAAACTCTATCTTGTCCACAGGATACCTCCCTTCGGGCATAAATCCTTCCCATTTAGTCAAAGAGGAAGAGGCTACAAAAAATAATCCCTCGGCTTTCAGCCACTCCCTTTGAAAAAGGGAGAAATTATTATCTGAAAAAATAGAAGTTATTAGAAGTGTTTTGGATTTTACAAAATATAGTTTTTTAAAGAAGGATTTTAGTAAATTGGATATATTGTTTGGATGAAGATTTGTAGAAAAAAAGGGGATTATAGAAGTACTGGATTTGATTTCACTTTTAGTAAAGCATAATTTAGTAGGAAAAATATGATTAATCTGAGATGGAGAATTAAAAAATGATATTTTCAAAAAAATAGATGAATTATGATTAACAAATAAAATAGAGTATTTTGGCTTTTTAGAGCATAAAGATTTGTTAAAGCAGATTAATAATTATAATACATATATCAATTATTCAAAAGTATCAACTAACTGAGATACAGATTGAATACCAAATATGATACTTGAAAATATGCTTAGTTGAAATCTAGTATTTTCTACGCTTGTTTGAGGGATTGGAGAAGTAATAATTGACTGAGAAACAGGAGTGGTTTTAAGTTGAAATATTGAGGAGGATTTTGTTAAGTTGAGATTGGTTGTAAACATAGAAAAAATAGTTGAGAATTCTTATAGAAAAGTAATAGAAGAGTTTTGTATAGAGAAGGGAATTGAGAAGTTGGAGACTGAAATTAGCTCATAACTCCCCCTTAATCCCCCTCACTTGAGGGGGAGAGAGAACAATAATGTAATAATAACAAGTTCAAAAATCATTAATAATAATTTTGCTTATTTGGTTAATATAAAATAATATGAAATCTAGTTTACCGAGTATAGATATACAATTAAAATGAATGATTAAGTGTCAAATTTGAAATATTTCAACAAGTTTAAAAGATATAACTGATAGTGTAATGTTATTTGAAGAAAAATTTAGATGACCTATTCTTTCTTTTTGCTGTAGGATTGAATTATTAATTGATATGTTAATAAAAAAACTATTCTTTTTATTATTTGAAATTGATTTTGATGATATTAATAAAAAAGAAGATATATTTGATGAATTATTTTTTTCAAGTAATATATTGAATTTAAATACTAAAATAAATTTATTGATTAATCTTTTGGAACGATTTGAAAGATGTCAATTTTGATTTGACTCTAGTAATAATGGTGTAAAAAAATTTAAAGATGAATTAGATAAATATAGAAAAATTAGAAATATATTTGCTCATTCACAGGTAGAACCTAAGGTAAATACAAAGAATAAAGTTATTGATATATATATTAAGTTTAATTGAATTGAGACCAAGGTAGATGAACAATATATAGAAACAAAAATATTAAATTTAGAATTTATAAATAAATTATTACTTGATTATTCTAATAACTTTGAAATAAAAAAAGTAAATAATGAAAAATTAGATTTAGATTAAATTTATATTTTTTTATCTATAACATAAAAACTCCCCCTTAATCGCCCTCACTTAGAGGGAGAGAAAACGATAATAGTAACAATAATTTATGAAAAATAGTACAATTCAATTAAATAATAGACTTCCATATAATCCAAAACTAAGGGACAGAACTAAAGAACTTAGGAAAAATATGACAGTACATGAAAGAAAATTATGGTATTGATTTCTTAGATGATTTCAAAACTTTTTCTCCTCAAATTGTTCTACTTCCACCTCAAATGAGGGTGATTGAGGGGGAGTTGTAAAAGAATTGAATGAAAAAATCTTAATAAAAAACCAATTCTGTTCAGAGGGTGACTTTGGTTGAGTTTTATCAAACCTAAGAATTTATAAACAAAGACCTATTGATAACTTTATTGTAGATTTTTATATTCCTAAATTAAAACTAGTTATAGAAATTGACTGAGAAAGTCATTTTACTGAAAACTGATTAGTTTATGATCAAGAAAGAACAGCCATTTTAGAATGATTATGATTAAAAATTATTAGAATCACGAATCAAGAAATAGACAAAAATTTTGAAAATGTTTGTGAAAAATTAAAAACAAAAATAATAAATGAATTTAAAGTTATAACTAAAAATTAAATATGTTCTACTTCCCCCTCAAGTGAGGGGGATTAAGGGGGAGATTACAATACTATAGACGATTTTTTAATATTATTCCAATCCACATGCACCAAATTACACAAAATTACATAAACTACCAAAACACTTGAAAAAGTCTTATTTTTAGAGCTGATTTGCATCTCATATGATGATGTAATTTTAAGTGTGTTATGTGTGATAATTGGAAAAGGGAAATAGAGATGAAATTCACAGAAGATGACTTATACAAAATAATTCTAAAACTAAAAAAAGATTATAATTGCAATTATATTAGGTTTCATGGGCAAGAACCTACTATGTATGCCAAATTGGAAGATTTAATAGCATTCTCAAAAAAACTGTGATTAAAAGTCGCTATCAAAACTAATGCATGGCTACTTAGTGATAAAAGATTGGTAAAAATATTAAAATATTGATTGGATGAATTGTATTTGTCTATAGATGGACCAAATGTTGAGATACATGACTATATCAGATGAGTAAATGGATCATTTGCAAAAAATATTGATATAATAAAAAAATCAAAAAAGATAAATCCAGATTTAAAGATATACATAAATTCAGTTGTAATGAATTACAACTTTGAAACTCTTGAGCAAATGATAGATTTGTGAAAAAAATACGATATAGATAGAGTGAGTTTTGTTTTTTTGAATGATAAGAATAGAAAAGATATTGATAGTTTGAATTTAACTAAACAAGAGTTTTTTTATTTCTTTAATGAGAAAGTGAAACTTATTTATGAGAAAGCTAAGTTGTACAATATAAATGTAGATTTTTCACCATTTATAAGTGAATTAGTATGAAAAAACAATGAAGAAGTATTGCAAAAATTAACAGATATAGAAAAATACCAATGAGAAATAAATAGCTTCTATGAATGAATTTATGGAAAATATTTCTATGACAAATATGGTTGTTTTTGACCACTAGACCATTCATCTATCAATTATACTGGTGATATGTATGGTTGTTGTGTAGTGGAGAGAAATACTAGTGTATCAGTATGAAATGTATTACAAGATGATATCTCAGAGATAAAAAATAGTCCAAAATATGAAAAATATAGACAAAACTCAAATGAAAAATGTGGATATGCTTCTAAATGTGCTAGTAATTTCTATACTAGAAAAACTCTATTCAAAGAAATATATCTAAATGATGAACTATATGATAAAAGTATTGCTATTAATTATTATAGATATTTAAAAGAATTATTTACAGAAGATGAGTCGATAATAAATAATATAAAACTAAAAAAATTAAAAGAACAATTACTTCATTTTTATGATAATCTGGAATTTTATAGAGAATTGTTATTAAATAATAATATCAGTAAATCAGATATAGTAAATATGAATTCTCTAGATTTTATAGAGAAATTACCAATCTTGGATAAAGATATTTTGAAACTAAATTATGAACAAATAATAAAATTAAGCGAAAATAAACAAGTACTATATTGAAAAACATCATGAAATACATGAAATGCTTTTAGATTTGTTTATCCACTAGATTTCAAAAGACATATTAAACAAATTGCTATTTTTTCCGGTGAGTCTGAATTCACTTTCAAAGATTCATATTTCTCACTGACTCCTATTAACTGTAATCAAAAAGCAATAAATAATATAAGAGAGCCAGATTATGTAAAAAAAATATATATTAGTATATCAGATTTTTATTTCGATAAAGAGTATTTCATAAAAATACAAAAAATATTTAAAGATAATAAAAATACTAAATATCTCCATGCGGATGCTAAATATTTATTATATTTAATACTTTGATTCCAGAAATTTGATTTAGAGTTACCAAAATTGAAAGCTATAAGTCTGACTTATACTTACACAAATAAAAGTCTAAAAGAATTTATAAAACAAGTGTTTGATTGTAAGGTATTAGACAATTATTGATGCAGTGAAGTGTGACCAATAAGTATAGATTTAGATGGAAATAAGAAATTGTATTGAGATAATATTATTTTTGAAGAAATATCTTGAGAATTTGTTGTTACAGATTTAGATAATCCTTATTTTCCATTTATTAGATACAAAAATGATGATTTATGAAACTATGATTGAAAAAATATAATTATAAATTGAAAGAAAAATCAATTGTTAAATGGTAAATCACTTAGAGATTTAGATGATTTTTTCAGTGAGTATTTCTGTGAAATACTTTTTTATCAATTTGATGAAAATAAATTGTATTATTTTTCTTTTAACAAAATTGATAATGATTTGTTAAAAACGAAGTTAAATCAATTATTATGAATAGATTTTGAAGCAATAAAAATATGAGAAAATGAGTTTTTTGAATTAGGGGATTGTAGTAAATTTAAAACAATAATATAATGAATCAATGAATGATAAAATTATAAAAACAGTAAATCCGATTTTTACATGAGTTGCAGTTTTATTAATACAAATGACTGATTTTTGTAATTTTTCTTGTAAATACTGTATCACTTGAAAGAAATTTACATGAAAATCAATAGATATTAAGTCATTCAATAAAATAAAAGAATTAATTTTAAAATTAAAAGAGAAATATGCAGTTGTTGATATTACTCTTACATGATGAGAACCAACATTGTGAAAAGATTTCTTTGAATTTTTGGATAAATTATTAGATTTAGAAGTAAAAGTAACTATTAATTCAAATGGATTTAAATTGTATGAAAAACAAAATCAACTCTCAATTTTATCTCAAAACAAAAATTCTAATTACTTATTTTTTTTCATCACATTTCATTACAAACAATATTTCAAAAAAACAGATTTATTTATTTCATCATTGAAACTAATTAAAGATTTTAAATTTAATTATTGAGTAAATTTTCTATTACCCGATGATGCATCAATTCAAGATTTTATATTTGCAAAAGAATATATAGTTTGATTATTAGATACTAAAAATTATAATTTCAGTTTAATCAAGTGAACAGATTGAAAAATATCAGAGTCATACAGCAAAGAATCACTAGACTATTTCTATAACAATTTTGATGAATCAGACAAAATAAAAAATCTAGAAATTGTATACCTAGATTGACAAAAAGAAAATGTAAATTCGTCAGAACTTATATATAAATGACTTAATAATTTTTCATGATATAAATGTAATTTTTTAAGTAAAAACTATGTAAATATATATCTAGAAACCGATTTAACTTGTTATTTTTGAAGTTGTTATTCATTAAATAGACTGAGATATACTATAGATGAAATAATAGATTTTTTTGATAAATCATTAGAAAAAAACATCATTTGCTGAGATCATACTTGTTTATGTGAGTCAGATTTTAATACAAAAAAATCAAAAATAGATAATAATTTATACATAAAAGATAAATTGAAATCTCTATTCTCTAAGATTAAGCCAAATGATTTCGATATAACATATTTAGTTATATGAAACAATAGTATTCAAATAATATTATCACAAAAAGATATATTTGTATTCATAATACTAGAAAAAATAATTGAAAAAAACGTAAAATATCCATTTTCAGACTGAAAAATTGGATACCATTATTATTCAAAAAACAAAGAAAATGAATTTATAAATCTAGAATCTAAAAATCAAAATACTATAAATTTGTTCCTAAAAAGAGTCTACATATTCAATAAAATTATAAGCAAAATAATTATTTAAATAAGAATAATGAAAAAAATATATTCTTTGACATCATCAGAAAATATTATAAATATTACATTTAATATAACATATAAATGTAATTTTAAATGTCATTATTGTTATGCGTGAGAAGTAAATGAAAAGACATTTAAATTTGATCTTAAAAATAAATCAAAATTAACTTATTTTATTGAATCTATAGAAAAAAACTACCCAGATTTAAAAATAAATTTTTTGATTACATGATGAGAACCTCTTCTAAATAAAGATTTTTGCAAATTAATAGAGTTTTTATTAGATTTTAATTCTGTATTCATAACTGTTACCAGCAATATATTTTTATTATGAAATATCACTGAAAAACTAGATTTATTTGAAAATGAGAGATTTATACTTATTCCCACTTTTCATTTTTATGAATACAAAAAATATGATTTAAAATCTGAAATATTTATAAAAAATATAAACAAATTAAAAGAATATAACATAAAATTTGATATCAATTTTTTGATACCAACTTCTTATGAAGACTTTGAAGATTTTTTGAAAATGAAACAAAATATAATATACAAATGTAGTCTTGAAAAACACCAACATCATCTAAATCTTATCCAGGAAAATCAAGTAATATCAGAAAACTATGATAAAAAAATAATTGATTATTATTACAAAGAAGATAAAAAATCTATAGCAGAAAATACTATAAAATTACAATATTCAGATACAAGTATACAATTTCATGATAACAAAAATATTATATTAAAATCATTAAATCAATTTAAATGATATAAATGTTTTCCTTTTGAAATACCTTCAAACATATTAATAGATTATGATTTAAATATCATTTTTGCTTGATGCTCTACGATGATAAACAAAAATTATACAGTTGATCAAGCTATAGAACTCTTAAAAAATTGAAAAAATAAATATATTGTTTGTAACTCTCAAAATTGTTCATGTTTAGCAAATATTCCAATAAAAAAAGAATATGATGAAAATATAAAAGTTAAAACTGATAAATTAAAAGAAATATTAAACAATAAATTATGAGAATATTTAACTATAAAATGAGCTTTATTCATTGAAATAGATAAAAATATAAACAATGAATCTATATCTATTATATATAAATTACCTGAAAAAGACTATTATATAAATTTTATCATAGAATGTGCAATTACTGATTTCAGATATAGAGAAATATACTTATGATTAGGGATATATACGTATTCTACCAATTATCAATGATGAATTATAAAAGATAATAACGAATATGATTGACTCATACAAATTATTCTACAAAGAATAAAAAAAGTAACTCCTATTTTGTTAAATATACTTAAACTAAACAAATGAAAAAAACAATAATATTTTTTTATCACAATTTCTGATGACTTGGTCATGGGAATAGAATAGCTTTAATTATAGGAAATATAATTGAGAATTTTTGATATGATTATAATATTATAGTTATTAATAGTTGAGAAAAACAAGATTTTTTATTTCAGAAATCTAATAATCTAAAAATAATCAATTTGCCAAATTACGAGATAGAGAATTATAAAATACTAGATAATAACCATAATTATAAAATAAAAATATTTAGAAATCAAATATTTGAAAAATTGTTTAATATATCAAAAATAGAATCATTAGTAATAGAACATTTTCCATTTTGAAGAAATTTCTTGGATGAAGAATTGACTCATTTTATTCATAAATTCAAGGAATATAATAATAATTGAAATGTGTTTTGTTCTGTTAGAGATGTGTTTGATATAGAGTCTATACAAGAAAAAAATCTAGAATTGTTTGATAGATATCTTATTCATAGTGATGAGAAAATAATAAATTATAATGATAAATTTCATAAAAATATATCTAGAAAAATAATCTATACTTGATTTGTAGTAAATGATAAATGAAAAGAAATTAAATCAGAAAATAATCATATTCTCATAAGTATATGATGATGACAAGATGGAATGGAATTTGTAATCGATTTTTTAGAAAAATTAAATAGTACAAGTTATGATTGAAAAGTGTTTGTAAACATATGAAAGAATTATACAGAAGAAAATCTAGAAAAAATACAGTCTGTATCAAATCATAAATTGGAAATAAAAGCATATTTTGATAATTTTTTAGAATTAAAAATACAAGCGAAATTAGTTGTAACTATGTGAGGATACAATAATCTATATGAAAATATATATTATAAAAAAATTACAATAATCTATCCTAGAAAATCAGATAAAGAGCAGCAAACAAGACTAGATATATTATCAAAAAAACTAGATTATATATATCATGGAAGCAAAATTAATTCAAAGGAACTATCTAAATTGTTAATAAATCTCCCTTTCCCAAAGGGAGTACCCGAAGGGGGAGAGATTATTTTAAATTTCTCAGGAGCATATTTTTCAGCATCATTTATAGTGAATTTCAAAAAATATAAATATATCAAAATCAGACTTACAAATGCTTGTAATGCTACTTGTGATATGTGTGGAGTAATAAAAAGAAAACGGGAATATAATGATATAATAAATATTAAGAAATCAATACTAGACTTTTATAAAATGGGCTGAGAAGTAATAAATTTCACATGATGAGAACCAACTATTTATAAGTGATTTATAGAGTTACTCGAATACAGCAAAAGTTTATGATTAATAACATCAGTTTCAACTAACTGATCTACACTTTGAAAATTGGATTATAAATTAATCGACTTCATTGATATATCCGTAGATTGATTACATGATATACATGACAAAATCAGATGAATAAAATGATTATTTAATAAGATTGATGAAAATATATCTAAATTAAAAGAGTATGGAATAAATGTGCATATAAATTTCACAATTAGAAATGATAATATATCAAATATTAAGGAGTTTTTTGATTTTTTTAAAGCTAAAAAAGTGGATTCTATTTCATTTTCTATGATTTCTACATCTCCTATAAATGATACAATTAATTTGTTTCCAAGTAGCGAAGAATTAAAAAGATTTTATTTAGATGATAAAAACTATATACTAGATAATAAATGAGATTTGGATATAAAAATATCTCCGGATTTCAATGGATGAGATATAGGTAAATTTGCTGATTATATAGTAAATAATAATAGTTTTGAAAAAATAAAGTGAAATAATTGTAGTTTTATAAATTCAAAAAAAGAAATAAGGATAAATGAAAACGGTGATATTTCGCCTTGTTGTATATTGGATGATTATGAGAATAATCTGTGAAATATAAATAAAAATAGATTGATAAATATAGTATGTAACTCAGAGTATGAAAATTTTTTGAATAAGAAATTTCCATATATTTCAAAAGCATGTTTAAATTGTAAGATAGAAATATAATATGAATTATAAGAGACTAGAATTATATGTTTGATGGACCTGCAACCAGAAATGTACATATTGTATGGAGTTTCCAAATATGGAAAAAAATTGGACTAAAAAAGTAAGCAAATATGACATACTCAAAAAACTAATCAAATACAAAAAAAATTGATACAACCATGTCACTTATTTATGATGAGAACCATTTATACAACCTGTATTTTATGATGCTCTTTTACTATGAAAGAAATTAAATTACACCATTTTAGTTACTACAAATGCAAGTACTCTACATATAGAAAGACAAGCTCAAAAGTTTTTAGCTCATATAGATGAACTTATATTATCAGTTGAAGCAATAGACAAGGAAACACAACAAAAGATATCTAGAACAAATGTCTATGTAGACTGGGAAAATGTGTTTAAAAATATTCACAAATACTGGAATTGAAAATACCTGAAAGTGAACATAGTCATAACAAAAGACAATATAGAGATACTTTTTGATATCGTAAAATATCTAAAAGACAAGTGAATTAAAGATATCGCGATTACATATCCAGATATAGACATAGAGTATTATTGAGAAGAGCATATTTTGAATAATGTAATTATTAAATATACTGAATCTGTACAAAAAATATTACCGATTATAAAATACTGTGAAGATAATAAAATAAATCTCAAAATTCCAGATTTTCCATTTTGTGTCTTACCAAATGATGCAGATGATAAATACTTAAAACTGACTGATGATTATGATTATCAAACAAGAGTAAAAATACTTAGTAGTGAAGATGAGTTAGATAGAAAAGACTTAAGCAATATAGATCTAACACCTAGAGATAGAAAACATTGAACAGTATGTGATGAGTGTATTTACAAAAATAAATGTTGGTGATACAGTGTTTGATATGAAGAACTATTTTGAATTTCTGAAATAAAAGCTATAAAATAATTATGTATATAAATGAAATAATCAGAGTTACTTACAAGTGTAATTGGAAATGTAAATTTTGTAATGTACTCAAAACAAACAATTATTGAGAAATAGATATAATTAGTAAACAAGTTGTTTATGAGATTTTGGAACTAGCTAGGAAATATAAAAGAATTGAATTAAACAGTCTTGATTTATCCTTTTCATGATGAGAACCTACACTGAGTAAAAATCTTTGAAGCTACATAAAACTAGCAAAATCTATTTGAGTATGAAACGTACAAATCCAAACAAACTGAACGATTATTTTTTCAGATTTAAAATTATTAGATTCACTTGTAAATTCTTGATTAAATGAGATATTTCTTGCAAATCATTCTGAAAATTCTGATATAAATATGAAAATGTGAAGTTATTCAAATATAGACAACTTTTTAAAATTTTTAGAATATTTTAAAAATAACAAACTAAATAGCAAGATAAAAATTCTCACAAATATAGTAGTAAACAAGATAAATCTACCTACAACTATTAATTATATAAATTTTTTACTAGAAAACGACTATTTTGAAATTATTTGAAACAAACATCTATCTATTTGATTTGTACAAGCAAATTGATATGCTAATATAAATAAAGATGAAGTACTTTTGAAATACTCACCTAGAGATATAAAACAAATAGTAGAAATAATAAAACATTGTGAAAAAAAATGATTACTGCTTGATTTCCATTACACATCTCCACCACTTTGTATTCTAAACTATCCAGAGTACAATCTAGAATATTACAGATTAAAACAACTTGAAAACGATAAAAAAAGCTCAAGTATAAATGATTCAAATCTAGAAAGTTTCAAATACTTATGGAAAGAAAAACAAAAATTTGAAGAATGTAATAAATGTAAATACAACGATTATTGTTTGTGATTTTACAAAAACTGGGTAAGTTTCGTATGAGATGATTATGCAAAAGAGAAAATTAACAATTTTTTAAAAAATGGAAAATAAACAAAATTTATTATCAAAAGAAAAAACAACCAAACAAAATAGGGTTTGGGTGCGTATTACTGCTGCTTGTAATAATAAATGTTTGTTTTGTCTAGATTCAGATGCTCAAAACTGAGTATTAGTAAAAGAAGATATAGTAATACAAGAAATCAGTAAATGATTCAAAGCTTGATTTGAAAATAGAGTAATAATATCATGATGAGAAGCATCTATAAATCCTAAATTTAGCGAATATATAAAGTATGCTAGGGAACTATGATATGATAGAGTGCAAACTGTTACGAACTGAAATATGTTTCATAGTTTTGATTTTTGCAAAAAAGTAGTAGATGCAGGATTACAAGAGATTACTTTTTCTTTTCACTGACACAATTCTACGCTTCATGATTATTTAGTAGCTACTCCTTGAGCTTTTAATAGGTCTATTAAATGATTATTGAATATAAAGAAATATTTTCCTGAAGTTATTGTGAATATAGACATAGTAGTAAATAAAGTAAATGTAGCCTATCTACCTGATATAGTTAAGTTTTTCATGAAGTTTTGAGTTTATGAATACGATATACTGCAAATAATTCCTTTTTGAAGATGATTCAAAGAATATAAAAGAAAACTATTCTATAATATATCTGAGAATATAGAGTATTTACAAAAAACATGGGAATTGTCCCAAATACCATGAATGTATATGTGGACAAATAGATTTCCAGCTGAAGCATTTGAATGATATGAAGACTTGATACAAGACCCAAGAAAAATGAAGTCAGAAGTAATGTGAGAGGCTTATCTAATGTTTGAAGAATTCATAAAATCAAACTGAAAAATAAAACCAAATTGCTATGGTGATGCTTGTAGTGTATGTTTTCAAAAGGATTATTGTCATAGCTATATAGAGAATATTAATACAAAAAAACTAGATAATATAGACACTAATGATACTATTATCATATCTTGAGAAGAATTCCCAAGTCAAGTATATGAAAAATACTGAGATAAAATAGAAGACTTCAAAAACAAACTAAAATCATTCAATAAAAAACTAATAAATATACCTAAATGTCTATGATGAACATGAATATATCAAACATATAATGATATAAAGCAGCAAGATTCTTTAGCAGATTATACCTATAAATATATAAATAATTTGTATAGAATTAAGTCATTAAATTGTAAAAAATGTAAGTATGATAAAGAATGTAAGTGAATACATATTAATTTTATCAGAAGTTATGGATTTAAGATTTTAGAAATAATTAAATAAAGCTTATATAAAAAGAGAGGTTTACAATAACTCTCTTTTTTTTATTGTTTTCCTTTTTCTTAGATTAAAACTATTAAGTATTAATAAGTCAATCTGATATATTTATATTAATTGAATTCTATTTATTTATATATATAATCAATTTGTTTTAAAATTAACTAATTATTATGCATAAACAAAAAAAGAACTCCTTTCAATTTACCTCTAATCAAGGTAGTTGAATAACAGCCTTTACACTAGTAGAACTAATAGTAGTAATAACAATACTAGCAATACTTTGAACAATAGGGTTTATAAGCCTACAATGATATAGTGCAGATGCTAGAGATAGTACTAGAGTAAGTGATTTATCAAGCATGAAATCTTCATTAGAACTTTTCAATCTCGATGCAGGTAAATATCCAATGCCTACAAACTGAGTAGATATAACTTATTCATGATCAATAGTTTGGACTCAATGAACATTTTGAGAAACTGTTTTTGCTAATGTAGATAAACTAGATAAAATACCAACAGATCCATTAACAGATAAACAATACACATATTCTGTAACAAGTACAAAAAATCAATATCAACTATGATGAATGGTAGAAGGAGATGCCGTGTCTCTTAATCTATCCCAACCATACCTAAAATTAGGGAAGCAGAGTCTACAAGCACAAGCCTGAACCTCAGAAGCTAAAGCTTACATTACAGGAAATTACAACGAACAAATGGTAAAAACATTGAGTTGAACAAATTGTAATGTACTAAGTTTACCAAGTATAATAACAAATAGTACAGCAACAACAGACTTACAACAAATAGTAACAAACCAAAGATTTGTATTCAGATGATATAAAAACCTACCATCGAGCTTTTCATGATCGAAATTTAATGTATCATGATGATTTGCGTTTACATCAAATAAACTGCTAGCTTATAGTGATACATGATCATGTTCACAATTAACAAATCCTGACTCTTACTCAGCAAGAGTAACATTATTAAAATGATTGCAAGATGCCTATAGTTGAACAATATTACAAAACTATTGAGAACTAAAAAACATAAATGCTCTAAATATAAATACAAGTAGTCCAAGTAGTGAAGTAATAAACTATGCAGGAAATTTTATAAACAATGTATTAAAAAGTAATTTGAGCATAAGTTCAAATAGTAGTTCATCAAGCTCATCATCAAGCTCATCGTCAAGTACAAGTTCTAGTGGTTGACCAAGTTGATGGATGGTAGTGGATTCAAGTTGTGATATAGCAGATATTACTATAGGTACCCAAACATGGGCCGGATGTAATTCAAAATTGTGAACTGGTTTAGAATGGTGAAAAAAAACAAATTGAACAGATACATATATTGCTAATTGTTTTCCAAATTATAATTCAACAAATACTACAGCATCTTGTGTAATTTGAAGTACAGCAATGTCAAGTAGTACCAAAGCAAATACTTGGTTTTCAGGTACTAATACTAATGGTGACCAAGAATATCCATCAATGTGGTGAAAACTATATACATGGGCAAATTCTTCGACAGCATGTTCATCTTGACGGCATGTACCAAGTGATACAGAGTGGGAAACACTTGAAACAACATTGAATTGATCAAATTGTAGAAATACAACAAATTGATGGTTATGTAATGGATTATGATGGATGAGTCATAATACAAAAACTGATACTAACAATTTAGCTAATAGACTTAAAATACCATTAGCTGGATACACTCGTTATGATGAGTTTGCTTCATATGATCGTTGAAGTGATGCATATTTTTGGTCTTCTACTCAATATGATTCTACTACTGCACTTACGAGGACTTTCAATAGTTTAAATTCTTCAGTTCGTCGTCTAAATCAGAATAAATCTGAGAGTTTTAGTGTTCGTTGTATAAAGGATAATCCAAATAGTCAATGATGTAGTATACCAGATATAACAATTGGATCGCAAACATGGGCATGATGTAATTCTACAATATGAACAGGATTAGAATGGTGAAAAAAAACAAATTGAACAGATACATATATTGCTAATTGTTTTCCAAATTATAATTCAACAAATAGTACAGTATCTTGTCCAATTTGAAGTACTCAAATGGCAAGTAACACAAAAGCAAATTATTGGTATCCATGAACAAATACTAATGGTGACCAAGAATATCCGGCTATATGGTGAAAACTATATACATGGGCAAATTCTTCGACAGCATGTTCATCTTGACGGCATGTACCAAGTGATGCAGAATGGGAAACACTTGAAACTACACTTAATGGTTCAAATTGTAGAAATTCAACAAATTGATGGTTATGTAATGGATTATGATGGATGAGTCATAATACAAAAACGGATACTAACAATTTAGCTAATAGTCTTAAAATACCATTAGCTGGATACACTCGTTATGATGAGTTTGCTTCATATGATCGTTGAAGTGATACATATTTTTGGTCTTCTACTCAATATGATTCTACTACTGCACATACTAGGACTTTAAATAGTTTAAATTCTTCAGTTCGTCGTCTAAATCAGAATAAATCTGAGAGTTTTAGTATTCGTTGTATAAAGGATTAAGGATATAAAATAGAATAGTATTAATATTCATTAAATTATAATATTTTATATTGAAAAAAATAGAGAAATTTCTCTATTTTTTTGTTTTTTTTGTTAATATGTATATATTTAACAATATTTATTATACAAAAACATATGGCAAATATAGGATACATACAAGTAAATAGATACTGCAACAACCAGTGTCATTTTTGTAGTAATCCGAGTAATTGAAATAATATTAGTTTAGAGAGAGGAATAGAATTGATAGATGATTTCATAAAAAGGGAATATAGATGAATTATATTTACCTGATGAGAGCCAACATTGTCACCAGACTTAGCAAAGTGGATAAAATATGCTAACGATGTATGAATTGAAAACAGAATGATATCAAATGGAATGATGTGTAGTGACTATAATTTTAGCAAAAAATTAGCAGATGCATGATTGAAATTGGTACATTTTTCTGTTTATTCTTGTCATGAGAAAATACATGATTTTTTGACTGATACACCAGGTAGTTGGAAAAAATTGATGATGTCTATTACAAATGCATTGAAACTATGAGTAAGAGTACAAATAAATACAGTAATAAATCATTATAACGAAAATCATCTAGACAAAACTGTTATATTTTTGACTAAACATTTCCCTCAAATCAAACATTTTGTCTGGAATAATCTAGACCCACTAATGATGAGAAAGACAAAAACAGCATTGTCTACATTACCAAACTATGGCGAAGCATCAATATCATTATTAAAAGCTATGGCATATCTGGATACTACTAATAGAACATTTAGAGTAGAGAGATTTCCTCTATGCTATATGCAATGATATGAGCGGGCTTCTACAGAAACTAGAAAAATAGTAAAAGATGAAGAGAGAATGGTACATTTTTTGGATGAAAGGGAAACAATTAGACAGCAAGGAAAACTTTGGGAGCATGATAAACTAGAAGCATGTAAAAAATGTGATTTAAATAGTATTTGTTCAGGAATATATGAGTATGAAAATTATTATAATTATGTAAATGTATATCCTAGAAAACTAGATAAATCAGATAAGGAAGAATTAATAAAAAAAATAAAAGGATAAAGTTTAACACCCCTCCTTAGTAAGGAGGGGGTAGGGGGTGGTCTGTTACATTTTTATAACATTTATAATAAATCACATAATAGTAGTAAAAATACTATTTCCAAATAAGAAAGTAATTATAAATCATGCAAATATATAAGGTCAAAATGCAAATGTTTTGAGTATTTTTAGTTGATTAATCTCTTGATAATAACTATTAATTTTTTGATGATTATTTACTATTTCAAATGATTTTTGTATAGTTATCAATTCTATTTCATCTATTGGATTTTTTAAGTTTAAGAAGTATTGGTCAGGAGATACTCCATATAATTCTTCTTTTTTTTCTTTTAGAGAGTCTTGATTTCACAACAATTTTAATAAATACATTTTATCCACCATATCTCAAACTCTCAAGTCACTTATTAATATATTGTCACTTTCAGCTAGTCAAAAAGTTACTTTATAACTATAAATAAGTATTTTTATCAATAAATATAATACTATATAAAATGTTAGTATCTTATGTAAGTTATTAGTTATTTCACTTGGATTTTGTATAAATTTGTATCAAATATAAGTAATCAATAGTATTAATACAATGATTATCATAGTATTTTCTATATTATTTTTATTTATA
>CALREY010000015.1 GCA_943356435.1 Candidatus Altimarinota bacterium
ATTTGTATTTCTACTTCCATAAAGTATTTTTTTATTCAAAATCTATCTTTTAAGTCAGTATACATTTGGAATAAATCTTTATCATCTATACATTTTAGAATTGATTCAAAATCTCATATTTCTAGATTTTCAATATTCCTTTTTTTTAATTCTTCTAATTGTCTACTAGCACTATATAATGTTTTTAAATTAATTACCTTTCATAGTGATTCAAAGAAATCTTTAATAATTTTTCATTTATAACTTACTTTTAATATTCATTTCATTGAATTATATTCTTCATTAGTATCCTTATTTCATGCTGTTTTCATACTCTCAGATTCTTCTAACCAACTAGTTTTCAAAGTTCATAATTCGTACTCTAATACTTTTTTTAATCTTTCTAAATCTCTATCATAATCCTCTATTACAAATATGAATCATTTATGGTCTAGAATTTCATTGAAACTTGAATAATTTTTCCTTATAAATTTATCTACTGATGAAAATGGATTTTTTCTAATTCTAGTTCATACATGTAATAGTTTAATTTTTTCCTTTCTTTTTCTATAATTTCTTGTTTTTCATTCTAACTCAAATGTATCAATTTGAGTCTTTTTAAATCATTTTCATTCTTCGCTATTAATTATATATTTTCTATTTTTTGTTGCATTAGGATTTTTTACTTTCCAATACATAGCACTCTTTTTAGTATAGTTATATAGTAGATTATCACTTTCTATGCAACTTTCTAAATAGTTTTTTTTCATTTCATCACTTCATAATTCTGCTAATTTTGAAACTAAGAAATTTTGTTCTTCTTCAGCATTTTGAAACGTAAGAGTATTTTCTCTATTTATATATAAGGTTGCTAATGCAATAATTCTTTGAATTTCATATTGTCATATTTCTATTTGTTTTAAATGATTTTTATGTTCATTCTCTAATTTCCTTTTATAAATATTTCTTTTTTCTTTTTCTAATTTGTAATAAAATTTGAATAGCATAAGAAATGATAGTTTTTTTTCTTGCGAATGTATTCATTCAAAATATATACTTTTTAAATCTTCTTTATTTTCTGATTTAATTCATTCAAATACTTTTCTAACATGATTAATTGCTAATTCTAAATAAGGCATAGCTTTATTTTCTAGTGAATCTATACTCAATGAGTCTATTTCTGATTCTGTTAATAACAACTTTTTTCATACCCAATCTTTATAATTATGTATATGATTTCATAAATTAGGATTTACTCTGGGGTTTTCATAATTATCTTTTAAAGGTATTCATTTATTTTTCATTAAGTCTATTACTCATATACACTTAATGGTCTTCATGAATTCTCTTCATACTCAATTTTTTGTCATGTAATCTGGTCTAAGAAGTGCATTATTTGACTCTTTTTCTATTAATTCATTTACTATTTCATCTATTTTTATTTCGTTGGATACATTTTCAATTTGACTAATTAATGCTTTAATTAATTCTAGATTGTATCATGGAAAATCTTTAGATAATAATTTAAGTAATTCTTTTTCATTTATTTCAGATTTTTGATTTTGATTATTTTCAATTATATCTCAAACTCTATTTTTAATTTCTTCTATAATAATTTTGTATATTTTTTTGAAGTTTTCTACTTCATTTTTTATTTCTTTTTCTGAATATCTAGGATAAAATTTTTTTAAATTACTGTACATATTTTTGTTTGTTATTATATATCTATTTATATTTTAACATTTAATTTTATTTATGCAAAATAATTGACAAATATTACATTATTATTATAATACAATTACACAAAAGGAGGGTGTCCACCATATGTGGAATTTGCTACTCGGGCAAACGTTTACTAGTGTAAATGTGTTAGTTATCACTCTTAAATTAAAAATAACTAACGAATATTAGAGAGGTAGGTCCTAAGTATTGGCCTATAAGTGTTAGGATGTAACATATATTGTGTTATAGTTTCTGTTAACCTTTTAATCTATCAGAAACGCTAATCTTAACAATAATACTTGTACTCACAGAGGCATATTAATATGTCTCTTTTTTGTTGTTATTATTTTACTTTATTTTGTTTATGTGATATTATTTACTTAATATAAAATAATTATATATAAATGAAAAAAGTTTTAGTTTTATGAGCTTATTGAAACGTATGACAAGTTGTAAGCATTGATTTAATTAATTCATGATTTTTTGTGTGAATCTGATGAAGAAATGAAAAAAAAATAGATAGCTTTATTAGTAAAATAAAATCAAATAATGTAGAAAAAGTATTATTTGATATATCTGATGAAAAGTCATTATTAAATGTATTTAGTAACTATGATTTAATAATCAATTGTTTAGAATATACTTTTAATCAAACTATTTTAGATTCATGTATTAAATCAGCTAAAAACTATGTAGATTTGTGAGATGATTATGAATGAATAAAAATATCTAGATCAAAAGATTGATTAGCAAAAGAAAATTGAATATTTGCTTGTATATGAGCATGATCTGCTCCTGGAATAGTAAATATTCTAACTAAATATGCGATTCGTGATATTGAAGAAATAAATACAATAACAATTTCTTTTTCAGATGAAGTTAAAAATGCACCTGAAAAAATGTTACCATTTAATTTCCAAACTGTTGTAGAAGAAATAATAGGGGATGCATTGCTATTTGAAAATTGAAAATATAGTTTCGTAAAATGAAATAGTAAAAAAATAGATGCTGATTTTTGTAATACTAATAGTTTAAATCAATGTTTTTTACCAGGTAGTTTAGTAACTAATCATGATGAACAATTTTCTCTTCCTGATTATTTAAGTAATAAATGAATTAAAAATTTTTACTTTGTTATGAAGCATAGTGATAATGTAGTTAAATTAGTAGAAAGTTTAGATGAATTTTGATTTCTAAGTAAAGAAAAAATTAATGTTAAATGAGTTGAAATTAGTCCATTTGATTTTTGTAATACTATAATGTCGAATTTTGCTCCACAAAATTTCAAAGTAGAAGATAAAGAAAGTTTGTTTATAAAAATAGATAATATAGTAGTTGAAATAGTAAATTATTCTGTTGATTGAATTCCAGCATGAGTTATGAATACATGAATTTGATGCTCATTAATAGCACAGGATATACTTAATAATTCATATACTCCTGGAGTAAATCATCCTGAAGATTTTGTAGATGAAGAATGGTTTATTTCTGAATTAAAAAAAAGGAATTTCGAAATATATATAGATTGAAAAAGAATTTAAAAAAAATGAAGTAATATTACTTCATTTTTTTTATTACATATTGTAATAATCGTTATAAAAAGGGCATATAGCAGCTTTGAATGCAGTTGCAAATTCATCTATTCTAGTAAACATATCATTTGACCATGCTCACATACTACCATTTTCACTCCTTATGTCTGTTTTTCAAGATAATTCTCACATTACAGGTCATAATTCTAGTCATTTATTGTATAACATATCTTCTATTATATTTGGTACTTCCATCATAGCAGATATTCAATAATGACCTTTTCATTCATTATTTTCGATATATACAACTCATCAAATATATTTTTTATCTCAAATATTTGTTGTTCATCATTCTATTCAAATATAAAAATCAGCTATTATTCATGATTTTTTCATATTTTGAGACCTATTTTTTGCTCAGAGCATAATCTCATCTATTGATAATGGCATATCAGAAATATTACTTTCTGATTTCTCTAATATATATTCTATATTTTCTATATGATTCATATAAGGACATGATTTTATTCATTCTTTTATTCACTCTACTTTTGGTAATCTAGTTGTTCAAATAGCTATTCTCATAATAAATATTATTATTTAAATTTAGTACAATAGTGAGTAGTAACATAAAAATCATAGAAACCATTGTCTGATTTTTTTATTGAAATACCCATTCACATTTTAGTAAAATAATTATTAATTATAGCTCTATAATGTGCATTACTTGGATAAGTCATAGTTTTTTCACTCATGTATATATTAAATATTTCTTTCAGAGAGTCAATTAATTCATCACTACATTCTCAATCTGTACATTGGTAAGAGTATTGTCATATACTTTCACTACTTGTAACTCATCATAATACTTCACAATTTACTCATCTATCATTAAACCATTTTTCTATCCTAGGATAATTATAATATGAATCATTTTTTACTCTTTTATGAGTCATTTCATTTATACTACATTGATAAGTAGACCATTCATAAGCAGTATTCATCAATCTATCATCTATAGTATATTTAGATAATCATAGTTTAGTTCTTTCTTGATTGTGCCAATTAAACCACTGAATATTTATTTTTTCAAAATCTATATTGTAATTTTTATAGTTATTTAAATATTCTGGTATTTTTTCATTAGATTCATTATTTTTTATTTGATTTCTAATCTCTTCAAAAATTGCTACTATTCTATCACTATTTTTGTATACTTTTTGGTTATCAGAAATAGTCTCTTCAATTATTTTCATTGAATTAGGATTTGTAATATCTATATTTTCTTTTAAATTTGATATTAGTTTATTTACAATTATTTTATCAGATTTAGTTAAAGTATAATTATTTCAAAATGATTGTGAAATACTAAATATTGTTATTAAAAACAATATAATTATTTTTTTCATATATATGTAATTATTTTTTAATTACATGTTTCATAATAATATATAATAATAAGTTATTATATATATTAATGTAAATCAGATGACTACCATTTTTTTCATAGTTTTTTAATTAGTTATAAATATACTAATCATTATCATAAAAAAAATCATATAATCAATTCGTAATGCCCCAAACTAGGTGACAAATACCTGTCACCACTTTCAAAAAAACAACTATTTTTTTAAAAAAAATAGTTGTTTTTTATCTCATTGCTATAACTTCAATTTCTATTAAAGCATCTTTTGGTAGTCTACTTACTTCAACTGTACTTCTAGCAGGTTTTAATATAAAATAATTTTTATATATATTATTTACCTTTTCGAAATCATTTAAATCTTTCATAAAAATAGTTGTTTTAACTACATCTTTTAAACTTAATCAATTTTCTTCTAGTAAATATGATATATTTCTACATGCTTGTTTTGTTTGATTTTCTATTCATCATTCAACAATTTCCATAGTATCTCAATCAAAACCTAGTTGTCATGAACAAAATAGAAAATCTCATGCAAAATATGCTTTTGAGTAAGGTCATATAGCTTTAGGTGCTTTATGAGTTTTAAATAAATCATTTACAGTTTCATTATTACTTATTTCTACTGCTTCTTTTCTATTTGAAAAAATTAATCACATATTAAAAAAATTAATGAATAAAGAATAATGAATAATTAATAATCATTATTTCTAAAATTAGTTTTAAACTAATAAATCAAAATATAGCTCATCATTTGTAACATCATGATGTTTAAATCACAGTTTTTCCATTTTATTTGTTATTTTTTCCCAGTTATTTTTGTCATTTGTTTCTATTCAAATAAATACTGGAGCTCTATTTTTATTTGATTTTTTTAAATATTCGAATCTTGCTATATCATCATTTTCTCATAAACATCACAAGAAATCTTTTAATGCACCAGGTCTTTGAGGAAAACTTATTATAAAATATCTTTTTAATCACTCATATCTCATAGATCTCTCTTTTACTTCCTGAAGTCTTTCGAAATCAAAATTACCTCAAGATACTATCAATACTACATCTTTTCATTTTATTTCTTCTTTTAAATCCTTTAATGCATCTGTTGTTAGTGCTCATGCAGGCTCAATAACAAATCAATCTTCTTTTAAGTATTCTAATATAGTAGTACATACTCTATTTTCAGGACAAGATATTATCTGTAAATTATATTCTTTAGCTATTTGGAATGTTTTATCTCATACTCTTCCAACACTAGCTCAATCTACGAATACATCTATTTTTTCTAGAGCTGTATTAATTCAATTTTCTAGAGATGTTTTCATTGATAATGCTCATGTTGGTTCTGCACCTATTATTTTTGTATTTTTCTCTAAATCCTTAGTAATACTAATAATTCAAGACACTACTCATCAACCTCAAATAGGGCATATAATATAATCAGGGTCTTTTTCTAATTCATCATATATTTCTAGTCAAATTGTAGCTTGTCCAGTAATAATTCTCTCATCATCAAAAGGATGAACAAAGGTTGATCAATGCTTTTTTTCGAAATTTTTACTTGCTTTAAAAGCTTCATCAAATGTATCTCAAATAAGTACTATATCTATATATTTTCAACCAAATTGTTTAGTTTTGTATACTTTTTGTTCTGGAGTAGTAATAGGCATAAATATTGTACCATTTATTTTTAAATGATTACATGTAATAGCTACTCATTGAGCGTGATTTCATGCGGAAGCACATACTACTCAAGCATCTTTTTCTTTTTTAGATAGGGAATTAATCAGATTGAATGCTCATCTTATTTTATAAGACCTTACTGGTTGTAAATCCTCTCTTTTTAGATAAATATTTGCATCATATTTTTTACTTAGTCTTTCAGAATATACTAAAGGTGTTGTATTTATAAAGTGTCAGAAATCATGTTTTGCTTTTATTATATTTTTTAGTTTTATTTTCATTTTATTAATATTTTTAACTTAAATTTTAAATTTTATTTATTTTACACAAAAAACTGAAAATATAAAATTATATTTTCAGTTTTTATTTTATTATATCTCTATTAGGTTTACTATATAAAAATCATTGTGAATAGTCTACATTTAATTCAATTAATTTATTTTGAATATTTTGTGTTTCTATGTGTTCTGCAATAACTTTTTTCCCAGATTTATGCATCATACAAACTAAAGTAGCTATTTCTACTAGATTTCAAACATCATTATTCATAGCTAAATTTTTTATTAAATCACCATCTATTTTAACTATATCAGGCATAATATCTATTACTCTCAATATATTTGAATATCATGCTCAATAATCATCAAGTGATATTTTTATTCCACTTTCTTTCAGCCTTTTTATATTAGTAATCATACTTTTATATTGGTCCGTACTGCTATCAAAATCGATTGTTTCCAATATCTCTATAGTTAATCTATTTGGATTGATGTTATATTTATCCAAAGTGAAAAATATTAAATTAATAATTTCATTATTTCAGATTTCTCATTCTAAATTCAATGAGATATCATTATTATGCATTGTCATTTCTTTCAATACATTATTAATCATATTTATTGATAAGTTTAATAACAAATTATTTTTTTTAGCAATATCTATGAAATTATTTGGTAGTAATATTCTTTTTCAGTCAATAAATCTAATTAATGCTTCAAATTTATCTATAATTCATGATTCATTATTTCTGATTCATTGATAATAAGGTATAAATAAATCTTCTTTTTTTAATAATCTGTCAATCCATACATATTCTCTTAAAAGACATAATTCACAGTTTTCTGGATTAATTATTTGATCAATTTTCCTTTTAAATCACTCATTTTCAACTAATATATTTTCTCCAATTATATTAATATTATTACCAGTAAGTTGACTAATAAAATCATATTCTTCATCATCTCTTATTTTCATTATTATTTTGTTAATATCATCTTATATAATAGTAAATATATAATATTAGTCAATAGGTTTTATCATATATTCTCACTCTAATTGATATCATCTTTTTTCATAATATTGTCTAACTCAAACTCATGCTATAACTGCCATTTTTTTGAATCAATTATCTATTGCTATTCTTTCAGATTCTTCTATCAATCTCTTTCATAATCCTATATGTTGACCGAATGTAGAGCCTTTTTCATTTACACTTAATTGATCTCAAAATGTATGAATTTCTCTAATTATTGCACATCATTCTAATTCCGGTAACACTTCTAAGACTTCTTTATTTATTTCTGGCAATCTAAGTCTAAGTAAACTAAATATTATTCTATCATCTAGGTCTTCAAATGTCATAAAAAATTCTTTTCATTTTGATGCTTCATATTCAAATGTTCTTAATACTGCTTTTTTTGGATCATTTTTTCAGTCTTTTATTTCTCTATGTCTAATATCTATCAATTTAATTCATTTTTCTTTCATTCTATTTTCTACTATTTGTCTGAGATTTGCAATTTTTGATCACTCCAAAATCTCAGAACCAGGTATATCTCTATAAGTTCTGTTTAGTCTAATATATTCAGGAATCATTGCTTCTAATTCACAAGTTAAATTAATAAGTGTTTCATCATCATATGCTTTAAATCATCAATTTTTCCATATTTCAGTTAGTTCTGATTTATCTGTTACAACCATTGGATATATTTTTAACTCATCAGGTCTAAAATCCGGATTATCAAATACTTCTTTTAATGATTTTTTATCTAGTTCAGGATTTGATCATAGTAAGTTTGGCATCATATGAGCAACTACTTTGAATCAAGCGTCTTTTAATAATTTAGTTGCTTCTATTGATTCTTTGTTTCAATGTCATCTCTTATTTAATTCATTTATTTCATCTATTGTAGTTTGATATCCTATTTCTACTCTTGTAACTCAATACTCTCTAAGTTGTTTTATTTCATTTGGAGTGACCCAATCTGGTCTTGTTTCTATTGCTATTCATATTATTCTGCATCTCGAAGTTTCATTCAATTTCTTTGCTTCTTCTAGATTTTTTGAGGCCTTCATTTTGTAAGTTTCTTTTATTTTGAAACTAGCAAATTTATCACTTCATAGATTTGTTTGTTCTATATGTGATTTCATATCATCATAAGTATTAAATGCATCATATATTGATTTCATGAATTCATCTCTATATTTTTTTGGGTACACTGACCAAGTCCCTCATATTATTCTGACATCATTTTTTTCTATTTTATGACCTGTTATTTCCAATGCTCTAAGTCTATTATGTATTTGCATAATAGGATCAAATTTATTCAGTTCAGCTCTTTGTACAGCTGGTTCATTTGGAATATAAGATTTAGGTAATCATTCAAAAGTAGGACAATAAACACATTTTCAAGGACATCAAAAAAACTCTGTTAATAGGGAAATAACAGTTACTCATGATAGACTTCTAACTCATCTTTTTCTAAGAATTTTTTTGAAAGCAAAATTTTCTTCTAATTCTCAAGTATTTATTAATTCGTTGTATCTTTCTATTAATTCTATAGATGCAATAGGTTTTGCTAATTTATATTTTCAGTATATTTTATTTTTTATCTTATGAAATTTATCTCTATTTAATTCTTCTTTATCAGTAATTATCTCGTTTAATCAAGCATTTAAAACTTCATCAATAATTTGTATTTTATTTGTCATTTATTTAATATTTTAACTAAATTTTTCTTATTATATATTATATTTATTTTTTTTCAATAAAAAGAATAAATGAAAAATCCCGAAACTAGTCCGGGATTTTTAGTATTCGAGTCATTACTTTGAGAGTCTGCAATGATGTGATTGCAGAACCATGGTTGGACTCAGATTGTGCGCTTTAATTTTTTTATATTTTTTCGCACATTTTTTTCTTACTACTTCTAGTAATTCATGAGTATTAACATGAATTGTAATATTTCTCAGCGTTTTACCACTTGCTTCATCCCAGTTGAATCTATGATTCTGTACTGGGCAAATTGGATTAGCTAGAGGTATTTCCATCCCTGCAAGTAATTCAGCAAAAGGGATTCCTGGATGAGAAGCTTCAATTATTACGGTTTTTATCATATATTACTCCATTTTGTTTTTGTTTTAGGTGCAATATTATATGAAAATGTTTTATATTTGCAAATTATTTTTTAATTATTTGCTTTTTTATAGTTTTACAATTATAATTATTAATGCTATAACTAATCAAAACATTTATTTTGGAGTATATATTGTGAATAATTATGAAAATATGAGAGGATTTGTCGATGAAGCCCCAATTATTATTTCTGGGCTTTCCGGAGATAACTTAGTTATATTATTCTTCGGAATAATGTTGGCACTTGGAATAGCTATGTCATTGGAAAAAAGGGGAGGATAAAATTAAGTAAACACTTAGTTTTAAAAAAAAGGTTCGTATTTTACGAACCTTTTTACTTTTTTAACTTACTTTTAATACATGAATATTTGGAACTCTTTCTTCTCAGATATACATACCATTAACAGTTACGATTTCATCTCATTTTTTTAATAATCATTTATTTTTTAAGAAATCAATTGCTTTTTCTAATTCTTCTTTATTAGTAGATTCTTCAATTACATAAGATTCAATTCAGAATAATATATTTGCTTTTTTTGATAAACTATCGCTATAAGTAAATGAATATACTGGTAGATTTGGTCTAAAAGCTGCTGTTAATTTAGCATTACTTGTTGATTTAGTGAAGATAATTAATGCTTTTGATCACAAGTTTTCAGCTGTAACTATTGCATTTTTTATCATTATTTTCTTATGTTCATTTTCACCTAAATCTTTCTTGAAATGTTTATGTTTGTAAATTATTTTAGATTCAGAGTAATTGATAACATTTCTCATAACTTGTACTGCTTCGATAGGGTATTTTCAAGCAGCTGTTTCTCATGATAACATAGTACAATCTGCTTTTTGCATAACTGCATTGAATATATCAGTTACTTCAGCTCTTGTAGGAATTGGGTTATCTATCATTGATTCTAGCATTTGAGTTGCTACTATGAAAAATTTACCTGCTTCTTTACATTTATCTCAAATCATTTTTTGAATTACAGGAAGTGTTTCAAAAGGTACTTCAGCTCATAAATCTCATCTAGCTATCATAATACCATCTGATTCATCTATAATTTCATCCAAATTATCTAGAGATTCTTGATTTTCTATTTTTGAAATTATTTGAATATTTTCAGGAGCTTCAATTTCTTTTAAGAATTCTCTTAATTCTAATATATTAGCTCTATTTCTTACGAAACTTAATGCAATAAAATCAGTTCATTTATCAATAGCGAATTTCAAATCCAATTTATCAGAATCTGTAATTCATGGTAAGTGAATTTTTATCCCTGGTAAATTTACGTGTCTTTTAGATCATATTTTGTGTGCATTTAATGCTTCACATATAAGTTCTCCAGGTCTTTTTTCTATTACTAATGCTTTTAATAAACCTGTGTCAATATCTATTATATGTCATACTTCTAAATCTGAAACAATGTATTCATAATCACAAACAATTACTTTTTTATTGTCATTATTTGTAATATTATCTTCATTTGAAACAGTTGTAAAAATAAATACATCTCATTTTTCTAATACTATTTTTTCATCTATTGATTTAGTTCTGATTTCTGGTCATTTAGTATCAGTTAATATTGATAGATTAGTTTTTCATGACTTATTTAATTTATTAACATTGTCTATTATCTCAGAAAAATAATCATAATTAGAGTGCGAATAATTTATTCTAATTATATTTGCACCATTATTATATAATTCTTCTATTTTTTCAATAGAATCAGTAGCAGGTCAAAGTGTAGTAATTATCTTGGTTTTCTTTAAGTATTCCATTTTAATTTATTAAAAATATAAAATTGTTTTAATTATATATTAATTTATAAAATATCAACTTTATGTTATAAATTTATCTACATTTTAATATTTATTTGACAAAAAATTAAAAAGTATTATAAAAAAACATGTATTATACCTATTAAATAATATTATGTACCTAAACACAGATTTAAATAATTGAGAATTAATTGATAATAACGTTACTTCTCCAGAGTGAAATAATGAAAAAATTACACAGGAAGTTTCTATTTTGGTAAATTATACTAAAAATTGTTGTTTTAATTGTTGTTCAGGAGATAAATCAGAAGATCCTGATTATTATAGATTTGTAACTTGTAGTAATCCAAATAGTTGATATACTTGATTAGATAATAGCGCAACTGGAATAGTATGTGATAAATTTGAAGATATAAGTTAAAAAAGAACTTTTAATAAAGTTCTTTTTTTATTTCATTTATTATTTCTTTTTCTACTTCTTCAATTGATTTATCACTATTAAATCAAGATGCTTGTTTATGTCATCATCAAGCAAATTTTTCTGCAATAGCTGCTACATTATATTTCTCTGTGCTTCTAAAACTTGTTTTTATTTGTCAGTTTGTCATTTCATAACTAATAAAGCATATCTCAACTCACTCAATATTTGCAAAAAACTCAGATATTAATCATGTTAATTGTCTATCATCTGTATTTGTTTTATCAAATGTGTTTTGTTTAACACATGCATAAACTACCTTTCAATTTTCTATACTTTTCATATGATTTGCTAGTATTTCTCACCATAATTTTGATTTCTCAAATGTTCTTTTCATATAGAATTCATAATACGGTTTTCTGAAATCTGCTCATAATTCTATTAGTTCTCCTGCAACTATATGAGTATTTTTAGTTGTATTTGAGTTATAAAATATATTTGTATCAGTATATATTCATGACATAAGTGAAGTAGCAATTTTTGGAGTAATATATTTAATTAGATTTAATTCTTTTAAAATATCAAAAGTTAATTCACAAGTAGATGATGATTTTGTATTTATTATATTAGTTTTTCAAAATCATGGATTAGTAATATGATGATCAATAACATAAAATTCAGTATTATTAAATATTTCTATATTTTCTGAATATGATTTTCATAATTGATCCAAACTTGCAGCATCAAAACTAATAATTAATTCTGGAACTCACCACCCACTAGCCCCCTGCTTATTAAGTACTGAGGAATCTAATATTACATTAGTTTCGATTATATGATTGTATCATGTAAATGCATAAGTTTCTAATGGTGCTTCATCATTTATTGCTTTTACATCTTTTCAAAGTTGCTCAAGTATATCATACATAGCACAAAGACTTCAAAAAGCATCCATATCCATTCTAATATGGTTTATTAATAGTATTTTATCTGATACTTTTATCAATTCTCACAGTTTTTTTATATTTTCATTCATATATATTAGTTTTTTCCTTTATTGTAGCCTCTTTCTCCTGACAAGGAGAGAGAATTCAAGAGAGAGGTTTTTTATATTCTATTCTCATTCCTTATTTTGTAAAGAATTTAAACAACAAAAAAATTGAGCTTATTTGGTAATAGTGGCTCAATTTGATATATGTCTAATATTCACATCCTAAACGATATTTTATTTTTTTTGTAGTTGTTTAGGGGAAAATAGAGCGATTTTGAAGTTCTAATCCTTGTACTTCATGAAAGTTTTTAACTTTCTCTAATTTTAACCCTGCTTGGGTAATTTTTTTAAAGCTATTCACCATGCTTTTTTGTTTTTATTTTTTTGGATATTTAAATCCGGTTTTTTTGTTGTTTTAACGGTAAAATTATATATTTATATAATTTGTGCTACCTTTTTTGTTTTTATTTTTGTTTGCTTTCGCATATTTTTGTTAGGCTATCTTGTTGGATTTTTACAAGGACCGTTCTAGCAGAGAAAAAATTATTTTAAAGAGCGATAAGCTACATATGTAACTTACATATATAGTCTAACATTTATTTAAAATAATTTCAAAAATTCGATTAGTTTTTTATTTAATTTATCATATTTGTATTAAATATTGGCTATTTAATCAAATAAAACGACTATATTTATAATATATTTTTTTAGTTATTTTTTTGTAATTTTGTACTAATAATGTGTACAAATAGCTGTTTTTTAGTATAAATCCATCCTAAATTCCCCAGCTTCAGCTGGGGAGTCTACAATAGATAAATTTTACACAAAAAAAAAGAGTATGTTTGGTAACAATACTCGATTTAATATATTTGTCTTGTTTTCACATCCTAAACGAAAAAAGGTTTTTGTAGTTGTTTAGGGGAAAGAAGATCATGGGCGAAGATCTAATCCTGGTTCTTCTTGAAAGTTTCCAACTTTCTCTAATTTAATCTTTACTTGGGTAATTTTTATTGAGCAATTCACCATGCTCATTTATTTTTGTTTTTTTGGATTTGAAATCCGATTTTGTTGTTTTGTTCTTTTTTTGTTTGTGGTGATAGTTGCATTAATACAAAAATTAATTTGGTAATTAATTTCTAAATTAATACAACTATCCGCCGTTTTTGTTTTTATTTTTTTTCAGTTTTACTGAATAGTTTTTGTTAGGTTAACTTGCTGGATATTTGCAAGTACCATTCTGGTAGAGATTAAATTATTGTAAGGAGCGATAAGTAACTTGGTGTAACTTACATATGTATTATATCTAATTTTGAATTATCGTGCTAATTATTTTTTTATTAATTTTTTGAAAAATATGTAAATATACTATATTTTGGCTTTATATTCGATATAAGTACATACTAAATAAAAACTTTTTAACAAGAAAAACTTGTATTTTTGTACTAAAAATGTATACATAGAGCAGTGAAAAAATCATATCAAAATAGTGTTTTTGTTTCATTTTTTTATACAAAAATATTATTATATTTCTAATTGTTAATAATTAGTTATTTTGTATTTTTTCTCTTATAAATGCTATTAAAAATTAGTTTTTAACTATTATAGATAGGGAATACAGTGTAAAAATTTATTTTTTAACAATAAAAGAGTGTTAGATTTATCAAAAAAATACCTAAAAATGGATATTTCAGAGTTTTCTATAGAAGATATAGTAAAACTTCAAGAGCTTATAAAGTATCATTCTGACTTGTATTACAATAAAGATGAGCCTATTATAAGTGATTTTGAGTATGATGAATTATTTAAAAAACTTCATATTTTAGAGAATAAACATCAAATAATAACAAAAGCATCAGAGCAAGTATGATCTGAATTATTAGAATCAACATTTCAAAAAGTAGCTCATTCTAGACCAATGATAAGTCTAGATAATACATATAATGAAGAGGATTTGAAAGATTTCGATGAAAGAGTAAAGAAGAATATAGCTGCAAATCCACCGATTTTCAGCAATACACATAATAATGAGGACTTATTAGAATTGATAGAATATATTTTAGAATTCAAATTTGATTGATTAGGTGTAGAACTTATATATAAAAATGGGGAATTAGTACAAGCAATTACAAGAGGGAATTGAATAGAGTGAGAAGATGTAACTGTAAATGTAGAACAAATAGAAAATATACCTAAAAAAATAGCTTTCAAAGAGCAATTAGAAGTAAGATGAGAGGTAGTAATGCCTATATCTGTATTTCATGAATTAAACGAAACTGCAAAAAAAGAGGGAACTAAGATATTCTCTAATCCTAGAAACGCAGCTAGTTGAAGTCTGAGAATGAAGGATGCTTCTGTTACAAAAAAGAGAAAATTACAATTTTTTGCTTATGATTTAGCTAATTTCGATGAATTTATTACTATAGAATCAATAGATAAGTATTATGATGTAATAAAAGATTTAGAAAAACTATGATTTAGTATTTCTAGTTATTTCAAAAAATTAAATTGAATAAATGAAGTAATAGATGCTATTGATAATTTCTGAAATGTGAAAAAAACCATAGATTTCGAGATAGACTGATTGGTATTAAAGGTAAATGATGTAAGTCTGTGGGAGTCTATTTGATGGACTGAGCATCATCCTAAATATGCTATAGCTTACAAGTTTCCAGCTGAAATATTAACTACAAAAGTGCTAAGTGTAGAACATAGCGTATGAAGAACAGGTACAATTACACCAGTAGCAAACTTGGAACCTATAAATATTGGTTGAGTAATAGTAAAAAGAGCAACATTGCATAATTATGAGGAAGTAGAAAATCTGGATGTGAGAATATGAGATACAGTATTCATAAAAAGAGCCTGAGAGGTAATACCAAAAATAATATCAGTAGTAAAAGAATGATATAGAGATGATTTCGAAAAAATAACTCCACCAATATATTGTCCTAGTTGTAAAACATTAGTAAAAAAAGATGATGATAAAGTCAGATTTTATTGTCCTAATGATATAGATTGTCCAGCTAAACATAGCGAAAAATTGACTTTTGCAGTAGGGAAGCAAGGATTTAATATAGATTGATTTGGAGAAAAACAAGTAGAATTATTTTTACAAGAATGAATAATTCATAATTTGGTAGATATTTTTAGAATTTCAGAAAAAAGAGATGAATTATTAACTCTAGAATGATTTAAGGAAAAATCTGTAAATAATCTAATAGAAGCAGTAGAGAATGCAAAGAATTTACCAATAAATACATTACTTACAGCATTATGAATAGCCGGAGTAGGTAAAAAAACAGCTAAAACTATTTCTAAATTATTTTTAAGCTCTAATGATTTGATTAATTTTTCTCATGAATTAGAAGAATTGGAAGAATTGGAAGATATATGACCAGAAATAGCAAAAAATGTAATAGAATATTTTCAAAATGATTCACATAAATTATTATTAAATGAATTAATAGAAATATTGAATATAGAATATTATAAAGAAAAAATAATTGAGAATAATTCAATTCTAAACTGAAAAAAAGTATGTATTACATGAAGTTTTGAATGATATTCTAGAGAACAATTAGCAGAAATGCTAGAAGCAGTATGATGATCATTTGTTACATCTGTAAGTAAAAATACAGATTACTTATTAGCTTGAGAAAAGGCTTGAAGTAAGCTAAAAAAAGCAAATGAATTAAGTGTAGAAGTATTAGATTTAGAATGATATTTAGGAATGTTGTAATTTTTATCTCTATATAATCCCCCTATCCCTAACCCTTTCCCCCCAGGGGAGAAAGGGGATAACTATAATATTTAGTTTTTTCATTAAAAAAATATCCAAAATTAATTGGATATTTTTTATTATTTTTCTTTGTATAGGTGTACATCTCTTTGTGGAAAAGGGAATGATATTCATTTTTTGTCGAAAGTTTTCTTTACTTTTTCCATTATAATGTACCTAACATTCCAATAATCACTATTTTTTACATAAAATCTATAATGGAAATTCACAGAATTATCCCCAAATTCACATATTCATATAGTTATTTCTTCATTTTGTAATACTTTTTCTTCTCATTTTACTATTTCTAGTAGAGTTTCTTTTACTAGATCTATATTGTCTTTGTAACTTACTCATATTATTAAATCTATTCTTCTATTTTTTTCTTCTGAATAATTTGTCATACTACCATTTGATATATCAGAATTCGGTATAATAATAGTTTTATGATCTATTGTACGAATAATAGTATTGTATATAGTTATTTCTTTTACTGTTCAAGCCAATCATGCTATTTCTACATAATCTCATATCTTAAATGGTTTGAAAAATAATATAACTACTCATCCTGCGAAATTTGATAGAGTACCAGATAATGACATACCAATAGCAAATCAAGCTGCAGCAAGTAGAGCTACTAGTGAACTAGTTTGTACTCATAAAACTCATGCAGCAGATAATATTACTAATATCTTAAATCATATATTTGTAAGACTAGATATGAAATTTTTTAATAAAGGATTAAGTTTTTGTCTTACCATTATTTTTTTAATAGTTCTCTCTATCATATTTACTACCACAAATCATATCCACAATACCAATATTGCACCTATAATCTTTGGAATATATCATATAGTTCATTCTATCAAAATATCTTTATATTTCTCAGCTTTGTCCCCAAAAAGTGTTTCAAATATTTTATTTAAATCCATTTTTTATAATTTAATTTTTAAATTTCACTAATCATATTTTATTATAATATAAAATCAAATATTTTTATTTGATTTTTTTATCTTTATATATAAACTATCCACACTTTTGAAATGGATTTATAGCTCAGTAGGTAGAGCACCCGCCTCTTAAGCGGTAGGTCCCGGGTTCGATCCCCGGTGAATCCACCAAATTTTTGATAAAAATAAAAACTGACTTAGATTATTTCTTAGTCAGTTTTTTATATTTTCTATAAAAATAGTATCATATAATTCAAATAATAATTTTTGGTATTATAATAAATATAAAGTATATCGTTCATCAAAATCATTCTTGAACTAATAACATTATACTTATATTAAAATAATTTAAAAATATATCCATAATTATAGTAAGTAATATACTTATAATTAAATGTATTTTTAAACTGAATTTATTTCAAAATATAGGATAAGTTATACTAAAAAATACAAAAAAATTTAATGGTATTCATATTATTAAATATATAATATATTTATATAATATTTTTCAAATTAATATTAATTTATCATTTTTAGATAAATCATTGAATGTAAGTATTTTTAATTCTTTATTATTATCTTCACAATTTCAATTAGATTCATAATCAGAATCCACATCATAAATATGACATTTTAATTTCCAATTTTCAAAATATGTTTCTCATATTTTTTTATTAGAAATTGATTTATTTATTTCCTTTTGAATTAATCATTCATTAGTAGTCCATGGTAAACCATATTCTATTAATTTAACTTCCTTTGTATTAGTATTTTCCACTATATTTTTAATACTTCAGAAACTCATTGCTGATGCAATATTCAATGATAAGAAAAATAATATTAATATTATAATAATTTTTTTTATTTGTTTCATTTTTTTTTTATTTTAACTTATTTCTAAAATATTATATAAAACTCAGTTTAAAAAGTATATTATGATAAAAGATATTACTACTATATAAGTAACTTTTCCTTCACTAATATCAAATATTTTCGATAATCATTTTGACCAAATTACCAAGTACCAAATAATGGCTGTAAATAATAATATCTCAGGTAAAAATGACAGTGAAATTCAAAACAAATTTATTATAATCATTAATATACTAAATATTATTAATACTATTAATGATAGTAAATTAACTATCAGAACATCTATATATTTTGCAAATCATTTAAATAATTTTCATATATACCAAATTATAAATGAAAATATTAGTATAGATAAAATATTATAAAAAAATATTTTTAAATAATATTCACTACTTATATTATTTCATCATATTCAAAAATATATAGTTCAGATACTAGTTAAAGTGTATAAAATTAATAAATTTATTACTATAAATAATTTAAATTTTTTATTTTTTTGTTTTACATATTCTGTAGTTTTAGTTGGTTTAATTAAATAATTAATCAAATCTTTTTCCTTATTAAATCTAAAAATTTCTAGAATATTTTTCATTATCAGATTATTAAATATTATTAATAATAATTATATTAATTAAATATATATTTCAAATAATTTCCTACATTTCTTCTTACACTTTTCTTACAATTCAAAAATATACTCCTACAGAACTGACTTAATCCTTTTTATTCATAGAATAAAAACAAGGCTTGTTTTTGGATTCTGTCAGTTAATATTTGTTTGTATTATATGCGGAAAACTAGAAGTAATCTTCTAGTTTTTTTATATTTTTATAAAATTGTTTATTTTTTTATTTTCTCTTACTTAATTCTTAATTTAGATAACTATACTCACATTTGTAACTAACAGAATCCTTTTTTATTCATAGGATAAAAGAACGTAAAGGCTTGTTTTTTGGGGATTCTGTCAGTTATTTTTTTGTGTTTAATTTATGCTAATAAATAAATTCAAAATATTTTTAACAAATTATATTTTTCTTACTCTTCTCTTACATTCTTTAATTATAGTCATACGTGTAACTAACAGAATCCTTTTTTTATTCATAGGATAAAAAGTAAAGGCTTGTTTTATGGGTTTTGTTAGTTGCTTTTATGTATAAACAATAAAAAAGCACATTTTCTCAGAATAGTGCTTTTTTATTTTGTTTTAAATTATTTGAAATGTTTATTTATCCATTTTTCATTTTCTTTTATTCTTTTTTCAAACATATTAACTATATCTTCATAACTTTTTTCTCATTCTTCTGTTATAATTTTATCAAAAAGTTTTCCATCTACTCTATCATGAGAAAATTTCACTCTTTGATAAGGTGATATTTTTGAACTATTACTAGTTATTTCTCTTGTTTTATATACTGTATGATCTTTGTTAGCCTCCGTTTTCCATAATGAGAATTTTTTAGTAGAAAGAAACATATATACCGGTTTTTTAGCATAATGCATCTCTGAAACTGCAGCATTTGTACCTGCTGATACTATGAATTGATGTTCGCTATTAAAAGTTACTCATCATACTAGCATTTTATCTATTTGAGTTTCAATATTTGATAACATAAATTCAGGAATAACCAAAAAATCAATTTTATTCAATTGTAAAAATTGTATCATGTTATTAGTTTTGTCTTCTGATTGTTGTGCTAATATTACTTTGAATTTTATTCAATCTTTTTTTGTTTTTTCTAGAACTTGCTTTACAATTGAGCTATGAGAATGAACAAAAAGAGTATCATTGTTTTTTATTACTTTTTCAGAATTTTCTATCAAACTATTTGTATCATCTATTATTTCATTTTTTATTTTATTGCTATATTCCTTTAAATCTTTATATATTTCATCAATATTTTTATATTTTCATTTATTTTCATGAATAATATCATATATCTTTGATATGTAATGGATTATTATTCATACTTTTGGTTTAGTATCTTTTATAGTATTGAATAATATTTCAAATTCATCATAGAAATGTCCTAAATCATTATGTTTGAAAATAGTAATTGAATTTATTAGATTTTCTAGACATAGTAAAGTAAGGTTTGTAGCTCAGATATCTCATTCTATATCTATTAATATTTTTGATAATTGTTTTTCTAAATCTTTTTTATTTTTCATTTTTTATATTGTAATATTTTAAAAGAAATAATAAACTCATAGTAAATATATACTTGAAGCAAATAGTGAAATTATAGTTATTGGCATTCATATTTTAGCAAATTCTCAAAATGTAATATTTAATCATTGTTTTTTTGCTAAATCACAAGCTATTATTCATGATGCAGAACCTATAATTGTACCATTACCTCATAAACATGCTCAAAGTGCTAATGCCCACCATAATAAATCTACATGAGGCACTCATTGCATTTTATCTTGTAATCATAAAATAACTGGTATCATCATAGCTACAAATGGAATATTATTAATAACTGTAGATGCTAGACCTATTCACCATACAATTACCATTAATAATAGTGGTAAATTATCTGAAAATTTAGAGATTTGTTCAATAATTATAGCTAAAAATCATACTTTCGCCAATGCTCATACTTGTACAAATAATCATGTGAAGAATAATAATGAATCCCATTCCACTTCTTTCATAATATGTAAAAAATGTACTTTTTTAGCAACTAATATTGCTCATAAAATTCAAGCTACTAGTCATATAAATCATATTAATCATGTTTCATATCATTCTGGAATTATTCATTTTATTTGTTCACTAAATGCTAGAATAATAACAGTAATTGCAATTATTAATACAGCTATTATAGCGACATATTTATCCATTTTTTTATCCAAATATTTATATGAAATTCTTTCTATAATAAGTTTAGATATAAATGTTTTAGTTAAGTCATCATTAATTGTTTTGAATTTTTCTTTGTAAAACACAAGTAAATATCAAATAATCATTACAGACATTAATAATATAGGGAACCATAGATTGTATATGAAATCCATAAAAGGAATTTTTGCTTGAACTCATATTAGCGTATTAGGTGGATCTCAGATTAATGTAAGTGTTCATCATATATTAGAAAAAATTGCTAATAGTATAACTAAAAGTTTTCAATCTAATCATAATCACTTAGCTAATGCTATCGCTATAGGTATTGTTAATAATACTACAGTAGCATTATTTAATACAAATGATGCTATAGTTATTAAAGCTATAAATAAAAAATATATAACTTTTGGGCTTCAATTACTTTTTTTAGCAATTATCATATTTACATATGAAAATAATCATGAATTAACTGCCACTCATACTACAAGCATAAGTCAGAAAAGTAGAATTAATGTTTCATGGTCTATTGATTTAAAAGCTTCAACTGGACTTAATACTCAAAAAACCACCAATAATAAAGCTCATCATAATGCTATTAGAGTTTTTTCTATTTTTTCAAAGAAAAATAAAAATAGCGATCAGAAAAATATAAATAAAGTAAATATAAAATCAAAATTTAACATAATTTTATTATAAAAAAGTTAAAATAATTTCAACAAATAATTTTTATTTATTAAAGATAAAGTATTATATTTTTTATTTTTTTTAGTCAAAACATTTTAAAATTTTTTAGCAAAAAAAAGACTTAGCAATGTTACGCTAAGCCTTATTAGTATTTCTAAATAGATATACAATCCACGATTTATGGACAGATACTATCAGAATATTATCGATAATCAATGAGCAGTACTTGGAATAAGACTTTCATCAACTTCGATTGGATTTCGTTTGAAGTAGAGTGCCGCTACTACTGTGTAAACACAAGCAACAACAGCAACCACAACCGGCGTATTGTGAGGTAAAATTGACGATCCATCACTCAAAGTAGATGATAAAGCAATACCTGCAGCAATAAGCATCGTTCCTCCGTTACCCAAAATAAACAAGGCAGGAGAAATTTCTTTTTTATCAAATAAACCAGAATACCTGATTGCAATATACTTAACAATCGAAGTCAGTAGGATAATTTCAAAAGCCATTTTTATAGATTCGAAATCTATTAGTTCATGAATTTTGAATCCAACTGTTGCCATGTAGAATAACATAGCAAATTCAAAAAGTTTATTGTATTCATGAGCAAATTTGTGTTTTACTTGAGCAGGAACAACAAGTCCTCCAAAGATAGCACCTAACACAGGACTAAAGCCAACAGCATAGAATGCAAATGCAAAACACAATGCTACCCATAACCAAATACTAATGTTTAAATATTTTGGTATATGACACCACCACCATTTCACTCCCAAGAACACGATAAATATTGAACCAAATAACACAATCAACTGTGGTAAAATTGATTCAAATGTAATACCAGTTTCATGATTAGTCTTCAACAAACTAATCATAATCCATAAAATACAATCAGTAGTAAATCCAATTGGCATAGCCAACTTGACTAAATTAGTATGTAGGATTTTTGGACGAACTTGAATGAAAACATTCAAAACTGCAAGGGAAGATGTTAATAATAAAGCTGCGTAAGCCAATATTTTTTCAAAACTTTCAGTTGATACAACACAAGCAAGTATCAGAGAAATCCCAGTAATCATAGTAATGATACCTATGAATCTTGCTTTAAAAAAGACAGAAAAGTCTTGAATTTCAAGGCCGATAGGGATCATCGCTATAGATAGACCTATCAAACCAGCAAAACCAAATGTAATTGATATTTGGTGTTCCAGGTGTAGATGTTCTACCATCTCCATTTGAAAGAAAAAAATACTGATTACTAGTGTGAAAATTGCAACTGGTACAGCTTTCATAAAATGATTAAGTAAATGCGCTACGACAATCGCAATGCAGATAATAATCAAATTGGAACCGTAGCTATGCTCCAGTAAATCCAAGATTTGTGGACTCATTCGAATATCTCCCGTGTAAAAAAAATTTGTTTTGGTTTTTGTTTCTAAAAAAACGCTTTAATTTCTTATTATTTTTTAGAATTGCGTTACTTTAATATTTTTTTTTTATTTGTCAAATATTATATACACTTTTTTATACGTATATAAAATTATATATTTAAATATATACAATTTGAATTATAAAAAAAGAAATATTATTCATAAAAACTATTGATTATTACAATAATAATGTTATAATATATCTAATATATAAATAATTATAAAATATGTCTAATGTAGTATATTTAAATTCTCCGAATATGATTGATGATAGTGATATAATATGAAGCGAAGTAGATACAAATTTAGATAATTTAGGAATCAATCCATTATTATTATGATTAATGGAATCATTTAAATCAAAATTAAATGATCCATATTTATTGTGAACTCCTGATAAAATTGATATTAATAAATATTTACATTTAAAAGATAGAGTATGAACAATAGAGTGAAAAGATTATATAGTAGAATTTATATTAAATACTGTTAAGAAAAATTATAGTATGAATCCTGATATTTTACCTTTTACAATTGATAAAAATTTGGAAAAATGTAGTTTTTCCGAAATAAGTGAAATAATTCAATTAATAAATATTGAAATAAAGAGACTTAAATTACCTATTAATACGAAAAAGTTTTTGATAAATATTAGAAACTTAGCTATGCAAAAAAATAAAGAAATTATTTCTTAATTATTTCTTACTTATAGTTGTTATATTACAAATGTAACCTCGAAGATTACATTACTTTTATTTGAGATTCGATTAATTGAATTCTATATGAAATAATTAATATATATAATTCTTAATCTATTCTTAACTTAAATAAACATAATAAAAAGTGTAACATCGAGGTTACACCATATAACAAAGTTTCCTTTGCAAAACTATAATATATATTTTTATTAAAAAGTAAAATTAATAATATAAAAGTAATAATTATATAAGTTAATAATTGTAAAAATAAATATTGTAATTAATTGCATAAGAAGAAGTTCTAATTTTATTTTTTAATTTATTGAAAAAATTTTATGATAAATAAAAAAATTCTTGCAGGACTATTACTTGTAAGTATTGTTACTGCTTGAATTTGAAGTACATTTGCTAATGATACAAATAGTTGATCCACTAGTACATGAAGAGTAAATAAATGAGATTTTAAAAAGTGTTTTTGATGATTTGGTTTTGGAAAACATTTTTGAAATAGATGAGAACATTATAATTTAACAGATGCTGAAAAGACAGTATTAAAATCAATGTCAACTGATGAAAAGAAAGCATTTTTTGAAAAAAAAGGAATCGAAAATAAGAAAGTAATGGATGAAAATTTTGCAAAAAAGGAGAAAGAAGATTTAGTGATAGATGCTTTACTTGCTTGAAATAAACTTACAGATGAACAAGAGGCGCTGAGAAAAGAAATAATTAAAGAAAGGAGTGATGAAAAAATAGAGATGCAAACGAGAAAAGCGCAAATGGATGAAATAAAGAAATTAATAGATAAAAAAGAATCTGGAATAGAGTTAACTATAGATGAAAAAACTAAACTTGAAGAATTTAAATGAGAAAATATAGGATGAAGACATTGAAGATAAATAATAACTTAAAATATATAAAGACTAGAAAACTAGTCTTTATTTTTTTCTCTTAAATACTTCTTAATTAACTCTTAAAAACTATTTAACTACTTCTTAATATACTTAATTATAATAATAAATGTAAACTCGAGAATTTACAATTTTATTTTAAAATTAATTATATATTACCATGATAAATAAAAAAATATTAGCAGGTTTAGTTCTTGCTACCGTTGTTACTACTGGTTTATCTTATTCTTTTGCTAATGATACTACTTCTACTTGATCTAGTACTAGAAATAATAGCGATTATAGACATATGTCTATAATGGATAATAAATGATTTCATCAATGAAAACACTGATGAATAGATTGAATGCATAAAGAATTAACTGCTGAAGAAAAAACAGCTTTAGAATCAATGACAGATGCTCAAAAAAAAGTATTTTTTGATACTAAAATGCAAAATGAAAAAGCAAATATGGATAAAGAGGAAAGTGTTATTGATAAATTATTAGCTTGAAGTACATTAACATCTGATGAAGAAATTGTTAGACAAGAATTAATAAAACAAAGAGCTGAAAGAAAAGTAGAAATGCAAGCTAGAAAAACAGAAATGGATGCAATGAAAGTAGTATTTGATAAAAAAGCTTCATGACAAACACTTACATCTGATGAACAAGCAAAATTAGACAAATTTGAAGCTAATAAGCCAAATTTTAAAAAACACAAATAAAATAAAAAACTCCAAAATGGAGTTTTTTTATTTCTTAAATACTTCTTAATGCATATAATTAATATGTGAGTAATATTTTATTTATAACTAAAATAAATGAGAGTACTTGTAATAGAAGATAATGAAATTTTATCTAGGAATTTGGTTAAATATTTAGTTTCAAGAGATATATTTGCAGAAGCAAGTTTTGATTGAAAAGATTGACTATATAAAGCAACTACTAAGTATTATGATGTAGTTATTTTGGATATAAATTTACCATCAATGGATTGATTAGAAATATGTAAAACTTTAAGAGAAAAAGAAAAAGATGTATCAATTATAATGTTAACTTCAATGTGAACAAATGATGATATAGTAAAATGATTAAATATATGAGCAGATGATTATTTAGTTAAACCATTTCAATATAATGAATTAATTGCTAGATTGAATGCTGTAATAAGGAGAAAAAATGTAAATAAAAGTAATACAATTATAAATATATGAGATATAGAATTAAATATACAACTATTAGAGGTAAAAAAATGATGAGAAATTATAAAATTATCAACTCTAGAATATGAATTATTTAAATACTTATTACAAAATAGGGGAATCGCATTATCTAGACAACAAATATATGAAAAAGTATGGTGAGAATTTCAAATAGATTTTATGTTTTCAAAAACTATAGATGTATATGTATGATATTTGAGAAAAAAACTTGGAAAAGACTTGATAGAAACAAAAAAATGATATTGATTCTTAATAAAATAATAAATGGATAATAATATAAAAAATACTAAGAAAAAACTTACTATTATATTCTCTATAATAGTTTTTGTTGTTGTTTTGTTGCTATGAATTTTATTTTTTTCAATTAAATACTTCAAAGAAATAAATATAGAAAATAGTGAATTTTCTAATTTGAATTTGTTAATTGATAAATGAAATCTAACATATGATGATTTAAATAATTTATGACCATTTATAAATAAAAAGGGACAAAAATTTAAAAATCCGAATAACAAAAATAATATTTTATGAGTAGATGATCAGAAATTTAAACCTAGATGATTTATTAATTTCGTATTACTAGATAATAAATGAGGAATTATTTCTAGTAATATAATAGATGATATAGATAATGATTTTATTAATCAAATATATGTGTCAGATAAATATTTGAATCAAAAACAATATAACTGATTTTTAATAGAGAAAAAAATATTGGAAAATCATAATTATTTACTTGTTTTCAAAAAATTAAGATATAGTTTAATAGATTATTTTAATGATATTTTAGGATTTACTCTTATCGCATTTATATTTTGAATTTTTATATATTTTATATGATGATTATTTGTAAATAAAGCATTTATACCAGTAGAAGAAAACATGAAAGATATGAAAAATTTCATACACAATGCTGGTCATGAATTAAAAACCCCAATATCAGTAATAGATTCAAACATTCAATTGATAGATGATCTGAAAATATATGATCCTGTCATGACTAAAGAATTAAAAGATGAAGTAATTAGATTGAACTCAATAATAGATTCTTTAATAAGACTTAGTAATTTAGATTTATTTAAAAATATAGAAAAAAACAGTTTACATAATTCCATAAGTCATATTATTAAAGAATTTAATTTTAAAATTTCAGAAAAAAATATAATTACATCTATAAATATTGATAAAAATATAAAAATAAAAGCAAATAAAGATTATTTCTATATTTTTTTATCAAATATTATTTGAAATGCAATAAAATATAATATAAACTGATGAGCAATTAATATAAGTTATATAAATAATGAATTAATTATATCTGATTCATGAATAGGTATTTCAGAAAAAGACTTAAATAAAATTTTCGATAGATTTTTTAAAGCTGATAAATCAAGAAAATCAGAATGATTTGGGATAGGATTATCATTAGTAAAAAAGATTTCCGAAATTTATAGTTGGAAAATAAATGTAGTAAGTAATGAAAATAAATGAACAGATTTTATTGTAAAATTTTAATTTTATTTTTAGGAAAAAGTATTATTTATTCTTTTTTCCAATTTTTTTACATGAATTTTTATTTATATTTGATTTGAGAAAATATATAATTATTATTTTGGAAATATTTTTTTAAATCATTTTATAATGAATAAATTATCTTACGAAATAGAAAAACTTCATGATTATTGAGTCACTATAAAAGATAAAGTTGTATATTATTACTGACAAAAACTTTTAGATATTGTTTTAGAATTTTGAAGTCCATTGAAAATATATAATCTTCAAGTTATAAGTGATAGAATTAAACAAGCACAGGATTATTTTTTACAATCTATAGAGGAATTGGATTATAAGTGAAATTATACATATTGTTATTGTACTAAAAGTAATCATTTTTCTTTTGTTATAAATGAGATACTAAAAAATAGTTTGAATAATATAAATAGTAATTCTGTACATCTTGAAACATCTTCAGATTTCGATTTTGATATTATTAATAGTTTAAATTTAAGTAAAGATATATTTATAGTTCATAATTGATACAAACCTGAAAAATATTTGAAATCTATTATCGATATTCAACATAAATTTCATAATTCTATTTGTGTATTAGATAATAGGGAAGAATTAGATGATCTAGAAGAACTTATTAATGATAAAATCAAAATATGAATAAGAATGTCAACTTATGAACCAATAGCTTGAATGAAAGAATCAAGATTTTGAATCCAAATTCACGATATATCATCATTTTATGAAGATAGAATTTCTGATAATGATAAATTTGAATTAAAAATGTTACATTTTTTCATTAGTAAATGAATAAGTGAAAGTGAAAATTATTTTGAATCATTGAAAAATTATACAGAAAAATATTGTGAATTAAAGAAAAAATGTTCTAGTCTAGATACATTAAATATTGGATGATGATTTCCAATTCACTTTGATATTTCTAAAGTATATAATTATAAAAACATTATATGAAAAATAGTTAAAACAATTATGGAGGTATGTGATAAACATAATGTAGAACATCCAAATATATTTACAGAATTTTGAAGTTATACAGTATGAGAATCGGCAATAAATATTTTTAAGGTATTATGAGAAAAGAATAACATAAGTCGAGAAAATTGGTATATAGTTGATAGCTCATTTATTGCATCTATACCTGATACTTGGGCGATAAATCAAAAATTTCCAGTAATTCCAATAAATAATTTGGACTTTCCATTTAAAAATGTATTATTGTGATGAATAAGTTGTGATAAGGATGATTATTTATCAGATGAAAATGATTGAAAATTTAGATTACCAACATTTGATAAAAATAATCCATTATATTTGGCTGTTTTACATACATGAGCTTATCAAGAAAATCTGAGTTGATATAGTATTTGATGACTATCACATTGTCAGCTTGATTGAGAAAAAATACTTATAATGAACACAGATTGAAATATCGAAGTATTTTTTGATGCAGAGGATAAAAATGAGAGACTAAAAACATTAGGATATAGTACAAAAAATAGCTAATTATTTGTATATAATTAATCTTTATTGTATAATAATATAAATTATATATAATAAAAATTAATATGTCTATATTTAAATTAATACAACACAGAATTCTAAAATATTTATTATTTTTATGAATAATTACTTTTGTAATTATAATCTTAAATTTATATTTGGAAAAACTTTCTTTTTACATAGATTTAAAACCATTTGTTTCTGAGATATCAATGGTATTGAATTATCCTATATTATCTTTTTGAACAAAAACTGTAAGTTTTTTTAGTATTTCTACATTTGTTTTTACAATATTTTTGTGATTATCACTATGAAAATATTATCAAAAATTTATATACTCAATTAAAAAGAAAAATAAAAGTATTTCAAATGGTACAATTACAATATTAGCAAATATGGGGTACTATATTATTATTATAGTAGTATTCCTTGTAGCACTTAGAGTAATATGAATTGATTTATCTAGTCTTACTATGATAGTATCTGCATTATCAGTAGGTATATGATTTGGTTTGCAAACTATTGTATCAAATTTCATATCTGGTATGATATTAATGTTTGAACAAAGTATAAAAACAGGTGATTATATAGAGTTATGAGAATGATTAAAATGAGTAGTACAGAGTATTAATATGAGATCTACAACTATTAGAACAACTAATAATGTTAACATAGTTGTACCTAATCAAAGTTTTGTACAAAATAATATTATAAACTGGTCACTTTGAGATAATAGAACTAGATTGCAAATACCTTTTTGAGTATCTTACGGTACTAGTTATGAAAAGGTAGAAGAAATGATATTATGAGCTTTGTTGGTTTCTGATTTAGATTTTATTAGAAGCGATGATTTATTTCCTTCTATAGTTATGATGGAATTATGAACTAGTAGCGTTAATTATTTGTTAAATGTATGGATTGATTCTGATGATTTAAGTACACCAACTGCAACAAGATGACAATTTATGAGATTAGTATACAAAACTTTAAATGAAAATAATTTTACTATTCCTTTTCCTCAAACAGATTTACATATAAAAGAGAGTATACCTCTTGAAATAAGATTAGTAAGTGATAAGTAATTTTATATTATAATTCATATATAATGATTAGAGAATTAAAAATAAAATGAATAACATGGATAGATGGTTATAATTTGGATAAGAAAACTATCTATAATGTATTAAAAGAACATGATTTTCATGAATTAGATATTGAGGCTTGTATGGAGGAAAATCAAAGAGCCAGAATCGATTCATATGAAGATTATTTTTTCATGGTTTTACATTTTCCGAAATATTTGGTTAATTCCAAGATTTATGAATTAAATGAATTTAATATATTCTTAAAAAAAGATTTACTTATAACATTCAGAAATTTCTCATGAATTCATGTAGATAGAATATTTACAAAATATGAAAAACATGATTTTTATGAATGAGAGGATTTTATGCTATATTCAGGTTATATATTATATGAAATAATTGAAGCGATGTTTGAAAAAATATTTAATTCAATAAATAATACAAAAAAAGATCTACATAAATTGGAAAAATTCGTATTTGAAAAGGTAGATTATAAATTGGTAAATGAAATAATGATAAAGAAAAGAAATATTATATTTTTAAAGCATATGTTTTTGCCACAAGTTGCAGTTATGAGATCAACAGAATCTAACATTAATAAAATATTTAAATGAGAAATAGAAGAATATTTTGAGGATTTGGAGGATAAGATATTATATATAGTAAATAGTATAACTATATTAGAAGAACACATTATAAGCATTGAGGATGCATTTAAATCAATTGTAGATATGAATATGAACTATGTAATGAAAATACTTACATTTTTCTCAGCTTTGATTTTGCCACTTACTCTAATAACTTCATTTTATTGAATGAATGTGAAATTACCACAAGATAATGTAGGATTTGTATATATATTAATGTGATTAAGTATAGTAATAATGTTATTGATGTACTTATTTATGAAGAGAAAGTGAAAATTTTAACACAAATGTGTACTCTGGTTTTAATCCCTCCCCCTCGTACCTCGGGTACTCCCTTTGGAAAAGGGAGAAATTAATAGTAGCAAATAATTTAAATAAAACACAAATAAAAAAGAAGTATTTTTTCAATACTTCTTTTTTTGATTTTTTAAGATTAGTCTTCTTTTTTTTCTTGAGCGAAATCAACTTTAATAGTTCTTCCATCAACTTCAGCACCGTCCATAGCTTCTTTAGCTTTAACAGCATCAGCTACAGTAGAGAATTCAACGAAACCAAAACCTTTTGATCTACCAGTATCTCTATCTTTAATAACTTTAACAAAAGTTACTTCTCCGTATTCTTTGAATACATCTTTAACTTCTTGCCAATCTAACCCCCATGATAAACCTCCAATGAATAATTTATTAGTTTCCATAATTTAACTAAATAACAAAATAAAATGTGAGAAAAAATAGTTTATTTAATACTTAGTATTATGACTTATTAGAGACCTAGCACAAAGGAAAAACTTAAACACAACATATTTCTCAATAATATTATACACAAAATATACAGAAAGCAAATTTTTATTTAAAAAAGTCTATCAAGTCTGGTACTATTTGTTTTTTTCTAGACAATCTTCTTTTTAAGTCTACTAGATTATTTTCTACTTTGGCTCAAAATACACTTTCTACTACTTTAGAATCTTCTCAATCTAAGACAATAGAAGTATTTTTTTCTCATATAATGTCTACAATAGATACTAATATGAAATCTAACTGATCATCTTTTTTCATTTTTTTCATTCATACTAGTATTTCTTCTTTTCTTCATAATCCATATCCTGGATTAGTAGTTTCTAATGTACCTATTCAAGCTTTTACTCAATTGAAATCAAATACTTTGTAATCATATTTGATTAAATCCTCTATACTAATATCTCATAAATCAGATTTAGCTTCAAACATAGGCATAGCAAATCCTTCTAAATCAGTTATTCAAGTAATTTTCTTTAATTCTTCAGCTATTAATACATCTTCTTTTGTAGTTGTTGCAGATTTGAAAAGTAAACTATCAGATAGTATTCATGCAAGCATCATTGTACCAATTTCTTTAGTTATTTCATATCCTGACTCTTTGTACATTTTGTACAATACTGAACAAGTAGAACAGATTTTTTCCATTCTAATATTTGTAGGAGCACTAGTAGAGAAATCTATTTTATGATGATCTACTACATATTCTACTTCCAATTCTGATAGGTTATCAAGAGTTTGAAATGCTTCATTGTGATCAACAAGAGCAACAAAAGTACCAGCAGGGAAGCTAGTTTGGATTTCCGGAGTATTTATTGATAGTTTTTCCAATAAATATTCAGTCTCTTTATTCAATTTTCATTGTATATATGGAGTAGCTATATATATTCATTTTTTATTCAAGTAATCAGCTAAAATAATAGCTGCCAATGTACAGTCTGTATCAGGTATTTTATGTCAAACGACTTTTATATCTATCATTATTTGTTGTTATAAAATTATTATTTATAAGATTTTATTGTAAAGATAATTTTTTTCAAGTTATTTTCTATGTTTTTGTCTTCTTTTGTCTTTTCATCTAGCAAATTTATCCTTTAATTTTTTGAATTCTCTTTCTCATAATTTTTCTTCTAGTACTAGACTTAATTCTGCCGCTTCATCAAATATATTAATATCCATCTCTATATTATGCTCCAATTTGAACCTGTAATCTTCATAATTTCAATAACTAATACTTAATTCACCATTATCGATAAACCATATATTTGTAGCTAATTTATTTACGAAATATCTATCATGTGATATGAATAATAATGAACCAGGGAAGTCTTTAAGTGATTCTTCTAGACTTTCTCTAGTATCGTAATCTAGGTGATTTGTAGGCTCATCAAGTATTAATAAATTACATTCTTTTTGTCATAATATTGCAAATAATAATTTAGAAGTTTGTCATCATGATAAATCTGAAACTTTTTTATCCAAGTCAGCTTTTTCAAATAAATAATGACTAAGTAATCAAATTAAATGTTGATCTGGGTAACTAAATCAATGTTTTTCGAAATTTTCTCTAACAGTTTTGTTCTTATCTAGTTCTTCATGCATTTGAGAATAATATCATACTTTCACAGCTTTTCATCTACTATAAAATCAGTCTAGAACTTCTATTTCTCTCATAATAGTTTTCAGAAAAGTAGATTTTCAAACACCATTTTCTCACACAATTCAGATTCTTTGTTTTCTATATAAATATAGTTCATTTATGAAAAATAATGGCTCTTTTCTACCTATAAATACTTCTTTAAATGACAATACTTTTTCTGGTAATTCTCATGAAAAATCAAAAAAGAATTTTGGTTTTCTAGGAATAAATGGAGCTTCTAATTTTTCCATTTTGTCCAAACTTTTTTCTCTAGATTTCGCCCATCCCGCTCTAGATCATGCTCTAAATCTATTTATTAATTTCTCTTCTTTTTCTATAAATTCTTGCTCTCTTTTGTAATTTTCTATTTTTTTCTTTTCTATTCTATCTCTTTCAACTAAGTATCATGAATAATTTGTATGATAAAAAGTTAATCATCTTTTTGGTTGTACTTCATATGTTTTACTACATGTTTTATCCAAAAATTCTCTATCATGAGATATGATTACATATCATCATTTCCATTTATTTTGTAGAAAAGATTCCAACCATTCTACACTAGTCATATCTATGAAGTTTGTTGGCTCATCCAAGAATAATATATCAGGTGATTCTAATAATACTTTAGCTAATGCTATTTTTGTTCTTTGTCATCCACTTACTTCTGATAATTTTCTATCTAATAATTCCAGTATTCATATACCATTTGCTACATTATGAATTCTATTATTATAATCATGTCATCATATATTATTGAATTGTTCTAAAAGGGAAGTATATTCTTCGATTACTTGAATATTATTTGGTTCATTATTCATTTTTTCTTCTACTATATCTAGTAGTCTTTCCATTTCCACTATATCTTTCATTCATTCTTTTAACTCTTGTTTTACGAGTTTATTTTCATCATCTGAGTATATTTGATGTAGGTATCATAATGTTAGATTTCATACATTATCTATATTTCAGTCATAAGCTGTAATTTCTCATGTTAATATTTTCATTAAAGTTGTTTTTCAAGCTCAGTTACTTCATACTATTGATATTTTATCTGATTTATTGAGTGTTAAATCTATATTTTTTAATATTATTTCTCAGTTGAATTCTAAGGAATTTATCTTTATTTTTAGGTGTTTCACTTTCGTATATTATTATATATTTTATATATAATAACTGTAAAATGAAAAAATACAAACAAACAAAAAACTTTGAATATTATTCAAAGTTTTATTTATTAACTAAAATGTATAGTATGTGGAATATTCATTTCTCTATCATGGTGTTCATTACCATATCTTCCATGTTTGTGATCCATTAATTTAAGAATTGTTTCATAGTCTTCTCAGAAAGCTTTTTTTACTGATTTAAGTACATTATCAATATTTTCACTAGAAATTAATTGATTCAATGCATATTTTCTGTCTATTACTATTGTTACACTTTTTGCTTCACTATCGATAATTATATCTTTAATATGATCTTCTGCTATTTCTTTAGTAGATACTGAAGAAATATTTTCTATTATTTTTTTTAAGTTTGCTTCCATAATTTATTTTTTTAGTATGTAAAAATATTATAATAAAACAAGAAAAATTATTTAATGTTTTTAAAATAATACATCCAATATTATAACTTTTTAATAAAAATTGCAAATATTATGCATTTTTTATTTTTTACAATACTCTTGTTTATTATTATATATATTAAATACAATTGCTAATAATATTAGAAAAATTCATATAATAGAGCTATTTAATATCATTTCATTCATTTGTTTTACAATTATTCAGAAAAGAGCCCATACCAATATAAGACTTGCAATATATGTAGAATATTTTCTTAATAAATATATATTTAATAGTACTCATACTAATATAGATACAACTCATAATATTACTCAATATTCATAGAAATCTCTAAATACTAATAATAAATGAATATTTAATAATGTAGCTGCATATATCCATCAAAAATATATCTCATTAACAATGTTAAATAATTTGTTTAAACTTGGATATTTAATTAAAAAGTATAACAATCCAAGAATTAAAACTATAAGTGACAATGTAATACATATTACTAAATAATGGTATGGAATCAACCAAATTGCAGATATAAATATTGCTGCAGCCAAGAAATTAATTTCTTTTTTAGTTATATCTTTCGGTTTTTTAATTATAATATACAGGGATAAAGTAATCCAAGATATATATATGATCATCCAAATACTGAAAGTATATCATGCAGGAGTAATATATGTAGGAAACATATTTGATACATCAGCTTGAGATAATCAGTTTAACGGCATTGTTGAAAATAACACAGTTAGTATCAAAGTTATTATTGTAGTCAATAATAAAGTATATTTTTTCATAAAATTTATTTATTAATAATTATATTATATATATTATCATATTTGTTTTATTAATGCAATTATATATACTTTTTACTTTAAACTAAAAAAATATCTGCCATAAAATAATTATTGGTAGATATTTTTCTAATTTAAAATGCTTCTTACTGTATCAGAAGTATTATCTCTTGTATCTGTTATAGAGTTTCAATTCAGATTATGTTCTGCTTTTTCTATACTTCAATACAACTTCACTAACATTTCTTTATTAAAAAATGCTTTTCATATTCTGTGCATATTTCAGTTATTTTCAATTCTATTGCTATTTGCTAAATTTCACCTAGTTAAATACGACGATGCACAATCTATTTGTCTATACATATTTTTATATGTTAAAAATTAAAGCACATATTATATAAAAATAATTTCAAAAATCAAATACTTTTTTATATTAAAAATTATGGGAAAATAAAAAAACTATTATGAAATATATCCATAATAGTTTTTTCTAGTTTATTTTATTATATGGCAAGGACCGTAGGAATTGCACCTACGCCTTTCGGGGTCGGAATCCGAATACTCTTCTAATTAAGCTAGGTCCTTATATGTAGATTTATTATATATAAAATTAAATTAAATCAATTTTATTATTTACTTATTTTAAATAAAATATATAATACGATTATTATTTTTTTAACTATATTATTATGAATAATTCTATTTTTGTTAAATATTTAATAG
>CALREY010000016.1 GCA_943356435.1 Candidatus Altimarinota bacterium
TTATTAATATAAATTTAGAGAAATATTCTCTATAAGTAGAATATTTATAATTAAATAAAAGTCAAATTAAAATAAGAATTATTCTCATTATAAAAACATATCATAATTATTTCATTAATTAGGTATTATTTTAGCTAATATTTGTAATAAATTAATAAATATATTATTATTTTATATATATTTAATAAAAAATTTAAATGTCAGTAAACAATAACAAGGCTTATAGTGATTTTTTAAATAAATCTTTTAAGGAGAAGAAAATATTCTTACTAACAATATTAAAAAAATTTCCTTTAGATAATGATTTAATAAATAAATTGTGAGAATCAATATATTGATTAAACAGCATGGAAAAAGAATATATTCTTGATGAATTTTATAGAATAATATTAGATTCAATAGATAAAGTTTGAGTTATCAAACAAAATGAAATGGAAATAATAATTAAAAAGACGAATGAATATCTAAAAAATGTAAAAGATGAAGAAATAAAGGAAATAAGCGTGGAGCTAGCAAATTTGGATAAACTTTTTGATAATATTTAATATTAATAATAAAAATATGGAAAATTTAAATAATAATGATCAATTGAATAATACACAAGATGAATTAGTACTAAGTGAACTTGCACAACAAACAGATGAAATATTAGATCAAATTGAAAAACATCAACCAGAACTTGATAAATTAATTGATGAAGCTAAATGAGATTTTGTATTAGCAAATGAAAAGCAATTATCTAATATAGAAAAATCTGCTGAAAAATACAATGAAAAACATTTATCAAAAGAAGAATTAAAAAAATATAATGATATATTAAATTCATATATTAAATGAGATAGTAGTTTGATTGATAAAGTGATTAAGTATCAAACAGAGAAATGATTGGAGCCTGATTGAAAAATATGACCAAATACAAAGAAAGCTCTAGATAACACCTTACCTGAAACAAAAATACCAGATAGAGTAGAAATAGCAGACATTAATTCAAATAATGATGCAACTACAGATCAAGCTAAAGTAGAAAAATTAGATAAAAAATTTACAGTAGATTCTGTTGTTTGAAAGGAATTTTTAGAATGAACAAGACTTAGATTGAGACAAAGGTGAGATGAAGTATTATTATGATGAAATGTAAATGATTATATATTTATTGTAAATGGTAACGAACAAAGATTAAGATGAGAATTAATATTTACTAAAAATCTAAGGATAAATTCAGATCTAGATTGAAATTTGCAATTAATTTCATGAAACGATATTATAGAAATGCTAAATAAACATAATAATAATTGATATATAGAATCTGATTATATGCCTAATAACAGGTATACTAATCCTAGAATGCAAAATAGAAATGATTATTATAATGATTGAAATTTTAATTCTGATAATAGAAGATGAAGGTTTAATAATTTTCAAGATGATTATTCTAATCATAGAACAAGGAGAAATCATATGCATGGTAGATGATTTAATAATTTTTGAATATAAAAAAAGAGTTTTCGTGACAAACTCTTTTTTTTTTGATTATTTTTAAGTTTTTCAATCTTAGGCTAAGGCTTTATTTTATCCTTCGATTACATCAACTTTTATATCTTTATTAGTTTTATTTCAACTATTATCTATTACTTCAATTGTAATAGTATGTATTCATAGTGTCATATCTTTTTCTGAATTAATAGGGAAAACAATATTTCTATCAGTTATTCATGATTTTACGATATTTCAATCTAAAAGTATATTAATACTTTCTATAGCTGAATTATCACTTACTTTAGCTTTTAGATTAAAGAAATCTTTACTATATAGTGTAATACTTCAATCAATTGGATTTATTAATTCTATTTTTGTTGATACTGTATCTTTTTTTGTAATTAATACATTATTACTAACTGTATTAGAAAAGTATTGTTCATCAACAGCTCTAAAAATTAGTTTTGCTTGTTTTCAAGATTTAGAAGCAGGAATAAATATTTTTCAAGAATATGTTCATTCCGTTTTAGATTCTATTTTTATTTCATCTACAACAGTATCATCTATCAATATTTCAATTTTTATTATTGGATTTTTACTGCTATAATCTAATTCTATATAATTTTCTCAGGCAGATAATGTATCGTTATCTTTTACATTAGCATTTATTGTAATGTCAGAATTAGTTCAATTTCTTTCACAAATTTCATTACTTACATCAGTAACTAAGTCTGCAAAGTTTCAATATTTAGCTTTAAATGCATCTGATCTTGCCCAAGCTCTTACTGGTGCTTGCCATGCTTCATTTGTAGGATCAATATCATTTAACTCTAAAACAGTTACTTTTTTTATTGCTGCTTCAGGAGTAGATTCAGTTACTTTTCAATTACATAATGAATCAACTTCTACTTGCTTATAACTTCTATCATATGTTTTAGGAGTATTTGCAAATAATGAACTTATTATCATTGATTTATCTGTTTTTTCTGGATCAGGTAATAATCATGAGATTTCAGAAATAAATATTTCTTTTACAGATGATGGTTTTTTCCATTTTTCTACTTCTAATCATTTATGAGCAAATTCCATAAAATCTCTCCATATTGGTCAAGCTCAATTCAATCAATCTCATTGTTGATTCATTTGACTTCAATCCGTATTTCAAGCCCAAACTATAGTAGTTATTTGTGGAGTATATCAAGCAGTCCATAAGTTACTTGGATATTTTTGTTTTTCTCACTTTACTTCATATTGTTTAGTAGAAGTTCATGTTTTAGCAGCTACTTGTCTATTTTTTATACTTATGTATTTATTCCATCATGATGGACGACTAGAAGTATCACTTAATATACTATTTATTAAGTATGCTTGTGCATCTGATATAGTATTTTCTTCTTTTTTCTTAGCTTTACTATTATCTTCTATAATATTTCCTTTAGAGTCAATTATTTTTAGAATTGGAGATATTTCTTTTTTTACTCACATATTAGCAAATACTGAATATGCAGATGCTAGTTCTAAAGGAGTCATTTCTCACGTTCATAATGCTAATGATGCTCCATATGATCAATTTGTTTTTAACGAATTAACTCATATTTTTTTCATGAAAGCAATGATATTTTTTTCTCATCATGCTAAGAAAAACATTTTTAGTGCAGGAATATTTCTTGAATTGTTTAATGCTGTTGAAATATTCATTTTTCACATAAATTTTCAATCATAATTTGAAGGATTATATCATCCAGGAAATTTTGTTTCTAAATCATATATTGGTGATTTAGTTCATATTGCTTTATTAAACATTCAAATAGAGTATACAAATGGTTTAAATGAACTTCAAGGTTGTAATTTAGATGTAGTTATATTAACATTTCATTTGTTTTCACTATCAAAATAATCTTTTCATCAGACCATTGATATTATTCATCATGATCTATTATCAATACTTATTAATGCTGCATTTGTCGCATCAAATTTTTTGGCATTAATTTCAGTTTGTTTTGTAATTAATTCCTCTGCTTTTTCTTGTAAATTTAAATCTAATGTAGTGTATATTTTTAATCATCATACACTTACAATTTCTTTTCAATATTTTTCCTCTAAATATTCTTTTACATAAAATACAAAATGAGGAGCTTTAATATTTTCTTTTCTTTGACTAAATGTATATCAAATTGCATTAATTATAGAAGATTTATATTCATCAAATGTTATATATTTATCTTCTAGCATTCTTCATAATACTCTATCTTTTCTTCAAGTTTCGTATTCTACATACTTATCTCATACTTTGATTCTTACATTATTTAGTAATGTAATTAATTCTGAGTAAGGAATAACAGTACATCAATCTCAATCAATTGTAATAGCTGTTTTAAAGTCTTCTTTTTTTAAATTACATATTAGAGTTTTTTCAGTTCATTCTAGTCTACTTGATTTTAGTCAAGAAACAAAATCTGTTAGTGTCTTTACATAATCTATGTTTGATTCTTTATCTTTTTGACTTACTATTTTTACTACTTCCTCTTCTTTATCTCATGAATATATATAAGGGAATCATACAAGTCTATCTGGATGACTATATGGTGAATAATAAGTAGGTCATTTAGGTAATGATGCAAGAATTGATGATTCAAGAATTGTTAAATCTTTTGAACTTTTTCAAAAATATGTTTTAGCTGCCTCTTCTATACCATAGGCATTATTTCAATAAGATATTTTATTTAGATATAGTTCTAATATTTTTTCTTTTGAAACACTTGATGTTAATTTATACGCTAAATATATTTCTTTCACTTTTCTTTCAATACTTTTTTCATTTTTTATTATAGTATTTCTGATTAATTGTTGAGTTAGAGTAGATGTTCATTTTACATCATCAGATTTTCACAATGCAAAATTTAATCAAGCCCTAAATAATCACAATATATCAACTCATGGATTAGTCCAGTATCTTTTATCTTCTATTGATACTAGAGCATTTATCATATTTTTATTTATATTTTCATATGAAACATATGTTCTATTTTCTTTAAATATTTTGTATAATTCTTTTCAATTTCTATCGTAAATAATTGAAGATTCAGCAATTTCTAAATTTTCAAGCTCACTAATTTCAGGTAAACCTACAATATATTTAGTATAAACGAAAATAGATCATAAAATAATTAACGCAACAAAAGCACCGAATCAATACATTATGAATTTCATAAATGTACTTTTTCAGTTTTTATTGTCCAAAATTTTATGTGCTTGAGCATTAAATTTTTTAGTAAATGTCGTATGAAACTTTCTTTTATTCAAAGGTCTTCTATTTATTGTCATATATTAATCTTTATTAAAATTTAAATGGATTTTCTTCTCATTTAAAATCTTCTCAAATTACTATTTCTATTTTAGCACTATCAGTAGAAAAATAGGGTAAGTCTGTTTTTTTAAATTCTCATGTAAATAATTTTTTTAATGCTTTAATAGTATCTGAATTACTACTTATTCAATTATAGTATATAATTGAATTTTCATATATCTTATCGGCATTTCATATAGAATTTTTTTCTGGTATATTAAATCAGTATCTAATAAGATCATCACTTATTTTTGATGCAGTATTAGATTTTTTCGTACCATTAAAAACATTTATTTTATAATTTTCAGTATATACTTTCGGATTATTAAATACTATATCTGTAAATTTATTTAGTATTTCAAAGTCATTTAGATTTTTAATATCAGTTCATTCAACTAATTGAACAGACATTCATCAAAATGCACTTCTTTCAGGAGTATATAGAAAACCTCATTTTTCGCAAGAGAAACTTCAATAAAAACAACTATTATTTAAATTCGATGAAACAATTTTATAATCTCATTTAGCTTTTAATGTATATGATATCTTTAATATATTTGATAAAGTTATATCAGTATCTACATATTCTTTAAAAACTTTATATAATGCATTTACTTTTAATGGAGATGTTAAGAAATAACTTCAAGTTAATTTATCTTTAATTGCTTTTATAACTATTTGTTGTCTATTTGATCTATCAAAATCACTTGTTGAATGTCTACTTCTAGCATATTTAAGTGCATTATCTCAATCAAATGTCCATACTCATTTTTTAAATACTAATGTTTTATATCATCAATTTCAATCAGGATATCTATCATCTATGAAATTTTCAGCAACATCTATTTCTACTCATCAAATAGTATCTATGATTTTTTTAAATCACTCAAAATCTACATTTGCATAGTAGTCTATTTTTTCTCCTGTCATTTCTGTTATTTTGTCTTTTAGTTTTTCCATTCATATCTTTTTTGACTTATTTTCATGCGTAGCTTTTACGTATAGTCAATTTATTTTTCAAAAACTTTTTTTAGTTCCAGGATATTGTATATAAGTATCTCTAGGAATAGATAACATACTGATTGTTTTAGAATCAGAATTAATGCTCGTTAAAATTATTGTATCAGTTAAATCTGGTGCATCGTGATCACCTCATCATCTTCATACAATTAATATATTCATTTTACCTTTTAATTGTTCTTCTTTTTCTTTTATTATTGTTTGTTCTTGATTTTTTGATGATTTTGGGTTAAGGCTTTTAACATTATCAATTTTAAAATCAAATATATGAGTATAATTTATAAGAACAAATCAAATAATAATAATTAATAAAAAAACAGTAGCTCAAATTAAATTAGGTATCAGAGCAGATTTTTCAACAGGTTCAATTTTCTTTTTTATAGTATTTTTTTTAAATCACATGCATTAAATATTAATAGAAAAACAATTTTGTACATTGTATAAAAAAAATATTATTTTACAATTTTTTTTCAAATTTTGTTTAATTTTTATTAGCATTATGAATAAAATATTGTCAACTTAAAAATTATATTAAAACTTTATTTTTGAAATTATATGAATACTATTTGAAATAATATATTATATATGTTTTACAAATTTTTATGGAGAGAATTAATAGTGTTGTATCAGAAATATCTAAGAAAGTAATAGGTCAAGAATGATTAATTCGCGATTTGTTAGTATGTCTATTATGTAAATGACATATACTTTTAGAATGAGCACCATGATTAGCTAAAACATTATCTGTTGCTACATTATCAGAGGTAGTTTCTTTGAATTTTAATAGAATCCAATTTACTCCAGATTTATTACCTAGTGATTTAATAGGTAATAGAATTTATCATCCTGATACAAAAGAATTTTCAGTAAAAAAATGACCTATTTTTTCTAATCTAGTATTAGCAGATGAGATAAATAGAGCTCCATCAAAAGTACAATCAGCATTACTTGAGGCTATGGCTGAAAGACAAGTTACTATTTGAGATGATACTTTTAAATTGGATAAACAATTTATGGTATTAGCTACTCAAAATCCATTGGAACAAGATGGAACATATAGTTTACCAGAAGCTCAACTTGATAGATTTTTATTAAAAACTATTATAAATTATCCTTCTGAAATTGAGGAAATAGAAATAATGAAAAAATATAGTAAAGATGAAATAGTAAAAATTAATAAAATACTTAAAAAAACTGATTTAGATATATTGCAAAATGAAATATCAAAAATACATGTAGATGATAATATTTATATATATGTAAAAGACTTAATATTTTGCAGTAGAAATGATGAAGAAATAAAAAAATATTTATTATATTGAGCATCTCCTAGAGCTTCTATTGCTTTGATAAAAGTTGCCAAAGCAAATGCTTTTTTAGAATGAAGGGATTTTGTAATTCCTGAAGATATAAAGTTTATGTTTAAATGAGTGCTAAGACATAGAGTTATATTGAATTATGAATCTATAGCTGATTGAATAAGTCCAGATACAGTAATAGAAATGATTTTAAATAAAGTGGAAATAAAATAATAATTTTAAATTTTATAATAATGCATGATAAAAAACATAAATTATTAGAGTTAAAGACTAATTCTATTGTAGATAGTCTTTTTGTTTGAAATTACAAAACAAAATTTAAATGAAGATGAATAGAATTTGCTACTTATAAGGAATATGATTTTTATGATAATGTAAAAAATATTGATTTTGTAAAGTCAGATGTAGAATGAAAAACTTTGGTCAAATTATATGATGAAGAAAGGGAATTAAATGTTTATTTTATAATAGATTTAAATGAATCTTTTTACAATTCATGACTTAACAGTGAAAAAATAGATATAGTTTATGCAATTTTATATTTAATATGATTTTCTGCATTAAAAAATGGGGACAAAGTATGAGCATTAGTTTATGATAATAATAATTCTAATATAAGTATTGCTAAAAAAGGAAAGCATAATTTTGTAAATATTGTAAAGTTTGTTGATAAAATAATAGATAATAATTCTTTAAAACTTAATTTTTATGATAAATTTAATATTAAAAATCAAGATAAAGAAATAAAAAAAGATTGATTAAGTTATTTTAATTCACTTAGAATAAAAAATTCACTTGTATTATATATTACTGATAAATTAGACATTAATAAAACAGATTTAAAAATACTTGGTGTAAAAAATGATTTAATTTTGTGTAATGTATTTAACTCATTTGAGAATAACTTAATTTGAGATTGAGTAATATGATTAAATAAGTGATTACAAAACATATTTTTAGATTTAGATAATGAAGTGAAAATAAAAAAATATAGGGAATTAAGATTAATGAAAATAAATGAATTAAAAAGTTTTGTCTTGAAAAATTGAGGAAGATATATTTTGTTAGATGAAACTAAAAATTTATATAAAGAGTTTTATAAAATATTTTAATAATAATTTCAAATTTATGATAAATAGATTTTTTTCGATTTTAGTTACTATAATACTATTATTAAATAATTATACTACATTCGCTTCAAAAGATGATATAAAATGACAAAGATGACCAGTAATAGACTTAGGTAATTATCTATTATATCAGTTTGTTATTATATTTTTACTTGTATGACTTTTAATTTATTATCGTTTTTATGTAAATAAAGAAATAAAAGTGAAAAAAATTATAGATGAAAAAATACAAAAGAAAAAAAACTTAATTGCATTATTGAATAAACTTAAAAAAAATATAGACAAATATAATAAGTCTGATTTTTATACTGAATTAAATTCATATTTTAGATCGTATTTTACTATTTTAGAAATAGAGAATAGCGAAATTTTAACATTAAAAGAGTTAAAAAGTACAAATATAGATAAAAAATTAATTAATCTGTTTGAAAAAAGTTATTATAGTGAGTTTAGTGATAAAAATGATGACAACAAAATAAGGAATGAGTTAATAGATCAATTAGTTAAAATTATAAAATAATTATGATTAAATTTTATTATATTTGATATTTTTTATTAATAATACCAATAATATTATTTTTATTATTGTTATATTTTAAGTGATGAAAAAAAATATTATTTTCATGAATAAATGATGTTAAAACTATATTTAGTTCTAATACTAATTATTATAAAATTTATTATTTATTTATTTTTTTAATATTCATTTTCTTTATCATAATATTTTCTAAACCTGTAATAGAAAATAAACTGGAAAAAGTAACAAAAAGTGGAATAGATATTCAAATTGTTTTAGATATTTCATATTCTATGATTGCAAAGGATTTAGAACCAAATAGATTGGAGGTAGCTAAATCTGTAATTTGAGATTTTGTTAATAAAATAGAAACTGATAGAGTTTGATTAATAGTATATTCAGGAAAAGTATTTACGTCTTTACCTCTTAGTTTTGATTATAATATTATAAAAAAAACAATAAATAATATTACGATTAATACTATTAACCAAAATTATTTTGAATTACAATGAACTGCTTCTTGAGATGCATTGATTTTAGCTTGAAAACTACTTCATAATAATGATAATAGGGAAAAAATAATAATACTTGTTACTGATTGAGAAGCTAATAAGTGAATAAATCCTTTAGCAGCGTTATCTTATATAAAGCAACAATTTTGATGAAAAATAAGAATATACACTATATGAATTTGATGAGATAAAAAAACAACGATTTCAATTACGAATCCATTGTGACAAGTAGAGGAAATGGAAATATGATGAGTAAATGAAAATGTACTTAAAGCTATAGCTAAAAGTACTGATGCGAAATTTTTCTTAGCAAGAGATAAACAATCATTAGAAAACATATTTAATACAATTTCAAAACTGGAAAAAAGAGAAATAGTATCACAAACTATAAATATAAATAAAGAAAAATATGATTATTTTATATATATTTTAATGTTTTTATACCTTTGCTTACTTACTATTAAATATATAAAGAGAATTTAACAACAAAAGCTATGTTTTTTTCAAATTTAAATAATCTGTCAGTTATAATTTTCATATTATTTTTAGTAATATGAATTTATTTGTTGTATCAGATATGTAAATATAAAAAAAATTTATATTCTTCTATTTTTTTATTTATTTCATTTTTATTTGTAATTATTAATATTTTTGAAGTTAAATGATGAATTAATTCTAAGTTAGAGACAGTAGAATGATGAAAAGTAGTCTTTGTTTTGGATGTAAGTAAGAGTATGGATACTCTTGACTGATTGGATAATAATAAAGAGATTTCTAGATTAGAATTATGAAAAAAATTAATTAATACTTACATTTCAAAAAATTTAAATAACAATTATTGATTAATGATATTTTCTTGAGAATCTATTGAAATATTGCCTTTTACTAATGATTTGTCATTATTTAACACTGTATTATTTTCTATTAATAATAAAAATATTTCCAAAAATTGAACCAATTTAAATAGTGTATTTGATAGTCTAAATAATTATTTCAATAATGATGAATGATGAACTATTGTTATTCTGACAGATTGATGAGATGAGAAAATAAATATATCTCAAAAAGCTATAGATACAATAAATGAAAAATGATTAAAAGTTTCAATAATATGAATATGATCAGAAAAATGATGAAAAATACCCATCTGAAAAAATATGTATGGAATTACAACATATAAATTATATAAATGAGAAGAAGTAATAACAAAATTAAATATAAATGAATTAAAATATATAACTAACAAATATAATTTTTCATATAAAGAATTTATAAATTTTGAAAATATTAATAATATAAATGATTTTATAAGTAATAATGTAAATTTATCAATTATGAAAAAGAATATTGATTATAGATTTGATTTTACTCGCATATTTATATTAATTTCTTTTGTATTTTTTATCTTATTTTTAATATCTGATAACTTTTTATGGTTAAAAAAATAGTATTTATTTTATTTATACTAATAATTTCAATTTTTATATTTAATTATAAATTATTATTATGAAATTATTATTTTCTTCGCGGCAATAATAATTATAATAATTCTGATTTCACAGGAGCATTAAATATATATACAGAAACACAAAAATATTTATCAGGAACAAATCTAGAATATAATATTTGAAATACATATTATAAAATATGAGAAAAACAAGAAATAATAGATAAAAAAATAGATTTATTTACTCAATCATTAAATAAATATAAAAATATAATTACTAAAAGTAATTTCGATAAAGAAAAAAATAAAGATGTAGTTTTTAATTATGATTTAGTTAAAAATAAATTGGAAAAATTGGAAAAACAAAAAAAAGATGATGAAGATAATAAAAAACAAGAGGAACAAAAAAAGCTAGAAGAACAGAAAAAACAAGATGAATTAAATAAGGAAAAACAAAAAGAAAATAATGATAAAAAAAATGAGAAAAATGAAGAAAAAAAAGAAAAATGAAGTAGTGAAGATGATAAAAAAGATAAAGAAAATGAATTATGAAATAATATAGAGTCTGAAACAATAAAAGATATTCAATTAAGTAATCAAGAAGTAGTAGATATAACAAACTATGTTAAACAACTATCTGAAGAAGAAAAATTTACTAGACAATTTTATAATAGTAATTGAGTTCAATTTCAAAATAATAATCAACTTAATAATAATCCTGATGAATTAGAAAAAGATTGGTAAAAAAATAAATAGTAGAATTAATTCTACTATTTATTTTTTAATTATTTCATCAAGAACTTGAATTACAATTTCATAAATCTTTTGAGCAAGAATCATCATTTCATCAGAATTGTCATAAGCATGACCAAGTTCTAATTCCACAAGATACTCAATTATCTCAAAATACATTTCAAGATGAACATATTCATGGTAAAAATGAACAATTTCAGTTTACTGGACAAGACTGAGTATTACATGAAGATGTATCTGTTGGTTTATTTCAAATACAATTATTATCATTTACTATTTGTCATTTTGAATTAGTACAGAATACACTTCTTGATTTTGTTCATCATCAGCATGATTCAGAACAACTAGACCATCCAGATGTATCCCAATCATATGATTTACAACTATTTCAATTTTTTTCATATCAGTTCTTACAAGTCCAACTACAATTATTATTATCTCAATTACTTGTATAATCAGCATTATTTGGTTTATTTGTACAAGGGAATTTTTTATTTCAATCCACTCAATCACTAGACCATTCTCATACTGGTACTACTTCACATTTTAAAGTACTATTAGTTTCACTTCAAATTAAATAATATCTTTTATCACACACAAATCAATCTGAGTTTGGAAGATTACTATATCAACATGCATTTGATACATTTGAAAATTTAGTTAAAGTCTGATCAGTATATGACCATTTTTTTGTAGTTCAATTCCATATTCAAAGAACATCTTTTACATATCAAGAACATAAATTATTATATTGACATTGAGGAGTATTTTGATTTGTAGCTAGAGTACAATCAGTAAAATTTGTATCTGCTATATATCATAGAGGTGGCTTACTACAACATACTACAGATGTATCATTTACACATTTTCAAGCATTATTTGTTTCTAAATGATATCAATCATTACATGAATAACTACAATTATCCAAACTAGGTACATAATTTCATGATACTACATTATAATTTGAAGTAAAATCTCATTCAAATGATACTCAAGTTGGTAATGACCAAAATACTTTTCAAGTTGAAGCTCATTCACTTATTAATGAATTATCTTTCGAATAATAATATACATTTGTAGGTAGTGTAGTACCTGTGTAACTATTACAAGATAAACTTATTGCTTCAGCCATACATGATTTTCCATCAGCAGACTTTACATATCAATCATCACATGACCAGTTACATTTACTTGTATTTGGTTCATAATTTGCATCTTTACTACAGTCTTTTATTCAAGCATTACAACTTCAAGTTATACTTCAATTTACTACTGGAGGTAAATAATTCGAATAATTAGGTTTTCAATTACATGTAAAAGTCTTAAACCTAATATCTTTTCATTGATAAAAGTCATTTACTTTATAATTAATTTTTGGTTTTAAATTTATCCAATCATTTATTTCATCTACTACTATACCAGGTTTTGTTTTATCTATCTTTACAATAATTTCTTTACTTGCAAGGTTTGCTGTAGCTGCTCATCAGGTATCTCAATTAATAGTTGCTTTATCATATGCATATATCTGAATAAAATAATATCATTCTTCAGTTAGATTGATATTGAAATCAGAATCAGCATTATATTTAACAAAATTTACATAATAATAAATAGCTCATAATCATGACTGACTATCACTTACTTTAACATTAACAGTAACATTAGTATTTACCCACACATTATCTTGAAATCATGTTGGTGTTATAGTTGGTGCAGTATTATCTTTTCTGAAACAAGAAACAGTTCAATTCCTAGGTTGACTTTTATTATCATCCTTATCCAATAAGACTTTTCAATTAGGACATATTTTATTTCACGAACTAACATTCCAGCTAATATTTTCAGGTCATAAATCATATCATTTTCATGCAAATGATAATGAGGGGATAGTTAGTAGAAAAATTATTAAAACAATTTTAATTAATTTCATTTTGTGATATTTAGAAATTTAATATGATGAATGACTATTATGATTACTATGAGTAGATGAATGATTATTAGCTCAAGTTCAGCTATTATGATTATTATAATTACTATGATCTGCATTAACAGAACTAGATAATCAAAATCATACTATCAATCATAGTGAAGATATAAGTAAACTTTTCTTTATAGCTTTTCAATCTTCTTCTCTTAAAAAAGATTTAATATTTTTATTTATTTTCATATTATTGTGTAAGTATATATATAAAGTTTAATCTTATTATTCCATTTCATGTTTCTTCATTTCAAAAGAATTCTTTTCCAGACCATGTTTCATTTAATCAATCTGCATAGTCTGTATTAACAATAGAAAAAATTAACATTTTTTTTCATAGATTTTTTAAGTATCAATCTATTTCTTTATTATTAGATATTTCTTTGTATTTTCAAGTATTTATGTATGATTTATATTCTCATAAGTTATTTAGAATATTTTTCAATTCAGTATCTTTAGAAGTTATATTATTATAATCTTGAATAATAGATTTTTTAACATCTTCTATATCTTTAAAATCATTATTAGTTAGTAACAATTTTTTAAATTCATCTAATCAATTAATTCATAATTTATTTAACTCTATAATTAGTTTATTTAATGCTAGTTCTTTATTTTTATTGTCTCAATCTAATGAAAAAATTGGTTTATTCAAGAAAGAAGATACATTATTTTTTTCTTTTACATAATATGGATAATAAAATGATTCTAAATCTACTATTTGTTCATTTAAAAAGAAATTATTAAAGTTTTCTTTATTTTTTATTTTACTTGGAATTTTTCATTCTTCAACTAATGTTAAATCTTTTATATAATTTTCTAATACTGTATTATTTATTTTATTTTTTATTTCTGGAATATCTTGATTAGATGTTTGTAAATACAATATTAGTGTTTCTAAATATTCTGGACTTTTACTTGTACAACTTTCATACACATAAGTAGGTAATTCAATATATATGAATTTACCTGTATTTTTTTCGAAATCGTCTACTTTTTCTTTCAATAATTTAAAATAATTTGATGTAACTAATAAATTAACATCATCATATGATTTACAGAAAGTTCTTAGATATGATTTTATAGCATTTGTTTTTTCAGTATTTTGTTTTCATAAATCATTATCGGTTTCTATTGTTCTTTCTTTATCTTTTTCTCAAACTAATAATCATGATGAAGTATAAGGTTTTTCTTTTACATGTACTCATATAATTTCATTTTTTGAATTTTTATCTTTTGAAAAATAATAAAAATTCAACACTAATCAACTTACAATTAATATAATTAGTACTGTAAATATAATTATTTTTTTATACTTTGAATCATTCATGATAATGTAATTATTATTATAAATTAGAATTTCAATTTAAATCAATTTTAACTTCTTCTCAAGGAATATATCTGCTTAATCTAAAAATATTTTGTACTCAATCTCCATATTTTTCATCTATAAATTTTGCTCTTGCTTTTGATGACCATAATCATTGTTTTTCGTCTAAATCAGTTCTATTTCTTCATAGATATGACAATAAATACATTTTTAATCTCAAATTTTCAACATCTTTTAAAAAACTAATAGTTTGTCAAGAAGATAAATTATCTACATATTTATCTACCGTAGCTCTATCAACGAAAATATCATTTATTTCATCGTCTCTATAAGCTCTATCAAGTGGTATTTTTCATTCTAAATTATATTTTTTTACTATATTATTATAATCTGAAAAAATATCTTTTGCTAATAATTCAATTGTATTTATTTTATATTTTTCATAGATAGCTTTCTCTAATTCAGTTTCACTAACTCAAATTGTTCATAAAACATAAGTTAATTTAGAATCTAAATATTTAGTAAGTTCTGCTTCCATATCTGCTGGTTTATATCATATTCATATCTTATTCCAGTCATATCTATTACTTAATATTTGATAAAAAATTCATGTTTTATCTTGTAAAACTAGATTAGTTTTTTCTTGTTTATTTAATCATTTTGTATTTAGACTTTTAACGAAAGGATTAAATTTTTTTTCTTCGAAATAAATTTTAAACTTTTCAGTTAATAATTTTTTATCTTCTAGAGTATTAAAATCTTTTCTTTTTATTGATTGAATAACTAATTCAGATTCTTCTTCAGTTATTCTTCAATTTAATACATAATTATTAATTACTACTTTAGGAATAAGTTTTTCATAAATATAATTATTTATAGCATCTCATTCTTTTCATCATATTTTTTTGTATTTTTCAAATACAGAATATACATATTCTACAAATTGTTCGTATTGAATAGATCACATCAAATCTGAATGATTTGGATATTTTTCAGAAATTAAATCAAATCTTTTAGTTATTTCACTCTCTTCTTCTAAATTTATTCACGCATTATCATTCAAATCTATTCATTCTTTTTTACTATCTACTTTTCAAGTTCAAATAGTTTCTATATTTCATGTACTTACATTATTTCAACTATTATTAGTACTTTTAATTGGTTCTATTTTTTCACAAGAAATCACTAATAATGTAATCGCTAATAAATATAAAACTTTAATCATAATAAATACTTAAAAATTAAACGAACATATGTGCTAATATTTCCTGATATTTCAATCATTTACCTGATAACTCATAACAATTATCAAATTCTTTTATTAACTTTAATTCTATACAAATTTTAATTATTTTTTTTATATAATCAATGTTTTGTATATTTTCTAACTTGCTTTTTTCTATTTTTATGTTCCTACTTCATAATACAAATAATCTTCTATTTTTATTCTCAGAATCATATTTGTAAAAATCTATTAAGTTATTCATTCTTGATAGATAATTATTTAGATTATGATCTTTTTTAAATGCATATTTTCAATTAAATGAATATGCTGAATGTCAAAATCAATAAAGTAATCAATTGGATACAAAATTATTTTGGTAATTAGAAATATTATTTCATTTACAAAAATACTCTCTTCAATATTGATTAAATTTATTTTCTCATAAAATGTCTACTACTTCATCATAAAAATTATATATTTGTTTTATATTATTTTCTTTTTTGTTAGATTTGTTCAGAATTGCTTCATCATAATAATATAAAGGATAATAAGTTATATGATTTATATCCAATTTAGAAACTATATCTAAATCCATTTTCATTAATTCATAATTATGTCATGGTAATCAATAAATCATATCAATATTAATATTATTAAATCATATTTTTTTTGATAAATCTATTATTTCATAAACTGTTTTTTCTGTATAAGTTCTATTAATGTTTTTTAAAATATCATTATTAAATGTTTGTACTCAAAAAGACAATCTATTTACATTATATTTTTTTAATATTTTTAATTTTTCTAAATTAAATGAATCAGGATTTCATTCAAAACTTATTTCAATATTTTTATCATAATTATTTTGAAACTTATTTTGTATTGTTGATAATAAATATTCTAAATCATTTTCATCAAGATAAGAGGGTGTTCATCATCATATAAATATAGTTTTAACTTTGAAATCATCTACATTTTTTATAAATAAATCAATTTCTTTTAATAATTTATTAATATATACATGACTAATTAATGATTTATTTTTGTCTCAAGTAATTATATGAAAATTACAATATGTACACCTAGTTTTACAAAATGGTATATGAAAATATAAGTTAACTTCACTTCAACAATACTCTTGAAAAAATATTTTTTCCAATTTATTATATTCACTTGATTTTATTTTTTCCCAATATTGTACTATAGGATATTGCATCACAAAATCTCTATTCTTTTCTATATATTCAACAACTAGATCCCACAAAAAACTTTTTTCTTCATTAGTTTTCGCTATTAAATATTGTTTTTCAAATTTTTTAAAAAAAATCCTGAATTTCTCATTATAATTATTATCTATCATAATTCATAAGTTATTTTATTGTCTATTATATGTCTAACATTGTCTAACATTATTTATATTTTGTCTATAATTATTTACTAATATTTTCGATAATCAAATCATAATTGTAAATAATTCTTTTTACATTTTTATATACGATTAATTTATCATTTTGATAGAATTGTTTATTTCATCTAAAATATTGTTTTATATTTTTTTCTCATATGTTTAATTCCATATCAAAATCATTTTTTTCTATATCTTTACATCATATACAATTCTCAACTATTTCTAAATATTTTTTATTTTGATTAATTAGAGCAGTAATACAATATCTATTTATTGAATATATAACAAAAGGGAAGTATAAATTTATTTCAATATTGTTTTCCATTTCTATTCATTGAAAAACATTATATAATTCAATTCTATCAATATTTTTAGATATAAATAAATTTGTATAATAATTAGAATCAATACTTATATATTTATGTTCATTCTTATCTATAAAATTTTTCAAATATGGATCTTTATTTTGACCTGATAAGAAATTACCCCATACTATTTTTATATTATTATACTCATTATATAATTTAAAGAATATTCATTGTTCATTGACTACTATTTCTAAATCCATATTTGTATTTTTGGTTTTTTCCAAAAAATTATTTAAAAAAATAAAGAATTTTATTATTCATTTTTCTGATATTATTGGTGTTGTAATTGTTATTTTTTTATTTAACACAATTATTCTATTTATGAATATTTCATTATCTAAAAAATAGAATAAATTATGTTCGCAATACTGATCTCAAATATATAATCTATCAAAATTACTAAAATCTTTTTCTAGATTTGTATTATGTGTTATTAAATATGCTTTTTCCATTTTTATTTATAATATTTATTATACATTTCACATCATTTGTATCAGCAATCTTTTTTAATTATTTTTTTATGTAATTGAATATTAAAATCTAAATATTCTTTATTACTATCTGATAAATTTAAAAAATTAACTGAGTTTTTTATAAATTTTAAATCATTTAAAATTATATTTAAAGGTTTTTCTCTTCATACAATTTTTAAACTTACTAAATTTTTTAGATTTTTTAATTCACTAAGAATACATACTTTACAATCAAGAGTTTTTTTAAATAAATCTATGTATTTTTCTTGGAAATTGATATCTGATGTTTTGTATTTTGACTCCCTATTACAAACATAGGGGATTCAATTTTTCAGTCATTCTAGATGAAGAGAAGAGCATACTCAGTCACTATTATAGCACCAATCGTTTTTTATAAATATTTCGAATTCTAATTCTGGAAATTTTCAACATAATTCTATTATTTCATTTGCTGAAATATTTCTTGGGAAGATCATTCTAGATATATTAAAATTTTCAATCCAATATTTTATACTTTCTGAATTTATTACTTGATTTAAACTACTACAATGTATATTTATATCTTTATCTATTTCTCTTATTAATTCTGCTATATATATATCTTTTACAATTAATGCATCAGGTCATATATATATTGCACTTTTTATTTCTTGTTTTATTAATTCTATGTCTACTATAATAGGAGAATTATTTAAAGTAATATATGCTTCTACTCATTTACTTCTAGCATAATCAATTAATTTTTTTCAGTCCTCATATGTAGATATATTTGCAAATCTTCAATCTCTACGATTTAAAATACTTTTAAAACCATGTTTATTTTCCCATCAATCAGAAACTATTCAAAAGTAAATTTCATCTGTTCAGGCATTAATTATTTCTATTCAAGCAAGTAAATTTTGAACAGGAGTTAAAATCTTCATTTTATAAAAATTAATAATTTAGTTTTTATTATTTATTGAATTAAATAATTATTTTGTATAATATTACTAATTAAGTATTAATTTACAAATTTAACTAAAAAATATGAAAGAATTAATTGTTTTAAAGAACCTATATTCTAAGCAAGCTATTTTATATACTATTAATTTATATTTAGAGGATAAGGATTACATTATTGATGAGGATGAAAAAAATTATATATTAAAATTTGATAATATTGATGATATAGATTATAAATTAATAAAATCAGAACTTACTTTTAATTCTTTAAGATTTGAAATTGCTGATAAAAATAAGGAAATAAGAAAAGCTATAATAACTCAAGCTTTGTGAAGTATAAATGTAGAATAATTAATATTAATAAAAAATGAATAATAATATACCTTTTATCAGATTTAATCATCTCTGAAAAGAAAAAAAAATAGTATCAAATATTTATTGAGAATCAATAGTTTTAAAAAATGATGAATTTTATAATTATCTAGAAAATAATTTAGATATAAATACTGAAATTTATAAAAATTTAGATATAAAAAAATTTTTTAATAATAATAATGAAGAATATATAAGTAACTCAATTATTGAATATAAAAAAAGATTTTGAATAAATTTTATTTGACCGACACTTCATATTATAGTATTAACAAAATGATGTAATCATCAATGTAAATATTGTCATGCAGCTGCTGATTATAGATATACAGATGATTGATTAAGTATGAATAAAAATACTGCAAAAAAAGTAGTAGATATTATTTTATCATCACCATCTAATAACTTAACTATTGAATTTCAATGATGAGAACCATTAGTAAACATTGAAATGATAGATTATATTATTAATTATGCGCAAGAAAAAAATAAAATATTAAAGAAAAAAATATCATATGCATTAGTTTCAAATCTGACAATGATAGATGAAAAAATCTTGGAAAAACTATTTTCATATCCTAATTTATCTATATCTACATCACTTGATTGAGATAAAAAGACACATGATTTCAATAGGCTTATGATATGAAATAAAGCTACTATATCTAGTTTTGATTTATTGAGAGAAAAAATAATTCTAATAAGAGAATGGGAAATAAAAAAGTGAAAAAAGATACTTCATTGAGCAATGTGAGTAATAACAAGAAAAACATTAAATAGATATAAGGAATTAGTAGATACATATATTGAATTATGATTTGATAATATTTTTTTGAAAAAACTTAATTGATTATGATTCGCTGTAAAAACAAAAAATACACTTTGATATACAAACAGTGAATTAATAGAATTTTATAAGAATTATTTTTCATATTTAGTTGAATTATACAATAAATGAATTATTATTCATGAATGATTTTTAAGTATCCTTTTATCAAAAATCACAAGTCCTGAAAAAGTTAATTTTATGGATTTAAGAAGTCCTTGTTGAGCGGGAATATGACAAATAGCATATGACTATACTGGAAGCATTTATACTTGTGATGAATGAAGAATGGTGGATAATGATGCATTTAAAATAGGAGATGTAGATAATAATTTAGAGGATTTAATACAAAATGAAGTAGTCTGAGCAATGATGGATGCTTCAATTGTAGAAAGTTTGCCTTGTGATATATGTGCTTATGCACCATTTTGTTGAGTTTGTCCTATAGAATCATATCAGGCAAGATGAAACATATATACTAATCAAGTATTTGATAGTCATTGTAATTTTTTTATGTTTTTGTTTGATTGGATTTTTGAAAAATTATCTGACAAAAATAGTTTAGAATATAATTTTTTAATAAATCAAGTAAAATAGTTGAAAATAATAAGTATATATGATATCTTTATTATATATATTTATTATTTTTTTATTCTTATATGAAAAACTATCTAAAAATTCTACTTTTTTGAATTATGTTTTTTATCATATTTCATATTGATGTTACTTCTGCTTTTAGTCCAGATATGAGACCTAGCTGATTAAATTCATGCTCATATGAAATAAATTGAAATAAATTTGATTGAAGTATTTATAATTCATGATTAAAATGACCATTATATACTATTTGTAATACTGATATAGATTTTTCAACTATTTCTGATTGAGTTTATGATTTTACATTCAAAGCATATGATAATACTTCACCTGCTAATGTTACCACTTCAACTAAGACATACAAAATAGATACTAAACCTGTTAATTGTGTATTGAATACTATTACATTATATTGAATAGATAATCAATATTATGATAAAGGTAATTTATATTATAAAGGGGTATGATGATCTGGAAAATTTGAATTAAATATTTCTTGTACTGATCCAGGTAATAAAGATTATATATCTAATATTAATAATATCAATTTTCCTAACCTAATTGGAGTAGATCCTAAATTAAATACAAATAATGTTACATCAACTAGTAAATTATTCGATATTAGTACAAAAACTAATTCATATATATGATTTACATTAACATATGATTGGGATACAACTAATACAGTTAATGATTCAACAAATATATTATGAGACTTAAAAGATTTCGTATATGATTATGCATGAAATTCAGGATCTTTGGTAGCTAATAATACTAAATTAATAATTAGAAATTTTGATGATGATTGAACTTGAATACCTATAAAAACAATCAATTGAATAACAAGTTTAAAATTAAATAAAGATTCATTATCACCATCACTTTTAACATCAATAGATTATAAATCTTGAAATGATTGAAATTGAGCTTATTTATCAAGCAGTATTTGAAATACATCTAGATTTTTTTCTGCATTAGAAAATAGAAATATAAGAATTCCTACAATAAATGATGCAGGTTCATGATTAAGAAAAACTATTTTAAAATTCGAAAAATATGATCAGATTAATAATTTTGATTCAATTACATATACATGATCTACTTTAAATTGAGATAATAAAGTAGCAACATTTAATCAAAAAATATTTAGTCATGATTTCAGAGATGTATCAAATAAATTAGACTATAATAATTCATGATATAGAGCATATTCTTGGATAATAGAATCATATGATAATCTAAATAAAAAGACAAATGATAATATATGTGATATGGTTGGTAATTGTACTTATGTTTCTACACCAGATTTCAAAGTAGTAGCGAATGTACCTGATAAATCTAAATCAATTTATACAATAAATAATAATGCAAATATAGAAAATAATTATTCTGGTAAAGTTGCAAATTATAAAGATAACTATAATATAAATATTACATATAATGATAAATATAATAATTATATTTCTCCTGTAAGCTGAGTTAAAAGTATAGTATTTAATAATATTTATGATAATACATTAGGTAAAAATAAAATATCAAATGCAATTATTTCTAACAATGGTAATTGAGTATCATTTGTTTATAAAAATACTAATAACCTGTCACTAAGTACTAATGGTTCTTATAAAAATATTACATTAAACTCATTAGATACTAGAAATGAATTTGATAATTGAGAATTAGATATAACTATAAAATCTTGAGTTCCTACATATGATGAATATAAAGATTTAGATTGAAATAATCTATATTGATCTGCTTCTGCTAAATTATTACTAAAAGATTTAATAATAAAAGTAGAAAATAAACTTACATATGATTGAGTATGAGAAAATTTATGATTAGATTTTGTAAATAATGATATAGATTTCAGATTTTCTCCTGCTTTAACATTTTGAGTTGATAGTATCTATCCATTAGTAGAGTGACAAGAAAAGAAAATTACATTAGATTCAACAAAAAATATTAATTCAACAATTAATTCTTATGAATTGGAAACTTATATTTGAACAAAAAATTCATTTATGGATATAAATAATTTATATTTTAAAAAAGATACAAAATATAATTGAAATAATTGATATGTATATATAGATAAAAATAGATTAAATTTGTGAGATAATTGAATAATATGATTTATTCCTAAAACTAATAATTGAATTACATCTACTGATAGATATATAGCTATGTATAGTGATTTAGAATATAATGTTTGAACATTTTGATCAACTATAACAGTAGATTTACCATGAGTACAAACATGATTTAAAGATTTTTGAATACATAAAACTTCAGATTTTAATGATTCTTCAAAATATGATCAATCTAATTGAGTTACATTATCAGAAATACAAATAACATGAATAACACAAACAAAAAATAAATGATTAGATAAAAATACTGCATGAAGTATAGTAACAGATACAGCAAAAACTAGTTTTAATGATATTTCAAAAATTTCTTTATATGATTTAAAAACAAATATTAAATCTAATTTGAATAAATACTTAAAATGAAGTGATTTAAGCAAGGCAAGTGTCTGAAATACTACTGATATTATTACTATTAATAATATAAATAATTTTGATTCTAGTAAATGATTAATTTTAAAATGATGAAGTATATTTTATGTTAAAAATAGGGATGTAGTAATAAATTGTGGTTCAAATCCTTGTAAAATTTCTTGAAAAAAGACTATAATAGTAGATTGATGAAATTTGACAATAAAATCAGATATGTATTATGATAAAGCAGTTTCAAATTCAATATTATGATTAGTAGTTATAGGAAAAAACAAAGATTGATATAATTGACAAGTAAAAATAGATGAAAATATTACAAATGGTGTATGAATAGTTTATTCAGAATGACCAATTGTAAGTGTAAATAGTGCTTGAATAAAATATGATTGAACTAATGTTGAAACAAATTTAAAAAATCAATTGTATTGGAAATGAAGTTTTGCAACAAAAAATACAGTATGATGAGCTATAAAATTTGATTCTAAGACAAGTTGTCCATTTGGTACACCAGAATATGAAAAATCTTCTTGTACTACTGAGATTGCTCAATGATATGATTTGATTTATCTAAGGAGGTATGCTGTTATTAAATCTTGAAGCAAATTTATACCTATTAATTGACCTGTTAAAATTGCATGACAAGTATCATTTAATGAAGATTGATCTAAGAGTTGATGAGATAGTAATTTAATAAATTCATCAAACATTAGTTCTCCTCTAATAATTGATTATGATTCAAAATTGCAATCAATTCCACCATATTTATTTGAAAAATCAAAATAAAAAAAGGGCAATGCTCTTTTTTTATTGCATAGTTTATAAAAAATATATAATATAAATATTAAAATTAACTTATTGAAATGAATTTGATTTACTCAATTGTTTTTTTCTTATTGATAACTCCATTTTTTTGAGTTATTACAGATTATAAAATTGGAAAAATTAAAAATTATTATATTTTCCCATTTTTTTTTATATCATTTATTCTTACCTTTTTTATCTCTTGATTCTATAATAATTTCGAAAATATATTATGATTGATAATTATTTTTTTATTATGATATTTGTTTTATATTAATAATAAATGGTGAGCATGAGATTGAAAATATATAATATTAATATGATTAAATAGCTTAATAATAGCATTTTTGTTATGAATAAGTATTAATATATTAAATGTATTATTTTTATATGTATTTTTATTTCTTTTCGTTTATATATTATTTTACATTATAATAAATATCAGAAAAATAAAAAAAATTAGTTTAAAAAATGAGTGAAAAATTAACTTATTAAATGATTTTTTTATAATTAGTACATTATTTATAATATCATATAGTGTTTCTATTTATTTTAGTTCTAAATATGACTTTTTAATAATATTTCTATGATTTATTATATTAGTAAAATATCTATTATATATAAAAAATAATATTGTTAAATATTTAATAATATTATTTTGATTAATTTTTGCAATTTATACAAAAAGTTATTTTTCTATAGTTATTTTTCCATTTTTTTATTATACTTTTTACTATTTACAAATAATTATAGAAAATATATTTGATATAATAGATATAAAAATGTTAAAAATTTTAGAAATTACTCAATGAATGATTTTAACAAAAAAATCTATAGATATTGTCAAAACTGATATACAATTGGAATATTCTGAATCACCTTTACAATGAAACGAGGTTTTTGATATAATTTCTAAGTATAAAGAAATTTGAAAAAATCCTAATATATTTATATATAAAGATTTAAAAATAGGATATATTATTTATATTTGATATTTATTTGCAATTTTAACTAATATATAAAAAAAAATCCCGAATTCGGGATTTTTTTATTACATATTTGGTAAACCAAGATTTCACATTCACATTTGTTGCATAACTCATTGCATTTTTTCAGCAGCTACTTCTTGAGATTTTTTAACTCATTTATTAATAGATTCTTTAATTGCAGATTCTAATGCTGTTTTTTGAGTATCACTTAAACCAGGAATAAGTGATAAAGTTTCAAAATCAACTTTTTCAACTTTCATTTCTCAGTTAACAGTTATAACTAATCAATTAACTTCAGCTTCTATAAAAGTATTTTCTAATTCTTTTTTTACTTTCATTGCTTCTTGTTGTAATTTCATCATTTCTCAAGCTTTTGAAAAATCCATATTTATTTTCTTATATATTAAAATTTGTGTTAGTATTATAATAAATTTTTTTTATATTTCAAATTTTTGCAATTAAAAAATATATATGATATTATAATATAGTATATTAAATTATAATTAAAATAAAATGGCTCAATTAAACGATAATTCTGATTTATTAATTTTATCAGAAGACGATACTAATATGGATACATTAGTTTTGGATGATACAGTTGCTACAACAACTAACGAACCTGAACTTATTACATTTGATGATATGAACTTAGATTTAGAAACTGAAACTAAAATAGATGCAGTTTCTGAAGATAATTCTGCGAATTTAGATTTATCAAGTTTTTGAACTGATTCAACACCAACAATTACTACTATAGAAGTAAAAACAGAAGCTTCAAATGATTTAAATTTTGATTTAACTGATACAAATACTGTATCTACAGTTGATAATGTTGCAGTTACAACACCTAATCTAGATTTCAATAGTTCAAATACAGTAAATACTACTGTTATTACAGAAAATGTTTGAACTATGGTAAGTATTTTAGATAAAGCAATTCATGAATTAGAAACTAGATCAGATGTAATAGTATCTGAAATAACAACAGAAGAAAATAATATATCTGATTTAAAATCTAAAATTGCAAAATTAGAATCAGAAGTAGTAGTTTCAGAAACTAAAGTATCTGAATTAACTGATGAAAAAACAATGATAGCAAAAAATATTAAATCATTAGATAAAATGAAACAAATAGAACATGCAGCTCAAAAAAAAGCAGCATAATTAAATATTTAAATAAAAAAAATAGAAGCTAAGCTTCTATTTTTTTTATTTTTGGTTCTGTTATATTATCTATCATTTCAACATACATTATTTCTACATCAATTCATAGAAAATCTTCTAAAAAACTTTGATATTCCATATAAAATTTTGGTCTATCTTCATAAATTGTAATTTTACTAGGTAGAAATTTAAGATATTCTACTACATATTTAATAGTTTCAATTATTTTATCTTCAGGATCATAAACTATACGATAATTTAAATAATCTAATTTACATGCTTTTATTTTTTCTAGTTGTATTTCTTCATATCAAGCAGTAAGTATTAAATCATGATTTTTTCTAAGTTTAGAAACTATAGTTTTTGGAAAATCTCTATTTACATAAAACATATCTATAAAATTTTTCACTCATATTACATCCATTATATATTGATTTCATTCATTTCATCTTCTTCATTTTCTAACATCACTCTCAACAGCTTCTTTAGTACAAAAAATAGTATCATCCAAATCACTAATAATTAAATCAATATCTTTTTTTTCTAGTTTTCTTATTTTTATTTCCAACTCTTTAAGCTCAGCATCTGAAAACATATTATTTTTTTATTTTAAGAATTAATTTTAATCATTCGATCTCTATTTCTTTTTCTAAATCAGCATTATCAATTTTATCAATAATACTAGATAATGTTTCTGTTTCAATATTATTTTTAAATAATTTTATTACATCATCCAATCATGATATATTTACGAGTATCCTATCATCTACATTGTAATCAGCTTCTTTTCTAGCTTCTTGTATTTGTCTTACTATATCTCTTGCATATCATTCAAGTTTTAATTCTTCTGTTATATTATTATCCATTGCTATAACCATTCAGAATCATGCTTCAATAAGTGATAGAGAATCTCATGATTCAAATACTAGTTCAAAATCTCATTCTTCAAGTATAAATTCTCAAACTTTAATATTTCAGTTATCTAAAACAATGAAATTTCCAGATTTTGCTTCTGACATTATGAATTTAACATCTCATCAGAATTTTGGTCATATAGCTCTACCATTTGGTTTACATATTTGTTTTGCTAGACTATTACCATCTACAACTATTACTTCTTTAATATTTAATTCTTCTTTTATGATTTCTTCATAATAAGTATCCAATTTTTCAGTAATTGTAATTGATTTAAGAGGTTGTCTAACTCTTATTTTTTGATTTGCTCTCCAAGCAAGTCATAGAGTGATTATTTTTTGTACATTATCTGTATCTGCATTTAATTTCTCATCAATCAAACTAGAATCATAAGTTGGAAAATTAGTTAAATGAACAGATTTATCTCAAGTTAATTCTTTGTAAATATGTTCAGAAATGAATGGCATAAAAGGAGCAATAATCTTTGTTAATTCAACAAGTGTATAATAAAGGGTTTCATAAGCTTCTAATTTATCCTGGTCATTTTCAGATTTCCAGAATCTTTTTCTAGATCTTCTGATATACCAATTAGTTAGATTATCCATGAATTTAACTATTGGTTTTGCTGCTTCATTTAATTTGTAAGAATCAAATCAATAAGTTACTTCTTTTGTTAATTCATTTAATTCTGATATTAACCATTTATCAAGATTATTATTTCTTGTTTTATTTCAATTTGGTTTGAAATTATCTATATTTGCATAAGTAGTAAAGAAATAATAAGTATTCCATAATGGTAAAATAACTTTTTTAACTACTTCTTCTACACCACTTTCTGCAAACCTGAAGTCTTGAGCTTCTACTACTGGTGAGTTCATTAAATAAAATCTCATAGCATCAGCACCATATTTATCAAAAATAAGATGAGGATCAGGATAATTTTTCTTTGATTTTGACATTTTATGTCAGTCTTCAGCTAATACAGTACCATTTACTATAACGTTAAGAAACGGAGTATTTTCAAATAAGGCAGTTCAAAGTATTAATAGTGTATAAAACCATCATCTAGTTTGATCAATACCTTCTGCGATGAAATCTGCAGGGAATTTGAAGTTATCTGAGTTTTCAAAAGGGAAGTGTTTACTTGCATAAGGCATAGCTCATGATTCAAACCAACAATCTAGTACTTCAGGTATTCTTTTTAATTTTGTACCTGTTACTGGATGATTTAGATATATTTCATCTACAAAGTGTTTATGAATATCTACTTCTTGGTTTGTATCTGTATAGTAATATTTACCGTTTTCTTCTTTTATTTGTCCATATGCTTTATTTAGTTCATACATTTCTTTTACAGAACCAATACATACTTCTTCTTTTTTATCTTCAGATTGCCATACAGGAATTGCAGATCACCAATATCTATTTCTAGATATATTCCAATCACGAGCATTTTCAACCCATTTTCAGAATCTACCATTTTTAATAATATCTGGAGTCCAATTGATTTTTTGATTATTTTCTACCATTTTATCTCTTATTTTTTCAACAGCTACATACCAAGCTGATATTCATCTGTAAATAAGAGGAGTATCACATCTCCAACAATGAGGATATGAATGATCTATTGTAGATATTTTTATTATATCTCATCTATCTTTTAGTATTTGAATTACTTCTTCATTGTAATCAAATACATATTTACCATTATCACTTAGTGTATTTGTAGTTCTTCAGTTATCATCTATATGTCATACAAAACCTAGTGAATTTTCATTTCAGATAATGTAATCATCTTCTCAATATGCTGGTGCAATATGAACTATTCAAGTACCAGTATCAGTTGTAACATGATGTCATAATACAACTGTATATACATTTTTTCATAGTTTATAGTCTGATCATAAATCAGTGTTCATATCTACTAACTGAGTTTTGAAATCTGGAAAAATAGGTTCATATTTTGTTCATTGTAGACAAGTTCAATTATATTGTCTAACTTGACTATAATCATCTTCATTTTTGTAATAATCTTTGATTCTATCACTAGCTAATATATAAGTTTCATTAGTTTTTTTATCTAATATTTCACTATACATAATATCAGCTCAAACAGCTAATCATAGATTTGACATAAGCGTCCAAGGAGTAGTAGTCCATGCTAATATATACTTATTTTCATTTCCTAGTACCTTAAATTTAACTGTTAATGTTTTACTTTGTTTATCTTTATATCATTGATTTACTTCGAAATTAGAAAGGGGAGTTGTACATCTAGGACAGTATGGAACTACTCTATGACCTTCATATATTAATCATTTATCATATAGTGATTTATATACCCACCAAACAGATTCCATGAAGCTTGTATCCATAGTTTTATAGGCATTATCAATATCTACCCATCTACCCATTCTAGATACTGTTTTTTTCCATTCATCTGTATAAGTTAGTACATTACTTCTACATTCTTCATTAAATTTATGAACTCATATATTTAATATATCATCTCTTCATGATATTTCTAGTTTTTTTTCTACTATATTTTCTATAGGTAATCAATGACAATCCCAACCAAATACTCTAGTAACTAATTTACCTTTCATAGTTTGGTATCTAGGTATTACATCTTTTAGAGTACCAGCTAATATATGTCCATAATGAGGAGTACCAGTAGCAAATGGAGGACCATCATAGAAATTGAATTCTTCAGAATCTTTTCTAATATCTATTGATTCTTCAAAAATATTATTATCAGTCCAAAATTGCAACATTTTCTCTTCCAATTTAGGAAAACTTTGTTTTGGATTTACTTTTTCGAAATTTTTCATGTGTTTTTAATTATTTTTATTTATTTAAATAATATATTTTTTATCAAATTTATTTTACCCCTTAAATTCTTCTATTAATCTAAGTGCTTCTTCTTTATATTCATTTTCTCATAACTCTGAATATAGTGTAGCTTCATGTAGTATATCATCCATAGCTTCCATTTGATCTTCTGGTAAGTTATTTGTGTATAAATATTCTAGTATATAATTAACTCATTCTATATCATCAGCATTTATAGATTCTTCCAATTTAGATAAATATATATTGTATAGTTCTGTATTATTCATATAGTTTTATGAAAAAATAAAAAAAGTATAAAATATAATTAAATTACTAATAAAAAATTACTAATTTAATTATATTTTATACTTTCGGTCCTTCTTCGCAATAGCGAAGTAGGAAGTTACCACCTGAAAGCCATACTTGATTTTATTTTTATTACGGAGGATTACGACTCCGGAAGGTTCTAATTATGTAAATTAATTACTTTTCTTCCTCCAGCTTGTGGTTGATAGCCACTCAAATGCTTTTAATAATATAATTTTATATAAAATATATTAAAAGCAAATTTTTTTTATAAAAGACTGTTAATATAATTGTTTGTTGCTTTTTTTGCGTCATCTAATTTAGAATTTCAATCATTTATCTTAGATCTAAAATAGTCATCTAATATAATAATTTTTTTATATTTTTTAAAAGCTTTTATTGGTTCTAACTCTCATATTTGTACTCAATTTTTTGTTAATTCAAATTCTTTTTTTAGAAATATTAATAAACTATTTGATTTTTCTGAATTTATTATATCAACTATTTCATAAAAACATTCTATATATTCTTTTATTTCATCTATTTTACTATTTAGTAAATCAGGATTAATTGATGCAATTTGAAAATACATAATGAATATTGCATATAAATTATGATATAAATAATGATTTAAATAATCTTTTCAAATTACTACTTCTTTAATTGAATTATACTTATTTTCTAAAATTGTTTTTTCATTTAGAAATTCGTTTATTCAATATTCATTATCTATTTTTGTATTTGTTTTTAACATAATAATTATTAATTACTTAAAATCTTATCTATATATTTTATTGATTCTATTACATCATTTCATTCTTCTTCGAAATCTCAAATTCTTACAAATTTTATTCATGCTTCATTAGCAAACAACTTATCCATATCTCAATCTCAGAAATATATGCTTTTTTTGTAAAATTCATTATCTTCTGAGTAATTTTTAAATATATTCAAGTGTTGATTTCATTTTTTTATTTCATCGCTTCCATAAATTAATTCAAAATTATCTTTTATTCATTCAGAATCTAATACTTCTTTTGCAAATTTCGTAGAATTTCAAGTTGTTAAGAATAATTTATATTTTTCTGATAATTCTTTAATTTTATCAGCTACTCATTTAAAAAATTCTACTTCATTTTCTTTACTTCGAATTCTTTTATATATTTTTTTTCATATTTTTTCAATTACTTCATCAGGTAAATTTTTATCATCAAATATTAATTTTAATTGATCATATAAATTCATTCATTGAGTAGTAGAAAATATATATTCAGCTTTATCTAGATAGATTTCATCAATTTTTCGTATGTAATGCAATGCTTGTTTAGTATTCAATTTATTAGATTTTATAAGTGTTCAATCTAAGTCAAAAATTAAGTATTTATACATATTATTTTTTATTGTTACTTGCTAAATATTTGTATTTTTCAGTTTTTGGTAAGTCTTCTTTTAAGACTTTTTTAGTTGTTTCTCAGTATATTGTTTGAGGGAAGTATTTTGGTAGTGTTTCTAAGCTTTGAGCATCTTTATATTTTCAATGATAAGCCGGAGAATCCTCATCTATTTCAGCTTTTATATAGTTTTCTTTGT
>CALREY010000017.1 GCA_943356435.1 Candidatus Altimarinota bacterium
TGAAAATATGGATAATGAAACTATCAAATTTGAGCCAGATATAGCATTGTACTGATGAGAAAATACTTGATTTGAAATGTATGAAAGACTTATAAACCAATGTATAGAATTAAAAAAACAATATAATTTAGAAAATATTGTTCTATTTATAGAAATATGATTTGACCAAAAAGAAGTATGTGAAAATTTTCTAAATAATTTGTGAATAAGTTATGAATTATTCAAAGATAATTCCGGGATAGAAAGATGTGTAAAAATAAGAATATAGCTATGAATGAAAATATAATAAACAATACTTTTGATATAAGTATAACTCCAGGTTATGGAGTGGATCTAGAAACATGAGAAAGTAAAATCATAGATATAAAACAATGTAACTGACTAACAAGAGAAAAAGTATTAGAAATAGTTGATAATCCGTATTCTAATGCTGTAAAAAAAGTGACTTCAAATATGGCAGAAGATATAGCATGTAGATTATTGTGATGCAAAAAAATAAACAAAACAAATAATAAATGATTTGATGCTATATTAAGCACTTGAGAACAATTAGAAATAAAAGTAGGTAGAATATGAAATGCTGCAGTAATAAGGAAAAATCAACTAGAAACACTTGAAAATAATTGATATTATGCACTAATATTTTATAGAACTATTAATAATATTCCTCCTACTCATATATTAGAAAAGGCAATTTTAGAAAATATGCATATAACTCCAGAAGTATATTTGAAGAGAAATATACTGATAGAATCTGTTTTTGTCTTACCTAGGTCATACATAGTTTACTACTATAATAGCCATTATGTTAAAGAAAGACTTATAAAATCTGATTTGAGAAAAATAAAACCTATTTGTCAGACTAATGCTCTTCATCTATATAATGAAGTAGAAATATGAAATCATAAAAAATCACATAAACAAGTAAAAGAATGAAAAAACAATATAAATATTTATTCTATATGAATAGAGATAAGTTAAATTTTGTTTTCTATAAAAAATATGATAATATATACTAGTATTAAAATTAATTAATATAATAAAATATGTGATTAGAAGATTATTCTCCAGAAATAGAATCATCTCCTTGACTATGAAGCTCAACAGAAGCTACTAAAGAAACAAGTGAAAAGTACAAAGAAAGTACAAAAAAAGCTTGAGCAAAAGTTGCAAAAGTCGGTAAAGATGAAAAAAAAGCTAAAAAATATGATTTTTTGTTAGCTTGATTTTTGGTGAAAATAATCGTAGATAAAAAATATGACTCAATATTAGACAATTTATTTGCTTCTATTCATCTATGATATGCTTCAAATTTTGTATTATGAATCTTATCACTTATAAATTTAGAAATCAGTCATGAAATCAGATCTACATCAAATAAAAAAGATATAGATTTTGAATATGAAATACAAGAAGAAAAATCAGAATTTGATGATAGTAATATAAATTCAAAAATTAAAAAAAGAATAAATTATTGGATAGAAGATATTATTGATAGTGTAACTATTGAGTATTCTAGCTTGCAAACAGAAAGAATAAAAGAACTAATAAAAACTGATGAATCAGTATTACATGCATATACTTCAAAAATATTTACATTTTTCCTAAATGAAATAAATATAAATATTAGCCAAGAACAGTCAGACAACATTTCACAATTTATCATTTCAGAAATATCTAAATATATAGATAAATTAGAAGTGGAAGAGATATAAAAAAAGCTACAAAATGTAGCTTTTTTTATTTTAAAAATGTATATTTTAATTCAAAAAATAATATATTTGGATTATAAGTTCTAATAAAAATATCTTTAAATAAAATATCGTAAAAATCAGTGGAAGCAAATAAAAATAAATATGAAAATGGTATAAAAATTATAATAATTTCTAGTAAAATTCTAATATAAATATTTTTAGTATTTTTTAAATAGTTTATTGATTTTATAAAAATATATATAGGTAATAATAATGAAATTAATACTAAAATTAACCTAACTAATATATAGATGTATAAAAACAATACATCTCCATAAGAAACATTTAATGTATTTCTGTGACAATCTGGGGAATTATGATTTCTATAAGTATTAAATACTTTTCTCATGTCAGTAATATTTCAATAGACTTCGGTACTAATTGATGAACTTAAACTTTTAACATAATTAACTTTGGAACCACTACAAGGTCATGCATCAATAACAGCATTTGCACTCATAAAAAAACTAAAAAATGTTACTAGTCATATTATTAACTTTTTAATCATAATATATTGTTAAATTATTTAAATTTAATAAATTATAGCATAGATTATTCAAAATAAAAAACATATTTTAAAAGTTTCACGATTGTACCTCAAATTTAGTCAAAGTTAAAATTTTTTTATAGCATTTAATTACTTTTTCATAATACACCTCCTCTAATCATAACCAATATCATAATTACTATGTAAAAAATTATCAAATTTTGTATCTGGTAGCATTACTCCAATTTTATTATTTATTTGAAATCTTTGTTCTTCAAATCCAGGATAAAAAACATCACCTGTAAATTGATATATATTATTACTATCAATACTACCTAAAATACTAATTACATGGTATTGATAATCACTTTTAGATGAAGCTCCATTAGCTATATTTATTTCCTCAATATACTCTTCATAAGGTCTTATATGAAAATTATAAGAGATTCCTAACCCTTCTTTTTTTTCTTCTGATGTAGGATTTACTACATCAGCTTTAGTTACAACACCAAAAAATTCTTTATCACCCAATTTTACTGATACTTCATCACCTATTTTTCTTTCAAAAATGGGAGTAAAATCTGCTTTAAAAAACAAAGCATCATTTTCCTTTATAACATAAGCTAAAAAAATTTCATTTAATTCAAGAATATCTTGTTCAAATATACCTTGTGTTATTTCTTCAAAACCTATAGTAGCTTGAACATTATTATAATTATGTTCATCTTTTTTAACAGATGGTTTTGAATATACTGGTATATTTGTTGAAAATACCTTGTTTACTAATACTTTCCGTGAATCATTTATTTTATTAACTTGTTCTTCTGGAATAACTTTATACACTTCGTTTTTCAATTTCTTTTTTATTACTGTTTTTTCAACAGCGAAATAGTAATCGTACAATGCCCAAACAAATGTAAACAATAAAATACTTACTACAATAGTGATTTTCTTTTTTTTATTCATTGTATTACCTGTACAAATAATTAATAAATTTTCCCTTTTTTTATATTTTATTAATATAAAATATAATAATTATACTATAGCTTTTTATCTTTTTATTTTTTTATGTCAATTGTTTATTTATATTTATAAAATTCAAAAAAATCTGTAATTATATATGTATTTTAGAGCTTTAAAAAACATTTGACTTATGTGAACATTTGAGTAAAATCCCGGCACAAAATAGAGTTTAATCCGTCTAAAATTATTACTTTTTAATTAAAGAAATAAAAGAGATGGATTATCTTTGTATTTTTAAAATATTTTTAAATTTTAATATTTATTACAAATGAGTAAAGTTACTCCTTTAGATAAGATAAGAAATATAGGTATTATTGCCCATATTGATGCAGGTAAAACTACTTGTACTGAAAGAATTTTATTCTATACAGGTAGAATACATAAAATCGGTGAAACTCACAATGGTGAAGGAACTATGGACTGGATGGAACAAGAAAAAGAAAGAGGTATTACTATTACTTCTGCTGCTACTACTGCTTATTGGAAAAATCACCAAATAAACATTATTGATACTCCTTGACACGTTGACTTTACTATTGAAGTAGAAAGATCACTTAGAGTACTTGATGGTTGAGTAGCTGTATTTGATGGTTCACAATGAGTAGAGCCTCAATCAGAAACAGTTTGGAAACAAGCTGATAAATATAATGTACCTAGAATCGCATTTGTTAACAAAATGGATAAAATGGGTGGAGATTTCGAAATGTCAATCGATACAATCAAAAAAAGATTAGCTTGAGATAAAGTTGTAGCTATACAATACCCTATCGGACAAGCTGAAACATTTGAAGGTATAGTTGATTTGATTGAAATGAAAGCTTACCATTTCGAATGAAATAGTGGTGAAAACATTACTGAAATTGCTATTCCAGCAGATATCATGGACAGATGTAAAGAATTAAGAGAAGATATGGTAGAAAAAGTTGCTTCTCAAAGTGATGATTTAATGGAAAAATATTTTGAAAACGGTGATTTAGAAATAGCTGATATCAAAAAATGATTAAGAAAAGCTGTTTGTAATAATGAATTATATGCAGTAGTATGTGGTTCAGCATTACAAAATATCTGAGTACAAATGGTTATTGATGCTGCTGTTGATTACTTACCATCTCCAGTTGATGTAAATGAAGCTAAAATCGATTGTAAAGATATTGATTCAGGTGAAGTATTTAAACAAATAACTGTATCAAATGACTCATCATTAGCTGCAATCGCGTTCAAAATTGCTACTGATCCATTCGTAGGTAGATTAACATTTACTAGAGTATATACTGGTACTTTAAAATCAGGTTCATATATTTACAACTCTACTACTGGTGAAAAAGAAAGAGTAGGTAGACTTGTTCAAATGCATGCTAATGAAAGAGTAGAAATTCAAGAAATTACTGCATGAAATATTGGTGCAATTATTGGTTTAAAAGCTACAAAAACTGGTGATACTTTATGTGATATTAATGATAAATTCTTAGTAGAATCTATTGAATTCCCTGAACCAGTTATCTCTATATCAGTTGAACCAAAATCAAAAGCTGATCAAGAAAGAATGGGTATGGCATTATCAAAATTAGCAGAAGAAGATCCATCATTCAGAGTTAAAACTGATGAAGAAACTGCTCAAACTATCATTTCTGGTATGGGTGAATTACACTTAGATATCATCGTTGATAGAATGAAAAGAGAATTCAAAGTTGAATGTAATGTTGGTGCTCCTCAAGTATCATACAGAGAAACTATTAGAAACACAGCTACTGATGTAGAACATAAATATTCTAAACAAACATGAGGTAGAGGTCAATATGGTCACGTTGTTATTACGTTTGAACCATATAAAGAAATGGATGAAGAAGATATTAAATTAGGATTAAAAGAAAAACCAACTAATAAATTTATGAATAAAATTATTGGTGGTACTATCCCTAAAGAATATATACCAGGTGTACAAAAAGGGTTAAATGAAGCTTACAACAGAGGTTTTGTTGCAGGTTACCCAATGGTAGATATCAAAGCTACTTTGACATTCGGTTCATTCCATGAAGTTGACTCTTCTGAATTATCATTTAAATTAGCTGCTTCTAAAGCATTTAAAGAAGCATGTAGAAAAGCTCAAGCTTCTCTATTAGAACCAATCATGAAAGTAGAAGTTAATACTCCTGAAGAATATATGGGTGATGTTATCGGACAACTTAACTCAAAAAGAGGTAGAATTGAAGAAATGGGTAACAGAGGTATGGCAAAAATCATTACTGCTTATGTTCCATTATCTGAAATGTTTGGTTACATGACTGATTTAAGATCTGCTTCTCAAGGTAGAGCTACATATGCTATGGAATTTGATCACTATGAAGAAGTTCCTACTAATGTTGCTACTAAAGTTAGAGAAGAAAGAGGTTTCGTTCTTACTGATGAAGATTAGTATTCACAAAAAAACACAAGATTTTAAAATCTTGTGTTTTTTATTTATATAAAATATCAATTATTTGCAATATTTATTATATTTATATAATTTATTTATAAATTAGTGTTATTTTTATTTCTCTTAATAAAATAATATGAAAGCAAAAATGAAAGCCAGTTTCAATACTGCCCTAAATAAAATATTCAAAGATAAAAATAATCTAGAAACTGTAACGATTCTGAATAACCAAGCTCGGAAATTGTTATATATCAACTCAAACAATGATTTGAAACAGTTTTGAGTAACAGAGAAAAATGATATATGACATATATCATTAACTAATAAAGTAGACTATGATTATTGATATAAAAATCAATGTGTAGGTTTTGTAAAAGCTGTTACTGACTTATGATCTACATCTACATGGATAAAATGAGAACAAGTAACAGAAACAAAATTACCTACTAGATGAGATGTAATAGCTACTTTTTGAGCAAATTGAAAATATAACAACAAACATGTTGCAATAGTATTATCTACTACTAAAACTAATATATATGTAATAGACCAAAACTGGGAAGGTACTGGAAGTAATAGTGTGTGAAGAATTATAGTACATACACTTAAATTTACTTGAAATTGAGTGAATAATGCTAATAACTATTACATAGTAGAAAAATAAAAATATTTACATTTTAAAAAAACTATTTCTAATTTTGAAATAGTTTTTTTAGTTGCTTTATTTAAAAAATAAGTACTATGTTATTACTTATAAATATATTTATAAGTATACTTAAATAAAAAATTAAAAGTATAATCCGAAATAAAAATTGAGTCTTTAAAAATCAATCAATAATCATAAATTTATTTTAAAAGAATAAAAAATATATAAAAACAAGTTTTATATTCACTAAAATATCACTATAAATTATAATAGATAAGTGTAATGAAATATATGAATAAATATACATTGACAACGAATGTATAGACATTTCATGTATGATGAATTACATGATTTTTGAAGAAACTAATTTTATAATAACAGTTCTTAAATGAACATATTATAACTTAACATCTTAAAAAATGACATATATAATGTTAATCGTTTGATTTGTTGTATGAATAGCACTTTCTGTGGTAGTGCATTACATATGGCAAAATAAAAAAGCGACAAAAGCTCAAGATAAAGCTGAAAAAATAATAAAAGAAGCAGAGCACAAAAGAGAACAAATATTAGAAAAAGCAAAAAAAGAAAGTCTGGATATCATCCAAAAAGCAGAAAAAATAGAAGAAAGAATCATAGAAAGAGAAGAAAAAATAGAAAGTAAATTGGAAATAATACAAGACAAACAAGATAAAATAATTCAAAGAGAAGATGAATTGAGAGAGAAAAAAGATGAATTAGAATTAATGAAACAAGAACTGGATGGTAAATTGTCAGAAATGGCTAAATTAACAGAACAACAAGCTAGAGAATTATTCTTAAATGATATAAAAGAAAAATTTGAAAAAGACTGAATAAATGTAATAACAAAATACAAGAAAAAAATAGAAGATGAGAAGAAAGAAATAGCAAAAGATATAATACTAAAATCAATTCAACAATATGCTTGAGATGTAACTAGTGAAGTTACTACTACTCTAATACCAATACCTTCAGATGATATTAAATGAAAATTGATAGGAAAAGAAGGTAGAAATATCACAACATTTGAAAGAGCAGCATGAGTATCATTGATTATCGATGATACACCAGATACTGTATTTATTTCTGCGTTTGATTTATACAGAAGATATATAGCAAAAAAATCATTAGAAAAACTAATAGAAGATGGTAGAATACAACCAGCTAGAATAGAAGAAATAGTAGCAAAAACTGAAGAAGAAGCTGATATATTATTAAAAGAACTAGGTAATAAAGTAGTAGACGAATTATGAATCAGAAACTTACCTGATGAAATTATTCCAATAATAGGTAAACTAAGATTTAGAACTAGTTATGGTCAAAATATATTAAAACATTCAAAAGAAGTTGCAATTATTGCTGAAAATATAGCAAAAGAGCTATGAGCAGATACAAATCTAGTAAAAATTGGTTGATTATTACATGATATAGGTAAAGCATTAGATCAAGAGTATGAAGGAACTCATCCAGAAATTGGTTGAATATTAGGTAGAAAATACAAGTTGAATGAAAAAGTAGTAGATATGATAGAAAATCATCATGGTGAACAATTCAATATTTCACTAGAAGCAGCTATAGTACAAGTAGCTGATGCTATTTCATCTGTTAGACCAGGTGCTAGAAGAGAAGTTATAGAAGACTATATCAAAAGAGTACAAGAAATGGAAGCATTAGTACAAAGTTTTTCTGGAGTAAATAAGGCTTATGCATTATCTGCTGGTAGAGAAATCAGAGTATTTGTAGATGCAAAAACTGTTTCTGATATAGATGCTTTTGAAATGGCTAAAAAAATTGCTGATAATATTCAAGAAAAATTATCATACCCATGAGAAGTAAGAGTAAATCTTATAAGAGAAATGAGAGTTATTGAAATAGCTAAATAAGGTATTGACATTTACGAATTACATATATTATATAAAAGATGTAATTCGTAATTTTTATTTAATAAACAAATTTATGATTATTTGAAAAAATAAATCTTGAAATGATATAGTTCTTGATGAATTTGAAAGAAAAAATCATTTACACATATTAGGAAAAACTTGATGTTGAAAAAGTAAATTGCTTTATAATATGATAATGCAAGATATTAACAATAATAATTGAGTAATTATTATTGATATACATTGAGAATTAGCAGAAAAAGTAATAAATAACGTTCCTGATTACAGAAAAAAAGATATTGTATATTTTTTTCCAAGTAATAGGGATACTATTAAAAATATTTTTGATATAGAAAACGTCTTTATAGAATGAAAAATATTAGTTTGTAATATAAGTTTAGGTGTATTTTGAGATAATGTATGAAGATCTTTTATAAATATCTTACTAGAAAATATAAAAAGTACATTATCTTCCATATGAAACAATCTAAGTAAAAAAACATATATTTATATTGATGAATTTCAAAAGTTTCAAAATAATACTATGCTTACATTACTATTTGATGCTGGTAATTATTATGAAAATATATGAATAATATTTGCATATCAGTATTTAGATCAGCTTGGTGATGAAATCTACCATTATAAAAGTAGTCAAATAAGTATAAGAGATTATATATTAAAAATAATATCAAATAAGGTAATTTTTAATATTTGAAAATATGATTGTGATACTATGTGATTAGAAAATTTAAATTTATTAGAAAATGATAATTTTATATTTATTTCTTGAAATAAAAGTGAAAGTGGTAATTTATAATTAATAAAAATATACATGTACAATGCAAGTGATTTAAAAATATGAAAAAAATTTTTGATGGATGACCAACCATATGAAGTAGTTGCTTATTCTCAAAAAGTAGTTTGAAGATGAGGATCTATAATAAATATTAAAGCAAAAAATCTATTAACTTGATCAAATGTTCCAAAGACATTCTCAGATAAAGATAATTTCGCTCCAGCAGATATTACTATGAATAGTTATGATTATTTATACAATGATGGTGAAAACTTTTATTTTATGAATCAAGAGACTTATGAACAAGTAAGTATACTTAGAAAAAGTTTAGATTGAGCAGAATTATTCTTACAAGAATGAGATAAAGTACAACTTCAAGAATTCAATGGAGAACCAATAAATATAAATCTAGAACCTACTTGTATACTAGAAGTAGTGGAAACTCCACCAGGTGAAAAATGAGATACTGCAACATGATGAAAAAAACCGGCTACAATGAGTACTTGATTAGTTATTCCAGTACCACTTTTCATAAATGTATGAGATAGATTGATTATAGATACTAGAACAAAAGAATATAGAAGTAGAGCATAATATTAAACGAACAATGAATAAATAATAATGAATAATTTTGAATTATTCAAAAAACTATTATAATTCCATTGTTCATTTTTTATTTTTGCAATAAATAAATGAAAATAATTATATAAGTTACTTATTATATATATTATTTACAATCAATTTTTCATTATTCATTATTATTTATTCATTATATTACCATGTTTCCATTATTTGAACCAATAAACTGATTTATAATATATACTTTTTGATTAACATTAGCACTTTGTTTTTTCCTATTCTTATGGATGCTAAAAAAACTATCATTAAAATTCTGATTTGATTACTTAATCTTTCAAAAAAATATATTATGGTACTTTTTATCTGTATTTTTCATATCTAGACTATTTTATGTAGTATGAAAATGGCATGATTTAAAATATATAAAGAACACTTTTGAATTTTTTGTAATGAATGATTATAATTTTTCTTTAGTAGGAGCTATTACATGATTCTTTTTAGTTTTATTTATAACTATGAGAATTAGAAAAGAAAGACTTGATAATTTTATAGATTGATTAACTATTTCATTATTATTTATATTATCATTTGGTTTTATCTGAGCATTATTATGATGACAAGTATATGGTAGAGAAACTACTATTTGAATAGAAATTCTATATACACATCCATTTACGCCAATACCTTTTCAAGTACCTATATTCCCTCTTCCGATAATTTATTCAATATTATTTTTCATCTTATTTTCTGTTTCATATATTAGTTATATGTATGTACATATAAAATGATTAATATGATATGTATGATTAATCGCTATGTCTTGTGTATTTCTAATATTTGAATATTTTAGCTGAAAATACGATATATTCAAAGATTCAATATGAATAAATATGACTCAAACATTCTCATTATTTTTGATAATATTTGCAGGATATAGATTATTAAAAATACTTAAATTCAATGAAGGAAAAGATAAGGAAAAAATAATACTAAACTAGTTATATTATGATTTCAAGAAATTTATTATTTATATATTCATCAATATTTTTTCTATTATGAATATTTATAAATAACAGTATATGAGAAATATTTAAATCACTAATAGTGCTACTAATAATAGTAGTGCTTTTTTTATGATATTACTTAATATCTAGGAAAAATGAGAAAATTCTCATAATAAGTATAATATGATTTATTTTATGAATAATAATATCAAATTATAATATAGAACTAACAGATAACAAGTTAAAATCATTAAAACCATTTATAAACTCAAATAATTATGAATTAACACTAGAAATAGTAGAATTATACAAAATAGATGAATACAAGAAAGAATATATAGCAAAACTAATGAAAATATGAAAAACAGATGTAAAAGAAAAAATATCTTCTATTATAGTAGTAGATAAAAATTTTGATTTAAATAAAGGAAATATAATAAAATCTAGCACGAAATTATCAGAATTCAAAGACTTTAATGATTTTGAGTACAAAAACTACATGTTATCAAAAAATCTGTATTTTAAATCAATTATTTTTAGTTTTGAAAAAGTATGAAATAATAAAGTAAATATAATAGAAGAAAATATTATAAAACTTAGAAAAAAATTCTTAGAGACAATATATAATATATATCCAAAAGAAGAAGCAATATTTTTATGATGAATACTAATTTGAGCTAGAGAATCGGTTCCAAAAGAACTTCAACAAGATTTTAACAATTCATGATTAACACACTTAGTTGCAGTATCTTGATTCAATATTACTATATTAATAGTATTTTTGACTTTTATTATTAGATTTTTTCCTTTATATCTTAGAGTAGTATTTATTGCTTTGTGAATAAGTTTTTTTACTATTTTGGTATGAGACTCAGCTCCAGTAATAAGAGCGTCAATTATGGGGCTTATATGATATTATGTAATTATATCTGGTAGAAAATGAAATATATTAGCTATAATTCTACTTACATTATCCATAATGGTATGTATTTCTCCATATAGTTTAAATTATGATGTATCACTTCATTTGAGCTTTTTAGCAGTAATCTGAATAATATATACTCAAAAATACTTTGAAAATGTATTTCATTTCCTTCCTGATGTTTTAGAGATAAAAACAGCTTTTACTCTCACTCTATCTGCAATGACGACAACATTGCCAATAATGATTTTTAACTTTTGACAATTGTCTATTTTATCACCATTGGCTAATGTAGCCGTAACTTGGACTATTCCACTTGCTATGATTTTTGGTTTTTTATCTATTATTGTCTATTTTGTCTACCCTTTGGCATGAATAATTGTCTGATATATTACCTGGATATTCTTAAAATGGGATATCATAGTTGTACATTTCTTTTGAAAAATGGACTTTGCGGTTATTAAATTAGATTTTTGAATATATGAAACATATTTAGAGATACTATATTTTATGTTTATTGTGTTTATTATATTATGGTTCAGAAAAAAAGAAGAATAAATTTATTCTTCTTTTTTTATACATTCTTTGTAATTGTAGGTTCTTTATCAGAAACCTTATCAAATTCACCTCATTCAAATACTTCTCATGATGATTTTTTATCATCTAGATTTGCTATTTGTTCTTCTATTTCTTTTACTTTTACATTATCTCAATTATTCTGAGCTTCTAATAATTGTTCATTCAATTTAGCTATTTCTCCATCTATTTCTTCTTCACCAACAATCTCTTCCTCTCAAGCATTTTCAGTATATGTAGGCATAGATTTGTGTCATTCAGTATTATTTACAATAGTATTTAAATAAGTTAATGCATTCATTCTAGTTTCTATATCTCATGTTTTTACATCATGCATAGCTAGTTCAAATGATTCATTTCTAGGTATTACTTTTCAATTTATCACTTTATTAGCTGTAACTTCAAATGTAGTTAATATATCTTTATCAAAGTTAGGTTTTCAATTTTTATCTGGTAACTTAGTATGATTTTTTATTAACATTTGAACTATATCACTTTTATCATTATTTAATACATCATTTTCTTTGAATTCCTTTGGAAGAGCCAATTTTTGTTCTCACGCATTGTTAGTATCATTTTCTTTAGACATTTTAGCTAAATCTGCTTCTTTATCTTTATTCAAATCTAATAAATTATCTATGTAATTTGATAAATACATAGAAGTATCCGAGTTTTTGAAATCTACACTTCATAAATTTTCTTTTAAATATTGTAATGGATCTTGGTCTCACTGATTTTTATCTAGTACTTTTGAAATTTGAATCAATTCATCATTATTTAATTGAGTAGATTGTAATATTTTTCCATCATTTCACTCTATTTTTGTAAATCTTTCTAATATTGGATAATTAGGATTTTCTTTGAATTTACTTAAGTCAGCTACTTCTTGTTCATTAGCTTCTTTTTTTCATTCATTATTAGCATTAGTTATATCATCTCATGATTCTTTTACTTCTTGGTCTTGTATAGATAAATCATTATTTTTTTCTTCTCATTTATCTGCTTGTTCTTCTTGTTCTACTACATCTTTTATACTTGATGAATCTAATATTCCATCATTATTTTGTCACAATTTAGGAGTCTCTACTAATTTTTGAGGCTTAAATGATCAGTACAAAGACTCAGCCAATTTAGCTTTTTGTTCTTGTAAAGAAACTTTTAATGGTTTATTATACTCATTATCTTTTGCTAATTCTTCAGCTGATTTTTGTTTTTCTATTGATTTACCTTGTTTAAATTGAGCTAGTGCATCTATCATAATTTTTTATAATAAAAATAATCACTAATATTGTAACATATTAGTGATTATTTTGTCAAAATAGAGACTATTAATAATTATTTTTTAGCTAATTTATTATATTGTATTATAAATTCTTTATAAGTATTAATTGTTTCTGTTCTTATTGTTTGGATTTCATCCTTTGTTAATGCCTTATTAGTCAATAATTCATTTAGATTATGAGCAACTTTATTTGCTAATCTATACATATATGTATTAGCTTGTTTTTTATTTATTTTTTTAAATAAATCACTTTGGATTTTGTTTATTTTAGTATTTTCATACTTCAAATAATAAACTTTGTCTAATCATACTTGTACAAAACTAATATTTTTTTCAGTTTTGAAATTATTTAAACTATCATTTATAGATAAAAAATTCTTATATTCTTCTTGATATGCTTTAGAATCTTTTTTAGCTAATAAATCATCTAATTTTTTAGCACTTTCTACTAATTTAGTATATAGAGTTCTATAATCTTCTCTATAATTATCCATTTTAGTAGATAAATATGCAATATTAGATAAATCATCATCTATTTTTAATAAATTTACATTTCTTTTCTTAAACATTGTATCTAATACTTTTGATTTGAATTCATATCATTCTAATAAATCTTTAACTGGTTTAAGTTTTTTTGTATTATTTGTAGATTGTGTAGTAATTTGACTAGTTGTATCTATATTACATACTTTTCATAGATTTCATCATTCACATGTAACTCAATCTTTTTTATACCATTTATTAGTTTTTCAGCTACCTGTTGTAATAGTTCTACATTCTAATTGTGCATCTGTACAAGCAGCAGCAGTAGATACTGTTCCTCATAATGATGCTCATCCACTACTACTTCACCCACCACTAGTACTACTAGATGAACTAGAACTACCAGATGAACCAGATGTTGCTAATGTAAATAATGAGAACTTATCAGTATTGAAACTACATATTCCTGAACTAACTAAACAAGTAGTTAATAAACTATAACTTACTCAGTTATTCGTAGATCTAAATATTGAAAGAGTTTTTCCATTTTGACTTGTACCTACAAATAAATTTACTTGTGCAGTAGTTCATGTAAGATTTAACTCAGTATTATGACTTCATATATCAAAAGTCAAAGATGGTATATGTGTATATGATCAATTACTAAATGTTCAACTAAAAGTTATTTGTTCTGGTGGATTAAATATACCATCCCAAGAACTTGAACTAATAGTCAATCAACTCAAACTAAGTACAACTCTATGGCTTCAAGTAGAACTATTTACAGTAATACTACCGGTAGAATTAAATATTGCTCATGTAGATGATGTATTATTCCCTAAAAATAGAAGAGATCAAGTATTATTAGTATTTCAACTATTGTTGTCTACATTGTAGATTTGATATACTATATTTATTGAACCAGTAGATGCATTTCCAGCTAAATCAGTAGCTTGATAAGTAATAGTATTATTTCATGGAACTAAACTTATATTTTTAGAAAATGTAGATCAAGATAGAGTTACTCAAGTTCAATTAATAATTAAATTTGCGATTCATGAATCACTACATAATCATAATAATTGACTTACTTCATCACAGTTACCATTTCAATCCATTAATGTTCAAGTTAAACTTATAATGCTTTGATTAACTACTTGATTATTTATATGTGATGTAAATGATATATTAGGATTTACTGTATCTAAAAGAATTGAGTCATTTATGCTTGAATTTTGTGTAAATCATGACTTAGTTAATATTAAATTTACATTTTTAACTCCATCTCATGATGTTAATGTTATATTTACAGTTCATGTACTATTTAATACACCAGTATTAGTTCATATTAAATCTCAAGTTATTTGATAATTAATTGGATATTCTGAACTTGTTAAACTAAGTATTGTAGAAGTATTATTTGTTACTGAACCACTAGAAAATTCTACACTTCATACAATTTGTTCTGTTCTTAATATATGTAAAGTTCAAGTTCATATATTTCATGCATTATCTGTAACTTGATATGTTATAATATTTTCTCAATATTCAATATCAATATTTTTTGAAAAAGTACTTCATGATAAAGATACTCATGATCAATTTATAACTAAAGATGATATTCATGAATTTGTACATAATCATAATAATTGTTCAACTTGGTCGCAGGTACTTGATCAATCTTCAACATATCATGTTAATGTAATACTTGCTTGATTAACTACTTGATTATTTGTATGTGAATAAAAATATATATGTGGATTATTTTCATCTAAAATTATACTTCAAGTAATAGTATCACTTGATTGTGTATTATTACTTAATACCATAGATATATTTCTCTCTCATGTAGATCATGTAGATCAAGTTAATTGTATCTGTCTACTTCAACTATTAGTTAATGTTCAAGTAAGAGTTCAGATAATATCTCAAGTTAATACATAATTAACTGGATATACACTACTATTAATATTAACACTAGTACTTCTATTATTCGTATAAGCTCCACTTGCAAAACTTAATGCTCATGTTATTGTTTGAGCTCAAACATAATTGAATGTAGTGTTTGTTGCAATATAAATATCTCAAGATAACATTATATTAATTGATGGACTTATTCAATTACTCAATTCTCATTTTTGATATACATTATCATATATTGTACCTGTAAAATCCTGTGTTAAAGGTATTGAAACATTATGAGATAATGGTCAATCATATAATATATAATTTGTAGATGATAGAGAAATTTTAACTCCTGATCAAACTATTGCTCATGTATAATCTAGAATTAAAGAACTTCATGAATATGTATTTCATGATCAACTAATAGTATTTCAATTTCAATCTTTCAAAATTAAATCAAAATTACTTGATGTGCTGAAAAATTCTATTCATTCATTATATACACTTGTTCATTTTCATAAAAATATATCTCATGTTCATGTTATAGATGATCAACTAAGACTAATAACTGTTCATGTTCAATTAATATTTAAAAAAGAATCTGAAATACTAATATTTTTTCCATTTAAGTTGATATAATTTGTATTAGTAGCATCTCACCCGAAAACTCAATTTTTAGTTATTCAATATCTATACATTAGTTCTTTTATTGCTTTTTGAGCATTTATTTTTCATGATGTAGCAACTTTTGTAGACAATGATGGTATAGTATCTTTACTTGTAAGTATTATATCCTTTACTTGACTATATGTAAGCTCTGGTTTATAACTCCATAACATAGCTGCAACTCAAGTAACTACTGGTGTAGCCATACTTGTTCATTGTAATGATGCATAAGTATCTTTATTTGTTTCGTATTTTTGGATAGAAAAATCATCCATAGTACATCAATAATTTTGTAATCAATCTGAGTTAGTTGAAAATCTTACTTTTATTTGTGATCAAGCGTTGTATAGATTTGCTGGAATTGGTATTTCTACATTAGCATAATTATAAGCTACAGCTCTATCATAAGTCCAATAAGGGTAAGCTGTTCAGATAACTTGGTCATTTACTAATACTTCTAGATTATCTCCAGATTGTAATTCACATTCGAAATATCAACTAAATTTTGCAAATTTTGCACCAGATAAATCAAAAGTTTCATTAAATATAAGAGTTTTGTCTTCACTTCAAGTATAAGTAGATAACCAATTAAAAGCTCATGATTGTGATTCAATAGCTACTGAATTGTATATATTCCAATCCATTCATGCTCCAGTTTGAGTTATTCAAGAAAAACTATTCATATTATGAGACCAAACTGTTTGATAATATGGAAATGTAGATAATATTCAAGCATCTTGTAATCATATATCTCATCCTGGTGCAGCTATATCTACACTTGTAGCTCAATAATTTGAGTAACTTGCAAGATTATCATTTCATCATACTGAAGCAACAGATATTATATTATCTAAATCATAACTAGCAGGATAAAATGGAGATACTCCGTCATTATCTGTACTACTATTTCAAGCTGCAGCTACTACTAATACTCAATTAGTTCTAGCAACATTGATAGCATCATATTCTGCTTGACTATAACTAGTTCAACCATAACTTGCATTTACTACTTTTGCTCAGTTTTGTATAGCAAAATTCAATGCTCTAATTGTGTTTGATACATAAAATATAGCTAAATTATTATGATATGAATATACTCTAGCTCACATTATACTTGCATTTTGTGTAACTCAGATTACTCAAGTACCATTGTTTCATACTGCTCAAATTGTTCAAGCAACATGTGTACCATGTCAATTTAGATCATATATTTCATTTTCAGCAAATACTGCTGTTCATGTATTATATGCACCACTTCATTCGAAATTCCATCAATGATTTACGCATCCTCATGGTATTTGATTACCTGTATCATCATTACAATTTGAAGATAAATCCTTTAGATTTCCTGATAAATCACTATTTGTATAATCAAATCATGAATCATTTACTGATACTATAGTTTTATTTTCAGTATCATTATACATATTCCATGCTTCAGATGCATGTATAGAGTCTAGATACCATTGTTGGTTACTATATGTATCTGTTGTTGCAACACCTGTATAAGATAGACTTCTGACATAGTCTGGTTCTACATATTCTACATTATTCATGTTTTTTAATGTAGAAACTACTTTATTTAAATCTTTTAAATTGTTATCAAAATGTACTAATCATACATTAATATTATCAAGCATTTCTATATTTGATTTTCAAAATGAAGATAAACTATTAGTAATACTACTAGTACTTAGTCTTGATTTAGTATTTTTAAATTTAACTATCAATGTATCTGTAGAATAATTTTTATAATTACTAGAATTATAAGTTTTATTCGATGGTTGAGTTAATTTCAAATCATTTTCAGCAAATGATTGATCAACTAGAAAAATAGAGTAAACAGAATTAAACAAAATTGTATAAATTCACACATATGAAACGATTTTTTTAAGCATAATGATATAAATGTTAATATTTTTTAAAAAACTATTTAATTAATCTTCATAACCTGATGGAGTTTGTTTAGCAAAATTAGTTGCTTGTTCATATACATAAGCAATTTCAAATAATTTCTCTTCTTCCAATCTAGGAGTAAGTATTTGTATTCATACTGGTAATAATTCTTTTTCATCATCTTCAGATTCTGCAAATCAACAAGGAACTGATATTCAAGGTAATCAAGCTAAAGATGCAGGTATTGTATAAGCATCACTTAAATACATTTTTATTGGATCATCCATTTTTTCTCATATTTTCCAAGCTACACTAGGTGCAACTGGAGATATAATAGCATCTACTTGTTTAAATGCTTTATTGAAATCTTCTATTATTAAAGTTCTTATTTGTGTAGCTTTTTTGAAATAAGCATCATAGTATCATGCAGACAATACATAACTTCAAAGTACTATTCTTCTTTTTGCTTCATCACCAAATCACTCTTCCCTATTATGCATAAATAATTCATCTGTACTTCAATATAATTCTAGAGAATTGTGTCCGAATCTTATTCAATCATATCTTGATAAATTCGTAGATACTTCTGCAGGCATTATTATATAATAAGTAGCAATTGCGTATTTAGTCATTGGTAAGCTTATTTCTACTATTTCAGCTCATAATTCTTTCATCTTTTCAACTGCTTCTGCTATTCTTTCTTTTACTGATGAGTCTAATCATTCTTCGAAATATTCTTTTGGCACTCATATTTTTATTCATTTTAAATCTTTTGAATCCCATATTTTTGGATTTATTTGATCTTTTCAAGGAAGAGAAGTATTTTCTTTTGAATCGTATCAATTCATGATATCATATAGTAGAGCTGAATCTTTTACTGTTTTTGTAAGTGTACCAGGACAATCTAAACTAGAAGCCATAGCCATTACTCAATATCTAGAATTTCTACCATAACTTGGTTTAAATCATACTATACCACACATAGAAGCTGGTTGTCTAATACTTCATCATGTATCAGTTCATAAAGCTGCTGGTGCTAGTCATGCAGCCACACAAGCAGCAGATCATCCACTTGATCCTCATGGAATTCTATTTGTTCACCATGGATTTATGGTAGTATTTAGAGCAGAACTTTCACTTGTAGATCACATAGCAAACTCATCCATATTTACTTTTCATAGAGAGCTCATAGCTTCATCTACTAGTTTTTGTATTACAGTAGAATTATAAGGTGGTTTGAAATCTCTAAGCATATTTGATGCACAAGTAGTAACTACTCATTTTTCACAAAAAATATCTTTTACAGCAATTGGTGCTCAATATAAAATTCACTCATTATTATTTAATCAATCTTTATTTACAAAATTGAATGATTTAATTTTTGGATCATATTTCTCTATTCTTTTTTGAAAATAATCAAATACTTCTTTTCTAGAAGTTTTACCCGTTTTTATCTCATTAATAATTTGTTCTAAACTTAAATCTTTAAAATTCATATCTTTCTAAGTAATAATAAAATAATGTCAATTGGAGTATAATCAAAAACAAAAAAAATAAAAGAAAAAATCCTTCAAAAATGAAGGATTTTACTTTTATTTAAAAAATTAGTTAACTTCTCTAAGTCTAGCAGCTTTACCTGTAAGATCTCTGATAAATTTAATAGATTTTCTTCTAACTTTAAATTGTCTAATAATTTCTATTTTTTGAATATTTGATGAGTGAATAGGAAATACTTTTTCAACACCAAATGCTCCAATTTTTCTTCTAACTGTAATATTTTTTTCTAATTCAGATTTTCCAGAAGTTTTAATAACTAAACCTTTGTATTTTTGAATTCTTTCTTTACCAGCTTCTTTAATAATTTGGTAAACTTCCACTTCCATACCTGTTCTGATTTCTTCTCTACCTTCTTGTAAATAAGCAGATTGAATCTTTTTAATTAATTCAGAATTTGTCATATTTGTTATATTATTAATAATTAATCGCGCATATCATATAAAAAAAAATAAATAAATCAAATCTTTTTGCAAAAAAAATACAATTATGTTAAAATAATCATATATTTATATAATATTTACAAAAAATGAACTTCAACGATTTAAAAGAAAAAGCTTTAAAACTAAAAAATCAAGCTACTGAAAAACTTTTAGCTATTAAAAATAAATCAGGAGAAATAGCTACAAATACTACAGATAAAGCAAATGAATTAAAAGATAAAGCTATTGAGTCAAAAGATAAAGCTTTAGAAATCAAAGAAAATGTAGTAGTTAAAGCAACTGATATAAAAGAAAAAGCAGAAAATATAAAACAAGAAGCAACAGATAAAACAAATGAAATCAAAGATAAAGCTATAGAAACTAAAGAAAAAGCAATAGAAATGAAAGATATGGCTACTGAAAAAGTAGCAGATATAAAACAAGAAGCAACGGATAAAAAAGATGAAACAATAAAATATGCAAAAGAAAAATCATATGGTTTTAAAACTGTTATTAGTTCAAAAGAAGAATTTGATTTTATAGTGAAGAAATCAGCTACAACATCTTTTAAAAATCAAGAAACTGGTGAAGAAAAATTTTACAAACACAAATCGATAATAATATTTGCAGAAGAATGATCTGAGTTTTTGAAAAAAACTGTTTATGTAATGCCTATATTGATTACTAAAGCATTTTCACAAAATATTGTAGTTAGATTAATAAAAACACAAATTGAAGGTGTTAATTTATCAGAATATTGAGTGAAAGTAGAAAATCTTCCTAGTATGGTGGTATTTGAAGAGGAAAAAGTACTAAAGGTAATAGAATGACAAGAAAATATACTAAAACTTGTAAAATCATTTGATTTAGATATAAATAAATCAATTGAAGAAGCTTAATAAATAAAAAAAATATATGACTACTTTAACAATTTTAGAAATACTATATATAGTACTTATAATATTTATTTCGATTATATGAACTCTTTTAACAATAGTATTAGTAAAGGTTTTAAAAATACTATGACCTGTTACTGAAGTTGTTGATATGTATAATAAAGTTAAAAGTATATTTCAAGCATATGCAAATATTCCTGATATGATAAAAGAAAAAGTAAAAGATAAAATGAATAGTAAAAAATAACATAAATCTCCTATAAGGAGATTTTTTCTTGCCCTTTTTGAGTAATTACATAAAATTAGTTTATAAATACATTTTAACAAAACATATGTCAAAAATTATAAAACTTGATAAAAACTTAGCAAACCAGATTGCAGCATGAGAAGTAGTAGAAAGACCTGCATCAGTAATAAAAGAGTTAGTAGAAAATAGTATAGATGCTTGAGCAACTTATATAAAAATAGAAATAGAAAATTGATGAATAGATAAAATAATTATAACTGATAACTGAGAATGAATAGATAAAGAGGATTTGCCTCTTGTAATAGAGAAATATTCTACTTCAAAAATCAAAAATCTAGAAGATTTATATAATATCATGACTTTTTGATTCAGATGAGAAGCAGTTGCATCTATTTCTTCAGTATCTGACTTACAAATAATATCAAAATATCTATCAAATGATTTTTGATACTCTCTTCAAGTAATAGCCTGAGATATGTGAGATATAATAAAATCTGCTAGTGAAAATGGTACAAAAATAATAGTAGAAAGATTATTTTATAATACTCCTGCTAGATTAAATTATATAAAAAAGCCTAGAACTGAATATTGATACATTTATTCATTTATACAAGATGTAGCATTGTCTTATCCAAATATATGATTTGAATTTGTTTCTGATTCTAAGCAAGTATTTAGATATTCCGCTTGAGAGAACCTAAAAACAAGAATATATAATATTTACTGAATAGACTTTTCAGAAAATTTACTAGAACTAAATTTTTCAATGAATTGAATAAATATTACAGGATACATATCAGATCCCAAAGTAAGTTTTGCTAATAAGAATAAACAATCTCTATTTGTGAATAAAAGAGTTATAAAATCAAGTCTTATATTCAAAGCTATAAATGATGCTTACAACAGATTTATTCCTCATTCTATGTTCCCTGCTTTTGTACTAAATATAGATGTAGATCCTACTCAAGTAGATGTAAATGTGCATCCTAGGAAATTGGAAGTGAGATTTGCATCAGAACAAAATATATTCAGAGCAGTATATCACTCTATACAAGATAAATTAGAAAAAGTTACTCTTAAACCATTAAGTGAAGATTCACACAACTTCACACAATCTTCACACAACTTTAACACATCTTCACATAGTACACAAAACTACGGATATACCTGATCTGGAACAAAGTTTAAATCTTATTCACCATATACAGATAAATCTCCAAATATAAATCAAACTCAAATAAGTGATGCATTAAATTTTTCAAAAGAATTATTAAATCTTCACACAAATAAATGAAATAATGAATGTGAAGATTTGTGTGAAGATGAGAAATGTGAAGAAATTTTTGAAAAAACAAACGATCTTCACATAACTAGTTTGTGAAGAATTATTGGTCAAGCACATAATTCATATATCATATTAGAAACAAAAGAGTGAATTAAATTTTTGGATCAACATGCAATAGCTGAAAGAATTATCTATGAAAAATTGGTAAATAGTGATTATGGACATAATGTACAATGACTACTTATATGAGAAAGTATGGCTTTAAATCCAAAAGAATTAGATATCTTAAATGACAATATTGACACATTTGTAGACATGTGATTTGACTTTGAAATATTACCCGGAAACATTGTAATAATTAATTGAATACCTGATTTTATAAAAAAAGAAAATATTTCAGATATATTTATGTGAATTATCCAAGATATATGAAATCACAATTTTACTAAATCAAAAACTATTGAAGAAGTAAAAAATAAGATATGGGCATATACTGCATGTAGGTCTGCTATAAAATTCTGACATAAATTGAATTTATTTGAAATGAATAAACTTATAAATGATTCAGTATTAAATTACTCCTCTACATGTCCACATTGAAGACCTGTAGTATTTGATATTAGCTTAAATGAGCTAAAAAATAAATATGAAAGATAAAAAACTGTCTAAATAGACAGTTTTTTCTTTATACTCTTATTGTATTGTATCATAATAATATATGTTTAGTTATTTCCTTTATTACATCTTCTCTTCAGATTGTCATATGCGAATATACATTATCCAATCTGATTGTATTTTCTTTTCAATCTCACACATTAGGTACCATAGCAGAAAATGACTCCTCTAAATTTATTCAATTTTTTGGTATATTAATATCAGTAATTTCATCTTTCTTAGTCAATGATAAAAGTGTTCATACCATTGTTTCAGAAGGTTCATTTGAAACTCAAAAACTCACAGATTTGTATCAGCTTTTTTCTCATACTTTATGGGCAATTATTCATCAAGCACTATATCAAAACAAAACTATATCTTTTTCTTTATCTTCCTTTAATTTTGTTTTTAATTCTCTTACCAAATTTCATAAACTTTCTTTTGAATAATATCTTTCATTTATTATTTTTACGCAAACTCACTCTTTTTCTAGACTAGATTTTAATTTTAATAAAGATGATGGATTTAAGTAATACCCTCATATCAAATATGCTACCTTATCAGATGTATCATTTATTGTACTTTGAACTTCATTTTTTTTAATTATTCAATCTATTTCAGATTTTAAAAAGACATAATAAGCTCAAATAGTAGTATCTTTGAGTGCTTTAGCAAAGAATTGTAAAAAAGTAAGTTTATCATTTTTCATTACTTCTTTTCAATCATTGTATATTTTTTTTAATGTATCAATTCAATTATCTACGAAATTTTCAACTCACATTAATTTTTTTTAATAATAATTAATAATATTATATTACATTAATTATATATTTACAAAATATACAGCTGTTCTAAATATAAAACATAAAAAACACCCTAATGGGTGTATTTTTAACTTTTACTGGTATCCCCAGCAGGAATCGAACCTACATCTAGCCCTTAGGAGGGGCTTATTCTATCCGTTGAACTATGAGGACTAAAAAAGTTCCTAAATTGTAATAATTTTTAGGAACTTTACAAATTATATTTTCATAAACCATATTGTTCAAGCTATTGCTAACAATACTACTACAAAAACTATTAATAATATATTAGACGTTTTTTCATATTTAAGCTCTTTAGCAAGTTTTTCTTTTTCTTTTTCTAATTGAGAAAGCTCTTTATCTAAATGTTCTTTTGATTCTTCTAATAAATATTGTGATTTTTTAAAATCAATCAATGAAACAGAATTTTTAGCTACTTCTTCTGCTTGTCATACTCTCATTGCTAGATTTTGTATCAATTGGTCTTTTTTTTGTATCTCTTCTTTCAAATCTTTATATATAGTTTGAAGAGTACCTGATACATTTTCATCTGCTTTAGCAACAGTTTTTACTTCTTCTTGATTATCATAAGAAGTATTTGAATAGTTATTCACTTTTTTTTCTACTATTACTTCTTGTTGATATTCTCCAGATCCAGCTAGATTTTCAATATCATCAGTATTTACATATACCACTTTTCAATCTTTTTTTGATCTAAGTTTTCATGCTTTGATATATCTATCAATTGAACGAGTAGATATATTTAATTTATCTGCAGCATCTTGTCTAGTTAATTTATACATATAGACATAAGTTATTAAGTAATTGTCTATAATGTATTTATTTTCTTTATTTAATCAAGTTTTTTAACTAATTTATTTTTGACAATGTTAGACTTTTATTGTCTATTATGTCTTTTATATGTCATTTATACGATTATTGTCAAACAAAAAAATATGCGAAAAATCGCACATTTTTTATTTATAAATTGGAAAACTTTTACATAAATCTAATATCTCTTCTTTTATTAGATTTAATTTTTCATCATTATCTTTATTTACTATTGCATCTTTAAATACTTTTGCAATTATTATCATTTCTTTCTCTTTCATTCATCTAGTAGTAACTGCTGGAGTTCATATTCTAATCCCTGAAGGATCTAAAGGTTTTCTAGTATCATAAGGTATCATATTTTTATTAGTTGATAGTCAAACCTTTTCTAAAGCTATTTCAGCTTCTTTACCTGTAACTCAATAACTTCAAAATACATCTACTAATATTAAATGATTATCTGTCCCTCCAGAAACAATACTAAATCAATGCTTTACTAATTCTGAAGCCATTACTTTTGCATTATCTATTACTTGTTTAGCATAAATTTTGAATTCTGGTTGTAATGCTTCCTTAAAAGCTACAGCTTTTGCAGCTATCAAATTCTCATGTGGTCATCATTGTACTCATGGGAATACAGCTCTTGCGATACTAGATGCATATTTTTCTTTCGACATTATAATTGCTCATCTAGGTCATCTTAGTGTTTTATGGGTAGTTGTGGTAACAATATCACAGTAAGGAATAGGGTTTTCTAAAACTCATCATGCAATTAATCATGCTATATGAGCTATATCAGCCATAAGTATTGCTCATACCTTATCAGCTATTTCTCTAAATCTTTTCCAATCAAGATTTCTAGAATAAGCAGAAAATCAAGCTAGAATCATTTTTGGTTGCTCTTTAATAGCAATTTTTTCTAATTCATCCATATCTATTATTCCAGTTTCTTTATCTAAAAAATATGGAATTATATTGTATAATAATCATGAAAAGTTCAAAGGATGACCATGACTTAGATGTCCTCATTGATCCAAACTCATTCATAATACTTTATCACCAGGATTTAATACTCATAAATAAACAGCTAAGTTAGCAGGACTTCAACTAAGAGGCTGTACATTTACATATTCTGCTCAAAATATTTCTTTAGCTCTATCTATAGCTAATTGTTCTATTTTATCAATAAATTCTTGACCAGCATAATATCTCTTTCATGGATATCATTCAGAATATTTATTTGTTAATATACTTCAAGCAGCTTCCATAACATCAAGTGAAGCATAATTCTCAGATGCTATAAGTTCAATTTCTGTTTCCTGTCTATGTGATTCCTGATTTATTAAATCAAATATTGCTTTATCATTTTCTTTTAACATATAATAATCATAAAAAATAAATTATAACATTTTAATAATATAAAAAATAAAAAAAAAGCTATATTTTATAGCTTTTTTATGTTAAAAACAATGAATTAATTCTAGTTACAATCTTTATATAGTAAAAATTAGTATTTTTGTATAAGTGTAATATTACAAATATTAGATTATTTAATATTACTAATACTTCATGTATTTGTTTTATTAACTAATCACGAACCAGTATATTCAGATTTAAATTTATCTATACTTAATTGATACATATCATTCTTTATAAAAGTATTTAACACTTGTTTAGCTGTTTCCAATTGTCTATCATATGGTTCAAAATCTTTTTCTTTACCAGGTTCTGGAGTATAATCACTTTTTTCAAACCCAACTTCTATATCAGGAGTAATTCATTCTTTATCAATATTTACATCTTTTGGAGTAAACCATTTAGCAATAGTTAGTTTCAACATACTTCAATCAGATAAATCAAATGGTTTTTGTACAGATCATTTACCATATGATTTTTTTCATACTAATATTGCTTTTTGATAATCTTTTAATGCTCATGCAGTAATTTCAGATGCAGAGGCAGAATTTTCATTTATTAATACAACTATTTTTCATTTATAAATATTTCAATCATTTATACTTGGATAATTTACATTTGAAAATACATCTTTATATTTTGTTACAACTAATGTTTTATCATTCTCTACTAATTCACTCAAAATTGTTACTGCACTTTGTAAATATCATCCTCAATTATCTCTCAAATCTATGATTAATCATTTAGTATTCATATATTGTTTTAATGCATTTTGAAATTCACTTGAAGTATCATCTCAAAACATATTTATAGATATATATGCTATTTTTCATTCATCAAATGTTTTTGAATCTACTGAAGGTATTTTTATCTTTTCTCTAACTACATCAAAATATAATGCATTTGCTTCTCATTTTCTAAGAACTTCTAATTTAACATGAGTTCATGCTTGTCATTTAATTTTGTCTACAGCATCATAAAGTTCTAATCACTCCAATTTTATATCATTAGCCTTGGTAATAATATCTCAGGTTTGTAAACCATATTTTTTTGCAGGAGATCATTTTATTAATCTATCAATTATTACTCACATTTCATTTACCTCTACAACTGCTCAAATTCATTCGAAATCTCATGATAATACCTCATTAAACTTCTTAGTATCTTCTGTATTGAAATATTCACTATGTTTATCTCATAATCATGAAACAAGTCATTTTATAGAACTATCAATTAGTTTTTTCTTATCTACTGAGTCTGAATCGTAATTATTTAATTTAATCAAATTATATACTTCCCAATATTTTGATAAATCCATATCTTTATCACTCAAAATTGATGTACTTTCTAATCAATTTTCAGTTTTTAACATACCAATATTTAAATTATCACCTAAGGTAAAGGAAAAGATAATTCAAAGCAAGAAACTTGTTAAAAATATAACAACAAATTGTGCAAAATTATTTTTATTATTTATATTGTTCATTTAACTATTAATTTTTTATAAAAAACATTTAACAAATTAAAATATAAGATTTTAATGAAAAAAGACAAGTCAATTAAAATATTTTTTAATTGTTAAAAAAATGTTTAAATTTATTTTTTGCTTTTAAATAAAGAAAAAAACTGTATATTTAATGTAAAGAAAATAATTTAATTTTTAAACATGGCTTTATACTCATATTTCATGATTTTAACATGAGCTATTAATACTAATAATATATATAAATAATATAATAAATAACATATATATATGATGAATGTTTAAAATAATAAGATAAATTTTGATTTTATAATAAATATGTGCTAATATTATAAATATATAATTTAATTAATGAAATAAAATTATGATCTTTGATTTTTTAAAAAAACAAAAAGAAATAACTCAGAAAAGAAAAATAATAAAAGTTATGATAATTTCTTTGAATATTCCTGAAAAACAAAAGGAACTTTATTTGGAGGCAATAACTATTTTAAGTGTAGATTGATTGGAGAGATTATATATTTCATTATCTAATTTTACAAAACAATTAGAATATGAAGAAATGGATAATATAAACAGACAGAATTATTCACAAATAGCTTGAATGAGAAAAAAAGAAGCAGTAGAAAAACAAAAAGAAATAAACTCTTTTACTTTTTTAATTAATAATTTATAGAATATGACAAATTTAGAAAATCAAGAATCAAGAGAAGTTTCTATAGATTCACTATTTAATAAATTAGAAAATCCAGAAAATTCAAAAAGTTATCAAATCGAAAGATTAGAAATTACATTTAATGAAGCTAGTCCAGAAAATACTGAACTATGTACTTCAATTATAAATGAAATATGTACTAATGATGAATGAATTAAAGAAAAATGATGGGATTTTATGGCAACATTAGAAAAACTTAAATTAGAAACAGTTTAAAATATATTAATACTTAAAATATGCAAAGTTATAAATTATCCGTTTCAAAAAATGGAAAAAAATATACGATTGTTTTCAAAGCCGATAATGAATTAATGGCTAGAGAAAGAGTACATAAAGAATGATACTCTATTTTAAGTGTTGAAGAAGTAAAAAATAAAGAAATAATTGGTAATATATTTTTATTCAGTGCATATAATAATATTTGAGAATTAAAACATTGAAAAATTGCTTGAGATGATATATTTAAAATATATGTAAAACTTAGAAAAAATTTAGAATATAATGTAATTTCACTATATTCAGAAGCAGATAAAGATTTATCTCAAGAAGATAAAGATAAAATATTAAAGAATTTAGATGAAGAGTATAATATTTATTATGCTACAAATAAAGATGATAAACTAGATAAATTGAGAGAAAAAATAAATGAGGAGAAACAAGAAAAAGTAGAAGAAGATAATTTTTATTTAAAAAAAGAATTAGAAGAAACTTATAAATTAATATCACTTGTTTTAATAAAACTTCAAAATTTATTAACTTGAGATTCACAAATAGAGTTAGATTTTGATCAAAAAGAGAAATTAAAAAATATTTATAATTCAATAATTAAGTTTAAAAAATCTACAAATGTTTCTAAATTAAAAGAAATTTGAGAATTGGCATTATTAAAAATATGAAAAATAGAATTAGATGATGTAGAGAAAAAACACAAAGAAAACAGTATAAAATTATTAAAAGAAACAAATATATTATTAAAAAGAATCTGATCAAAAGAAACTTTTATAGAAAAAGATAAAGATATTATATATATAATAACAAGTTTTCTAAATAGGTTAAAAACCTACTTAAATGATTTAAATAAAGAAAAAGAAGAAATAGAAATAGATAAACACTCACATTCATATATTAAAAATATACTTTTTTTAAAAAAATATAAGGAAAAATTAAGAGAAAATGATATATATATATTAAAAAATCTTCATATTATTTTATTTAATTTGGAAGTTAGACAAGATACTTTTATCAGAAGAAAAGTAATAAAGCAAAATATTACCTTATTCAAAGCAAAAGAAAAATGAATCTGATTTTCATACACATCAGTAAAAAAATGAGTAGATAAAATTATAGAATTTATATTTAATTTTATTAAAAATTTTAGATCATACCTGTTTATTGTTATATTTATTTATACATTTTTATTCATTTCTTTTATAAATCTGAATTATTATTTCAATTTTAGTAATTCAAATTACGACTGAATATTTTTCTTTATAGTATTATATTTAGTCTATTTAGTACTATATTTTGCTAGAAATGTATTATTATTAATTTTAAATTTTGCCATTTTATTTTTTATCATTATATTTTGAGTAGTTAACTTTTAATTTTACAAAAATGAAGTTTCTACTCTTTTTTGTTTCATTAATTTTTTCGTATATTTTTTATATTTTTTATAATTTAACAAAATGAAAAAATTATTTATGAAACATAGCACAAAATCCAGTTAATTTAGATTCTTTAAGTTGAAATTTATTAATAGAGAGTTTTGTATTTTTATTAATAGGAATAATTTTTTTATTTATATTTTCAGATTTAAAGTCTTCATGATCTGAAAAAAAATGATTATATAAAAATGAAATAATGTATTTTTTGTTTTATACATTGTTTATATTTTATATGTATTTTTTAAATAAATGAATTGATTGATTTACAATTTCTATAACTATTATTTTTGTATCTTCAGATATCTTGTTTAATCATTTATCAAATATAAAAAAACTATTTGATTACAAGGTTAAATTCAGATATTTATGATTAATACTAAACTATTTAAGTACAATACTATCTATTTATTACATATTAAAAAATTGAATAAATTATGTATTATTATTTATTTTATTTTT
>CALREY010000018.1 GCA_943356435.1 Candidatus Altimarinota bacterium
GCTCATGCTATACTATATTCATTTCTTGTACTTGTTGTACTATACACATACTGTTTATCTGTTAGTGGGTCTGTTGGTATTTTATCTAGTTTATCTACATTTGTTTTCACTGTTTCTCAGAATGTTCATTGTAACCATGCTGTTGCTCCACTATATGTGATTATTATTGTTTCACTTGGTTGCGGATAGCTTCATGCTTCTAGATTAAATAGTTCTAATCAGCTTTTCATTGTTGATAGGTCACTTGTTCTTACACTATCTCTTGCATTTGCACTATATCATTGTAGGCTTACAAACGCTATTGTTCACAAAATCGCCAATATTGTTATTACTACTATTAGTTCGACTAATGTGAAGGCTTTTATTTTTTGTTTATGCATGATGATTTTATAAATAATAAATGTTTATAACTTATTAAGTATATAAAAAAAAATGGAAATATAAAATAATATTTTATATTTCCATTTGACAAAAATTATGATGTATTTTTAACTATTTTTTCTCTATTCTCAAGCTCTCTTTATGAATCAATTCCCACACATCTCTAATAAAAGACTCACTTACCATTAATTCCTTACCCATTTCTATATTATCTTTCAATAATTGTTCCCATCTATCAGCTTGTAATGGCTCTACATTGTTTTCTTTTTTTATAATTCATATTTGTTCTACTATTTCAAATCTCCTAGATAATAAATGAATTAATTCTTTATCTAATGTATCTATTTGGTATCTATATATTTTTAATAATTCGTTGTATTCCATTTGTAATTTTTATTAATTATTTTCTGGAGTATAACCAAATATTTATAAATTACTAATTTTATGTAAAACTATATCAAACAAGCATTATACAATAATGAAATAAAAATATAATAAAATACAATTTATATTATTGAAATAATATTTTACTTTTATTAATTTTAAATTATATTAAGTAAAATTTTATGTTTTAATTTTTAGTAATATATGAAAAAACAAATAATAAGAACATTTGTAATGTGAGTAACATTTTTCATTGGTATAACAGTATGATATTTAGCTTTGTTTGCTGCTATGGACTGGTCAAACTTAACAACTAATGTTACGAATTGAACACCTCTTACTCCTGAATTATGGAATAACAATATTACTAATATAAAAAATAATGTAGACTCTTTGAGTAACAGTGTAGATAATTTAAATACAAGCTGATGAAAATATTGAACAGTTGTAACTGTATGGTGAAGAACTTGAGCTCCTACTTGAAGTACTTTATTGTATGATGGTTATTGATTCTGAGGACATTACACTCATAACTCTGGTAGTAAAGTATGTCTAAAATGATGAGATGCATGATGAACAACTTGAACTTATTGAGACTTACTATATCCATTATCAACTGGTGATATTTCGTATATGCCTCCATGAATAAGTGGAGACAAACAAATATTATGTTCTCAAGTTTATGTAAATTCAACTGTATTTGAATCATTTTGAACTGATGTATGTCCTACTAATTGGTCAATACTATATAAATGATATTCTATGTGAAGTTACTATACTCATGCTTTATCAAATGATAAACCATTATGTGTAGAAGCTACAAATTTTAACTCTACAGTTGCATATGCATGAACAAACTGATCATACATAGTTTGAACTAGAGTTTGGTGATCAGCAAATACCTGAAGTTACCCTACTTGAAAATTTGTAAAATGTGCTGTATGTTATAAGCAATAATTTAAAATCAAAGTAAAAAATATTTTTTACTTTGATTTTTTTATAATAATGTATTAAAATATATAAAAGAGTTTAAAATTACTTAAATTAAAAATATGAATAATAATTCAAATATTGAGCTTTGAAATCTAGAAATATATAAACAAATTGTCGAACATATGACTGAAAGTCTATGGATATGAGATAACAATAATAACACTATTTATACTAATAGCGTGTTTTGTAAAATAGTATGATATAGCCAAGAAGATGTAATTTGAAAAAATTATTCTGTTTTCATGGAAGAAAATAGTTTAAAAAATCTAGAAAAAATACATAAAACATGAAAAAATAAAAAAACAATAAAATATGAAACAAAATTAAAAAATAAAAAATGAGATTTGATTCCTGTATTATGTAGTGGTACTTCTACTCAAAATTGATGAACAGTTTTGACTATTAGTGACTTAAGTGAAGTAGAATCATTGAAACAAGCTGAACTAAATCTAAAAAATCTAAATAAAACCAAAGACGAATTCATATCTATAGTATGACATGAACTGAGAACTCCTCTAACATCTATCAGATGATATATTTCTATGATTTTGGACTGAGATATGTGAGAAATAAACCCTGAAGTAAAAAAATCTCTAAATCATACTTATGATAGTTCTGTTAGACTGATAACTCTAGTAAATGATGTATTATCTATCTGAAAAATAGAAGCATGAAAAATGGAATACTATATGAACGATGTAAAAATAATTGATTTACTAGAATCTACATATAGAGATATAGACCTAGAAATGAAGCATAAAAAAATAAATTTTGAGTTAAATATAGATAAAAAACTTAAAAATTCTTATATAAACACAGATATAGATAAACTAAAACAAGTATTTTTAAATCTATTAACAAATGCATTGAAATTTACACCAGAAAATTGAAATATAACACTTAAAGCAAGCAAAATAAAAGATGAAGTAAAATTTGAAGTAATAGATGATGGAATAGGTATACCTGAAGATAAAATAGAAATATTATTCACGAAATTTAGCCAAGTAGAATCTAGTATGCAAAGACAAAATGATACTTGACTAGGTCTAGGATTAGCTATTTGTAAAAATTTTATTAATCAATTTGGTTCTGATATACATGTAGAATCAAAAATCTGAAAATGAAGTAATTTTTATTTTGAATTAAAATTGAAGTAAGCCTGTAAAATATTTGATTATTAAAAATAAGTATGATAAAATAATACTATATTAATATTAATATAAATATTATGGCTAAAAAATTATTAATCATCGAAGATGATAAAGTGTTAAATGAAATGTATGCTTTGAAATTCTTGAAAGAATGATATGAAGTAGAATCTGCTTATGAATGAATAAGTGGTGTTTCAAAAGTAGCTACATTTAATCCTGATGTAATACTACTAGATATCATGATGCCAACTATGAATGGTTTCGAAACTCTAGAAGTAATCAAGTCTCAAACTTCTTCAAAATGTAAAATCATTATTTTTACAAATATAGTAGATAAAGACAAAATAGAAAAAGCTCTTAAAATGTGAGCAGATGACTATCTAATAAAAGCTAACACTACTCCAAAAGTAGCACTAGAAAAAGTAGAAATGCATCTAAAAAATGCAGAAGAAGAAAAACAAAAAGTAATCTATGTAGTTCCAGGATTAAATCATTTCAAAATAAAAAATCCATGTGGATGAAATGATATAGATGTAGAAATATATATAAAATTATAAAAAAAGTAAAAGTCGTATTGACTTTTACTTTTTTTATCGTAATATCCTGCAACTAGGAAATTATTCCTATAAAACAAATACAAAAACACACAAAATGGAGAAGTTCAATGAATAAAATTATTTTCGCTATAATTGCTTTTGTTATTTCAAATGTTGCTCTTGCAAATATTGATAGAAATGCTTTCAAAGAATACTCTCAAGTAGAGATAGCAAGTGATGCAAGTGAAATCATTATTTCTTTACCCGATGATTTGAGACAAGATATTTTGACAAAAGTTGATGCTCACTTCGTCAAATCTGAAGCAGAGAATTACAAAGATAAAGCTGCTGATTATAGTTTGTACGCTGAGCTATACTTTACTATTTCAGAAGCAATTCTCACTTGTCATACACAAAGTATATTTGGTGACAAGGATTGCTTAACAAATGAGTTGAGAAAAAATGTAGAAGAAAAAACCATAAAAATGATAGTGGATAATTATGCATCATCGATAGATGTAAATAATCCAATTGAAGACAGAATCAAAGATGATCTGTACTTCATAAATTATTACTTTTTCATGAGTAAAGTATTCTCACAGTGCAATATAAGTGATAATGTACAAAGAAACGAGTGCATGGCAAATGTAAGTTTCTTGGTTGAGCAAGTTAAGTTCGATAGTCCAGTTGATTTAGTAGACAATAAATAACTATAATCAAGCTGAAATAAAAAAGTCCTGATTTTTTCAGGGCTTTTTGTTATTTATAAAATACTCTCATATATTCTGCTCATCCACCTCATGCACACCATGGATCCATATTTGATCAATTATAATAATATCTATCAGTAATAAACCAATGTGAATAATGTAATCATACAGGATAAGTATTTAATTTATGACTTTCTCTACAACAACAAGATACTCATGATGATCATACTGAATAATTAAAATTATTACTTGGTAAATTCGTATATGAAACACCAGAGTTCCAGTTGTATCATTCTGAACATCAATCTCATATATAAGTAGGTCTATTTAATAATGTAGCATTTGTAGTTTTTACATCTATTATACTTGTAGACCTTTTACATGTATATCTAACTTGTGTACTTAATGATTTAATACTGTTTGTTTGTGAAAAAGGAAATACAAATGTTTGAGATAAATTCAATCACAATACATCTTCTTTTAATACATTTCAAAATACATTGGTAATTAAAGACCATCCTCATCAATCTGTATTCATATCACAATATATCTCAAATGCATTGTTTCATCATGCTCAGTCTGGATCTATCAAATATGTACCATTTGATAAACACGCTTGACTACCATTTCCACATGTACCACTTCATCTAGCTGTTCAATCATTTAATGTTGTTGAATTTAGATTATAATATTTACAACTAGTCGCTGCAGTAGTAGAAGCATCAGCACTAACTCATGACATACGATAATTTTCTTTTGTAAATTCTTGAGTTGGTGAAGTAAAATTAGATGTATATCTTGCTACTCATTTAGTTATACGTAAATCATCTATGTATCATTGATATGGGAAAGATGATCAACCTCAATCAGTTCATACACGAATATTTCATGCTGCATAACTAGTAGATATTGATCAAGAATATCATTGTAATCAGTTTACAAATATTTTTAAACTTCCACTACTTCTAGAAATAGCTACATGATTCCATTGTCAGAAATTTACAGAATTACTAGTAACTCAATCAGTTGCAACAAGTGATCTACCAAAAGAAATAGTTCAATTACTATTTACACAAGTAGCAAATCAACCAGATGTATCATTTGTAAGTTGACAACGATAACTGCTTCAAAAAGCTGTTGGATTCATCCAATATTCTACAGTAAAATCTCAAACTCAAGTAACTGATCAAGCAGATCATATAGTCAATGAATCTCATGCTCAATCGAAATAAGCACTATATCATCCATATTTACTTTGAGTACTGCTTCTGCTTGTATTTCAATACAATGTTACAGCATTTCATACTTCATCTTTTAATGTAGTTTCATTCATTCTTAACAATGCTCATACATTTGCAAAATTTATATCTTGAATAATATCAAAATATCATCCTCATGTTACATTTGGATTAACAGTATACTCAGGTCATGATGTAACAGTATTTGCAATGATGCTAGATCATAATACATTGTTTACAAAATTACCAGCAAATGCAACTACTTCAGGACTAGGATTATTGGTATCAATATTCAAAGATGTAATATTTCATATATCTCATTCATCTTTTAAAATAGTTCAAGAATATGAATTTTGAAGTCACTTAATCAATGACACTCTTGCCTCTGTTCAAGATCATGTTGTACTCGTTAATTGTGTACAACTACCTGTATCAGTATAAGCTACTAAATTATTAGGAGCAAATGCAAATCATCAGTTGTATTTAAACTTACTACTTTTAAATGAAGAAGGTAAGTTTTTGAATCATCTGTATACAAATCTATTATTAGCTGATATATCTTGCAAATCTGTTCACGAAGAAGTATCATTAACCATAATTGAAGGTAAAGCTAAAACACTACATGTTGCTCAACTATTACTCTTAGTCATTTGTCAATTATAGTTTCATGTTATGTATGCTGTTGCCTCAATATTTCATGCAGAAACCCCTCTCAATTCCCCCCTTATCAGGGGCGATGAGGCTACGTTATTCATTATTCATTGTTCATTATTCAATGAAATAGTATCTCCTTCTACAATTCATCATAATTGATATTCAAATCAATTATTTAATATAGAATATGTATATTCTTTATTTGTAATTGGATCAAGTGGAATCTTATCAAGTCTTGTTACATTTGTAAAAACAGTTTCTCAAAATGTTCATTGATTCCAAACTATTGCTCAACTATATGTAATATTTACATAATTAGTAGGTTTTGGATACTTTCAAGCATCTAGATTAAACAATTCTAAACTAGTTTTTAAACTAGAAATATCTGATAATCTAGTACTATCTCTAGCATCTGCACTGTATCATTCCAATGTAATAAATGCTATTGTTCCCAATATAGCTAAAATAGTTACGACAACTACTAGTTCTACTAAAGTAAATCCTTGTTTTTTTAGTCTATTCATAATTGATAAATTATTATTTATAACTATCTAATTATAAAAAAAAATAAATAAAAATGAAATTTTATTTATTTTTTTTGATTGACTTTTCTATGGTAATATTCTTTATATTGAACTTATCTTTTATTTCTCATAATATTGCTTCAAAATAAGCTTTTGTATCATAATTATGACTTGTATCATAAATATTTTTATTTATGAAACTCATACCAATTTTTCATGAAAATATAATATCATAAAATGTAGAATCATATTTAATTAGTTTTTTTACTGCTTTATATCACTTAGTATAAACTAAATCTTTTAAAAAGTAATCGTTTGAATTCAATGATGAATAACGGTGAAAACGATAATAATAATACAGTGATTTTTGCCTATCATATCATTTTACTTTTAATATTTCATATATTCTATCCTTTTTTTGTTCTTGAGTGAGATTATTGTTTATTAATGCTGCAAAACAGGCTTCATAATAAGGATTGTATTTCAATCACTTTATTAATTTTTTTCAGTAAAAATATTCATTATATAAAGCAAATCATTCCTCCAATTTCATATAATCAGAAAATCAATAACTAGTACCGAAATTTCTAATATTATTATATCTCCTAAAAAAGTGAGTCATCTCATGAAAAAAAAGTGTTATCACTTCTCTAAGTGTATATTCTTGTTTGGTAGTAATGTTTAATACTCAAGCAGAATGTGACATAAATGCATATGAACCAAATCTATACTTAAATCATTCTACATTTTCTTCAGTAAAATGTAATAATTTTTTTAATTCCTTTCTAGATATCATTAAATCACTTTCTTCAACAGGATTTATATTTATATCACAAGCTACATCATCTCAGCATATATCTTTTTTAGTTACTCAAAAGAATTTTTTGTTATAATAATCAAAATCAAATTCTGGAAAATTTATTTTGTAATTATTATCTAGTTTATGAGCTTCGAAATCATATACATTTTTTAAAAAATCTATCTTATCATAGATAAACTTTATTTCTTTTACTAAAACTCTGTAATGTAATAATGATAATTTTGATTTACTTTTTTTTATTTTTTTTAATATTTTTTCTAATTTTATCTTTCTTCTATAAAGTTTTCACAAAAAAATATACCTATATCATTCCAAATCATCCATTTTTGAATATCAAAAAATAACTGGATTTTGTAATATATTATTTTTTTTGAATGGTTTTATTAAAAAAACATTAGATTTTGATATTTTCCTGAGAAAAGTTTCAAACATAAAATAAAATTAAAAATATAAATCCCCCCTACTTCTTCAATAAATTAACAAATGCTTCACTTGGTAGACTTACTTTACCAAATTGTCTCATTTTTTTCTTACCTTTTTTTTGTTTTTCTAGTAATTTTTTCTTTCTAGTTATATCTCAACCATATAGTTTAGCTGTTACATCCTTTCTCATAGCTGATATATCTGATCTACCTACTACATCTGCTCAAACTACTGCTTGTATTTTGATTGTAAAAAGAGCTTTTGGTATAGATTCTTTTAGATTAGCACATATTTTTCATCATAAATAACGAGCTTGAGTTCTATGACATATAAATGCTAAAGCATCTACTTTTTCTTCTGCTATAAGTATTTCCAATTTTACTAAATCAGACTCATTATAACGAATAAATTCATAGTTTAGTGATGCATAACCAGAGCTTAAAGATTTTATTTCATCATAAAAATCTCAGATTAATTCATTCATAGGCAACTCATAAGTAATCATTACTCTATCCTTGTCTATAAATTGTTGATTTTTGAAATTTCATCTCCTATCTTGTGATAATTGCATTAGATTTCAAACATATTCTGTAGGTGTAATAATTTCTACTTTTGCTATTGGTTCTTCTATATATAAGTATTTTTCTCTTTTTGGTAAATCTTCAGGATTAGAAACAAGTATTCTAGTACATTTTTGTCATCTTTCATTTTCTATCAATTCTCCATGATATCTAGAATACTCAGATAATTTGTCTCATAATAGTATTACTCTATAAGTCACTTGAGGTGCTGTCATGATAACATCCATCCCAAATTCTCTCATAAGTCTTTCTTTTACAATATCTAGATGTAATAATCATAAAAAACCACATCTATAACCATGTCATAATGCTGGTGAAACTTCTAGTTCTACGAATAATGCAGAATCATTTAAAACTAGTTTCTCCATTGCATCTTTTAACAATGGGTATTCACTACTATCCATAGCAAATATACCAGCATATATAAATGGAGTTACTAATCAAAAACCTTCTATTGGTGTAGCATCCTCTGGTTTTGCTTTTGGTCATTCTACATTTTCTGGTTTCCACATAGTATCCCCTACTTTTGCGTCTCTAATAGTTTTTAATCATGTAACTACATATCATATAGCTCCTAATCATATTTTGTCATCACTTGTATAACCTGGTGAAAAATATCATACATCTAGAGCATCTATTTTTTTACGAGTGTTTAAAAAATAACATACATCTCATTTTTTTATTTCACCTTGAAAAACTTTTACATAACTCACTACTCATCTATAAGGATCGTATTGAGAATCAAAAACTAATGCCTTTAATTCATCATGTTCTGGATCTTTAAGAGAATATACTTTAGGTGATGATATTCTTTCTATAACAGCGTCCAATATAGATTCTACATTTTCTCATGTTTTAGCTGATACTCAGATAATCTCTGATTTATCACAACCTAGTAAGTTAACTATTTCTTCTGCTACTTTTTCGAAATCAGCTGCTGGTAAATCTATCTTGTTAATAACAGGGATTATATCCAAGTCATTTTCTATTGCCATATATACATTTGAAAGAGTTTGAGCTTCTATTCATTGTGTTGCATCTACTATAAGCAATGCTCATTCTACTGAAGCAAGGCTTCTAGAAACTTCATACTGAAAATCAACGTGACCAGGAGTATCAATAATATTCATCTGATAACCTTTCCAATTCATTCTAACAGGTTGAAGTTTGATAGTTATTCATCTCTCTTGCTCCAATTCCATAGTATCAAGCATTTGACCATGTTTCATGTCTCTCTTATCTATTGTACCAGTAATTTCGAGTAATCTATCTGCCAATGTAGATTTTCCATGATCTATATGAGCAATAATACAAAAATTTCTAATATTTTTTAGTTCCATATTTATAATAATATATTTAAAAGCACTTAACAATCGGGCGAATTTTATGTAAAAAAAAGAAAAAGTAAAGAAAAGAAAATATTTGTATTTTTCAAAATTTTAAATAATATAAAAAAATAATAATATCATTTAAAATAATATAATATGAAAATAATAGCATCAATATTAATTGCAATGATTTTTACACTAATATGATTATTAAAATTTGACTGACATTTAAACTTTTGAACAGTTAATTTAATAGGTTATGATGATACTTTTGATGCAAATTTATGATTTATTAGAACAGCTGCAGATTATTTATTTTATATTCCAGAATTAATATTTGATAGTAAAAAGGAAGGAATAATCAATTTACTAAATGGAATAATTACACTTGATAATAAATCAACTTTTTTATCTATAGTATTCATATTCTTTTTAACATTTTCTTGAATATTAATATATTCATTGAAATACTTCCCTAAAAGAGAAGATAAAATATATCTAATAGTTTGAAGTATTATAAGTTATTTATTGATAGTAGAATTTATAATGTAAAAAATGGCACCTTTTTGAAGTAAGGTGCCATTTTTAATTTTAATATGTTTTTCATCAAAATACTTGCACTAATGTTAAATTAGAATTATATGCAACATTATAATTACCCGTATTAACATTTACTTTATTATTTAATTGACTTCATATGTTAAATACACTAGCTGCTACTCAAGAATATGGTATATTTCAAACAGTTACATAGTTAGTATTATCCATATTAATTGTAAAAAATAAATCAAAAGATCATGTAGTGTTTCTTACAACCTTATTTATGTTATAACTATCCCTTATTGTACATTCATTTCATGCTCATCAGGTACAACTAGTTCCGTCAAAATTTACCCATGCTGTTGCCAGTGATTTTTCATTTATAGAATTAAGTCTATTTATTATTTCATTTAACTTCGTAGAACTAAGTACATCTCAACTATTTACAGTAGTAATACTTGTCCATGCTGAATATGCTAATCAAAAAGTAAGAACAGTGATAGAAAAAACTATTCATCAAATAAATGAATTTTTTATCGATTGTTTTGTATTTTTGTTCATAAGATAATTATTAATTTTAATATAAATATATTATATAAAAAAAATACAATATAAAAATTATATTGTATTTTTTAGCTTGACTATATTAAGAATATTTTTTTAATTATTTTTAAATACTTTTTTTACTTTACTTATTACTTTTAATATTTTTGATTCTTCTTTTTCTATATCTTGTTTTTCTAATTCTTCTACAATTAATAAATCTCTATATATTGATTTGATATATGTGAAATCATCACTTAATACTGGATAATTTGTATTTTTTAGTTTTATGACTCACATCTTTATAAATCAATCTTTTGTTAATCATACTTCTTTTCAGATATATGATTCATCAAATTTTACATCAAATACACTTTGTCTAGATTTGATTTCACTGAAAATATCATGATTTATAGATTTAAGTATTCCTCTACTAGATGCATAAATATTTACTGCTATATTATTTTCTTTTAATTTTAGTGGCTTAGATGCAGGTCAAATCAAAAGTTCATACAGATTGAAATCATAAGCTCTTTTTATCAATTCCAGTCTACCTCATCATATTCTACCATTTAACTCTATTGTTTTTAGCTCTCATTTACTATTTATTTTGAACTCATGATGAACAAAAGTATTTCTTATTCCAGTTGCTAAAACTGTGGAACTAATAAATGCTTTTAATCTCTTTCACTTGAATTCTAACTCAGTTTTTTCAGTTTGAATTCTAGCAATATTACAATAATCATTTACTCATACATCTATTCCCAATCTAACTTTTACTGGTTTAGAAATATGTATTTCTCATCATATAGACACGAAATAATCTATAGAGTAGATATTTCCATCTATAAATTCTTCTACTATCAATTCCTTATTATCTACTCATCTAGCCTGAAGTCTATCATGAAAATCCTTGTATTCATCTAAATATTTTTGAAAATCATCTTTGTTGTTTATTTTTGCTACTCATGAACTTTGTACTCAGTCTACTGGCTTAAGCATAAATGGATAACCTACCTTTTTTTCTATTAGTTTCAAATCTAATGTTTCTGGTGTTCATTTGATAAACTTTATTCATAGTTCTTTATTATGTTTTTGAATTAAGTCTCTTTGTAAAAATTTATTTCTAAAAATATTTGGGTCATCAGATAATGGATGTCCTAATTCTTTTTTTAATTCATTTACAGTATTTACTTGTAATTCAAGTATTGTAGTAATGTATATTATTTCAAATTCTTTAGATATTTCTATGACTTGATTCTTTAAATCAGATTTATTAGAATAATTTCTAAAAACTACATGAAACTTATCCAATTTTTTTAATAAACTACGATTATTTATCAAATCTCACTTATAAAAAAATATATTTTTTATTCAATATTTAAGTGTTAAATCAGATAAAGCCTCGATTTCAGTTAAAAATTCTTCTGTTTGCATTCTTGATTTCGTCAATATATGTACTATTGATTTTTTATGCATTTATTTATGTATTTTTTAAAAAGTATTATAGTTTAAAAAGTTCACAAACTTTATAGATGCTGCATTATAAAAATAATATTAATAAGAGCAAATTTTTATATAATTTATTTGTGAATTTTTTTACATAATTCACACCAAGTAGATATATCTAAGTCTTCTCATCTAATACTAATATCTATATGTAATTCTCAAAAAATATCTGTAATATGACTTTTTTCATATCCAGATGTCACTAGATTTTTCATTAGCATCTTTCTAGGTTCTTTGAATCATTTTTTTATCAATTCCAAAAATTTGTTATCATCTATATCCTTGTAATCATCATGCAACTCAAAAACTAATACACTTGATTCCACTTTTGGTGCTGGTACAAAATTTTGCTTTCATACTACTATCAATTCTCACACACTAGACTTTTTATCTACGAATAAACTCAAAACTGATGACTTATTCTTACCTTTTCCTAGTATTTTATCTCATACATCTTTTTGCATCAATATAACCATATTCTCTGGTTTTGTTTTAACATCATACAAAAAATGCCTCAATATAGGTGATGTAATATAATATGGAATATTTGCTATTATCGAATATCCCCCATCTATATCACCAATATCGTATTTCAATACATCTACATTATTTATCTGAAAATCTATTCAATTTAAATCAAAATCATTGTTTATTATTCTCTTTTCTAAAATATCTATCATATCCTTATCTAACTCTACTAGATTGAGAGATTTCGGTTTTCTTGCTATCAATTTCTCAGTCAATGCTCAATAACCAGGTCATACTTCTACTATATTTTCTCTCTCTACATTAATGGCATCTGCTATTTCTTCTACTATATCATCATTGACTAAAAAGTTTTGTCATAGTGACTTTTTTGCCTTGATTTTGTACTTGTTCAAAATTTCTAAACTCATTTTTACTTTATGATAAAAAATTATATAATACCACTATATTAACTATTTATTTTAATAATAAAAGAATTTGTTTATGAAAATACTAAAAAATAAAAAAATAATTCACTTTTTAATATTATGACTCTTTTTCTTTACATTTATTAGTGCCGCATTTGCTGCAACGAATGATTGGAACATGAGTCTATCTACTGATTATACTGCTTCTAGTGCTACAAGTTTTACTTTTTCATGATGAATAGCAAACTTAAATCAAAATACTCTAGCACATACATGAGTAATTACAAATGCTACAAGTCTAAACTGAGCCTATGATTCAGTGGTTGAATGAAATTATGCATATGTGACAAGTTTTTTATGAAATAGAGTAAATGTAGTAGACATATCAAATCCTGCTGCTCCTACAATAGTATGAAGTATTTTAAACAATGGTTGAACAATTAGATTACAATGAGCTGCATGAATAATAAAATCATGAAATTATTTATATGTAGCTTCAAATACAAGTGATGCTGTACAAATAATAGATGTTTCTAATCCTGCTGCACCTACTCCAGCTGCACAAATACTTAATACTGCTACTACTAGGCTAAATTGAGCTAGATGAATAGATAAAGTATGAAATTACATATATGTAGCTTCTGATGTAGATGATGCATTATCAATTTTTGATGTAACAAATCCATTAGTTCCAACATATGTATGAAAATATCGTGTAAATAATTGAAATCTTAACTGAGCACGTGATGTAAAAGTAGTATGAAATTATGCATTTGTAGCATGTTTTACTAATTCTTCTTTTTCAGTAGTAGATATATCTGTACCTGCTACTCCTACATATATTACGAAAATAACTGATGCTACGAACCTAAACTGAGCACACAATCTAGCAATAAGTTGAAATTATGCTTATGTTACTGCCTATAATGGTACAAATGTTAGAGTAATTGATATCACTACACCTACTACACCAACTGCTGTAACAAATATTTCTTGATGAAGTTATTTATTGGCTAATCCTATGGATGTAGTAATAGATAATAATAAGTTATTTATATCTGCATTTTGAGATAACACTATAAATGTAGCAGATATATCTAATCCAGCAGCACCAGTATATGTTACAAAAATAAGTCACAATGCTGCAAACCCACTATTATCATGAGCAAATGGATTATTTAAAATATGAGATTATATATATGTTTCTTCATATACAAGTGATGCATTAGAAATATTAAAATGGAACTATGATACTACAAGTCCAACATTAATTACTAATACAGCTTATAATTATTGAGCTACTAATAATTTAACATCATTCACAGAAACTCTTTGAGCATGAAATCAATGAACAATAACTTATCAAATATCTAAAAATAACTGAACAACTTGGTACTATTGGAATGGTACTGCATGGACTACAACTGTTTGATGAGTAGCTAATTCAAATAGTGCAACAGTTATCAATTCTAACCTACCTAGTTTCAACTTAGTGGCATGATGAACATGATTATTAAAATTTAAAGCATTTTTTACATCAAATTGAAGTCAAAAAGTAGAACTAGATAATATAAATGTAGTATCTATAGCACCTCCTAAACCTGGATGAGTAGGTACCAACATAGCTATATGGTTGAAGGCAAATAAATGAACAAGTACTACTACTGACTGAGCAGCACTTAATACTTGGACTGATCAATCTGGTAACTGATTCAATGCAACAGCATGAGTAGCACCTACTTATCAAAGTACTACTGCAAATCTGAACTTCAATCCAGTAGTAAATTTCAATGGTACTACTCAATACTTACAAAACACATGAGTATGAGCGTATTCTCAAAGTTATTTTGCAGTAGTTGTTCCTACTAACAAAGTAGATGGAACAGTCGTATGATGAGTACCATTTTCATTTACTTGTACAAATGCTACTATTAGTTCAGGAACTTGTTGATTACCATTTTGATGACTAGTATTATGAGCATTTACGATTGCAATAAATGATGAGGTAATTACTCACGCAATATGATCAAGTACAGAATGGAGATCAGCTCAAATATGAGCAGCATTGTATACTGCTTGAAAACCAATGCTAGTTAATATGAATGAAAATGCTTGATGAACATGAACTGAAATATCAGAAAAATGAACATTATTAAACAACTATGATGCTAATACATATCAGACTCTTAGTGCAACCAGTTATAGATTATGAATGAGTAATGATCCTGCTAATCCATATCCATATACTTGAAAAGTAGCAGAAGTAATAAACTATAAAACCAGAGTAAGTACAACAGATAAATTAAAAATAGAATCATATCTATCTCTTAAATATGGTATGACTCTGAAATCTGGAACATCAAATTATTTAGCTTCAGATTGAACTACAACTATGTGGGATACAACTACTGCTTGAACATATATTCATGATATTTTTTGAATAGGTAGAGATGACGGTTCAGAATTAACACAAATCAAATCAAAATCAGTAAATAGTGATGAAATAATTACTTTAGATGCTGTATGAGAATGAACTAATATAGCTCCAAGTTTTGTAGACATTGCTGACAATGAATTTTTAAGTATTTCTAATAATAATCTATGAAATACTTGGACTCAAAGTGATGCACCTGCATGATACTACAATCTAGCTCGTAATTGGAAAGTACAAGAAACAGGTGAAATATGAACTTTAAATCTAGATTTTGATGTTGCAAACACAAATTTTGATGTACCAGTAACAGCTACATGAGCAAATTATTATTTCACATATGATACAAACTGAAACTGATTACTAAATGACGAAACTCCTCAAGTAATGACGAATCTATGATGAAATGTATGGAGAATATGAGCTGTAAATATAAATGATGATCGTATATTTAGTATTTCTACTCAAGCAACAAGTAATAATATTCCTACTAATATAACTCTATCTAATAATAATATAAATGAAAATGTAGCAACAGGTAGTACAGTATGAACATTTACAACAACTGATGCTGATGTATGAGATACTCATACTTATAGTTTAGTAGTATGATCTGGTGATAATGATAATCAGTACTTTACAATTACATGAACAAGTTTAAAATTAAACCATTCTCCTGATTTCGAAATAAAAAGTACATATAGTATCAGAGTACAAACAGATGATGGAAACTGATGACAATATCAAAAAATATTTACTATAAGTATTAATGATATATATGAAGCAATACCTAGTACTATTGATTTCGAGAATACTTTAGATGATTATAAATATACAGTTACTTCATGAATATGGTCTAGAACAACTACAAATCCATATCAAGGAACTTATTCATTAGAAAGTAATAACTTATGATTAATAAATAGTCAATCCTGTTTCGAAGTAAATAATACTCTTACTCAAACATGAACTATTAGTTTTTATTACAATGTATCATCAGAAGTTTGAAGTGACTTTTTGAAATTTTATATAGATAATGTAGAACAACAGACATGGTCTGGTACAGTTCCTTGGACACAATATACTAATACTTGAGTAACAGTAGGTAGTCATATATATAAATGGTGTTATATAAAAGATACAGCTTGAAGTGCATGAAGTGATGCTGCATGGGTAGACTTCGTATCTACACAACCTACTTCTTGATGAGATATAACTCCTCCTACAATATCTAGTATAAATTTTGCTAGTGGTAGTATATTACCAGGATGATGACATAATATAGTAATTAATTACTCAGATACATGAACTATAGATACAGGTTCTGATACTATAGCATTGTATAAATGGAATTGAACAGCATGGTGAAGTGATATATCTGCTACTTGAATTAATCTATGATGAAAAGTAATTACATCTACTTGAGCGACATATCAAACCACTTCTCTTCCATTTTGAAAATATCGTTATGACTTTACTATTTCTGATATAACATGAAATACTTCTTCTACTTGAGCTACATTTTATATAGATGAACCTGAAATAATAGTAAGTAGTTGAACACTGGATGTATGAGATATAAATACTTGAGTTACAAAGTTTAGTTCATGAGACTTAACTATTACTATTAAAACAGTATGAGCTTGATTTAATCTAGTCTTAAATAAAGATACTAGTATAACAGATTGAACTGCGATTATAACAGATTGGAATTGAGTAGATTGATTTTGATATGACAAAAACCCATATACATCAAATATAAATCTAATAAATACAAATGAAATAATTGCTACTGAAATAGAAAATATAAATATTAACTGAGATAAAAACACATATCTTTATACAGTTAAATTTTGAGCACTAGTCTGACCAGAACAAGTAGCATGAAATTATGAATGATTGATTAGATTTTGATTAAGTTTAGATTATTAATAACAGAAAGCTAAAGTATTCTGTTGATATGTATGAAAAAACATTTTTTCAACTGAAAATTTCAGTCATTTATGTAATAATTGATGATATATCATAAAAGGAGTAAGTATTTTATACATTTTAATTAAAAAAACTTTTGTTTAGTTTTCCCTATTTTAAAGGAAAAACAAATACAAAAGTTTTTATTTTAAAAACATTTTTACAAAAAAGTCAATATTTTCTTGACTTTTTTTATTTTTTTATGTTATAATATATTTGTAAAGTAGTTTTTAAGTTTACTTTATATGCATACACAATATTTTATATCATAACCATAAAGGTATGAAAAAAACAAAAATAAATAAAGCTTTAGCTTTCGCTTGAATAGTTGCAATTTCTGCAACAAGTATTGGTAGTACATTTGCTGCTACTCAAATCGGTACAGGTTCAGTTACAGGTACAGGAGCATTTGATGCTGCTATTATGTGGAATGATACATATACAGCTGCAGCTGCATCTGGTTCTGTTTCAAATATTAAAGTATTAGCTAGAGTTGCACCAGCATTATCTATGGAAATATCTACTGGAACTATTGATTTAGGTAATCTAATAGCAAATACTGCTTCTACAGGTTCATTATTTATAGAAGTTGGTACAAATGCAAAATCAGGATTATCTATTACAGCTAGATCTGGAAGTGGATGATTAACTAAAACAGATGATAACTCAGTTCAAATTAATAACTTAACTACTGATGGTGTTGCAGAATCTTATACATATACTTCAACTCCTAATGCTACTGATGATTCTAGTTCTCCTACATTTACTGCATCTTGAATGTTATCAACTGAAGTAAATAGTAATTTAACTGAAAATACTATCTATACAACAAATAAACCAGAAGCTACAAATCTAGTAAACGATATTGAATTCGTTGTTGGAGCTACAACTACTGATGAAACTCCAGCTGGTAACTATGAAGATACTATTACTTTCACAGTTACAGGTAACTTCTAATTGAAAAATATAATAATATATTCTATCCTTAGTTCTTCTCATAATATATGAAAAAAATTAAGGATAGGATGATTTTTAAGGACTTTTAAAAAAAATAGTCCTTTTTTTTGACAAAAGTAATTTTAATATGTTATGATATAGATGTTTGGTCATAGGCATTCAAAATAATGCTTAATGTATGCATACAAACACTACTTTATCTTCATAACCAATTGGTATGATAAAAACAAAAATAAAAAAAGCTATTGCTTTATCTTGAATAGTTGCTATTTCAGCTTCAAGTTTCGTTACATCTGGTTTAGGAACTGCTTTCGCAGCTACTCAAATTGGTACTGGTTCAGTTACTGGTACAGGTGCATTTAATACTTCTATTATGTGGAATGATACATATACTGCTGCTTCTGCTTCTGGTTCTGTATCTGGTATCAAAGTTTTAGCTAAAGTATTACCTACTTTAACTATGGAAATATCTACTGGTACAATTGATTTAGGTAATTTAACAGCTGCTGTAGCATCTTCTGGTTCATTAGATATTGAAATCGGTACTAATGCAAAAAATGGTGTTACTATTACTGCTAGATCTGGAAGTGGTTGATTAACTAAAACTGATGATAACTCAGTTCAAATTAACAACTTAACTACTGATGGTGTTGCTGAATCTTATGCTTTCAGTTCTACTCCTAATGTAACTGATGATTCTAATGCTCCTGCATTCAGTGCATCTGGTTTATCTTCTACACAAGTATTTAGTAATGTTACTGAAAATACAGTTTATACTACAAATAAACCTGAAAATAAAAACTTAGTAAATGATGTTAATTTCAAAGTTACTGCTACATCTACTGATGAAACTCCAGCAGGTAATTACCAAGATACTATTACATTTACTGTAACTGGTAACTTCTAATTTTAAAAATAATATTTTACAACTTGATAGAAATTTATCTATCAAGTTTTTTTTGATTTTTAATTATTATTAACTATAATCTATTACGATAAATTAATCAAGAAAAAATAGGTGACAAAATATAGTCATACTTATTTATAAATTATTTAAATAATTAAAAATGAACAAACTAAAAATAATACTTTTTATAATAATTACTTACTTTTTGTACCTAAATAGTGTTACAAATGCTGCCATAAATTTCACAGTTTCTCCACCTCTTTATGAGATAAATGCATTTACTTGAACAACTGTTAGTAAATCAGCTCAACTTAGAAATAATAGTGATATTCCAGTAACTATATATACTACATCAACAGATTTCCAATCTAATTGATCATCGTGAGTACCTCAATTCGTTAGATATAGTGAGCTAGTTCATCCTGATCAACAATTATCTACTTGGATAAATATTGATACTACTAGTTTCACAATAAATCCTAATGAAGAAAGAACTATAAATTTTACATTATCTATTCCAAATGATGCTACTCCTGGATGACATTATTGAGCAGTTTGTTTCAAAAATAACAAATCAGAAACATCTAATGGTGCAAATATAAATATAAATGTAGATTACTGTATACTGATGCTGGTAAAAGTAGATTGAGAAATAGTTACTGATGCTGATGTACATGATACTATAATACACATATGAGCATGAGGAAATTGATGACATGGAAATAGTGATTTAGTCGAAGATATATGTCCTATAATGGATTTAACTTCAAGTAATTTCGACTGAAAATGTATAGATGATTTCTTTAATAATGATGATTTAAAAGATGATGTAGAAAAATTAAATACAGATGATAATCCAGATACAACTACTAGTGATGATTTTGATATTAGTTTCAATACGCCAATAGTAAATGAATGAAATACCCACTTGAGTCCATCATGAAATATTACACTAATAGATGAAAACTGAAATACTATAAAATGAATATGAAAAGAATCGGTAAAAAATGAACTTTGAGCTAAAATATGAGATAAAATAGTAGATTATCTACCTATAAATGATGAATGATGAAATGTATTACCATGACAAACTAGAGATTTCATAGCTGAATGGAAATGATTTCCGTATGAATCTTATGATGAAAACTGAAAAAAAATAATCAAGTATTGGACACCTGAAGAATATTATACAAAGAAAAATATGTCAGAATGATGATATATATTTCCATGGCAAAGAATAAATGAAAGAATTAATAACGAAACGATAAAAGCTAATATAAATATAAAATATAAAAATAAAGACTGAGAAGATGTAGAGTTCAACTCTGCTGATGAATTTGATGTAAAATATAAAGAAAAATACGTATGAACAAATCCTTATGCAGTAATATGTTTTATAACATTTTTACTTGTAGTTTACATACTATGGTTAATATTTAGAAAAAAGAAAAGAAAATGTGTAAGTTGTAAGAAAAAAATAGATAAAGATATGCATATATGTCCATATTGTTGAGTGATTCAAGATGATGAAAAATATGCAAATAAAAGAAGAATAAAAAAACATAATCATATAGAAAATGAAGAATTATTAGAAAAAACTTCTACAGTAGAAAACAAAATTGTTAAGAAAAAAAGAGATAGTAAAAAAGAAATAGAAGAAACAAAAAAAGAATTAGAAAAAAAATCTAAGAAAACAACTAAAAGAGTAAAAAAAGATGATGAATAAAAAAAGAAGAAGCAAAGCTTCTTCTTTTTTTATTCTATAAATTAATACGCATTTTGTATTTTAGACGGCCATTTTTGCCATATTCTCTCTGCATAACCTAGATTTACCATCATAATATCTAGAAGAGTATCATAATTAGTTCTTTCTCATTGGTCATAAGTCTTTTTATCATCTGCTTTTACTTGTTGTTTATTTAGCATCAATATAGAAAAAGTTACTTCATCAAACACATCTAGTTTTTTATTTATGAGAGACATGCAATCAGCTTCTTGAAAATAATTTGTAGCATTTCTATTAGCTGTTTTTTCTCCTTCATTACAAGAAATTACTTCTTCCATTATTTTTGAACCACATATTTTACTATATTCAGTAAAAAAATAATTTTTCTTTAAATCTATTTCATTTAATCAGTCAATGAAGTTTTTCTGTCTAGATTTTCCAAAATATCTAGACTTTTCTGTTTCCAAATCCTGTATATATTGATCCATTTCATCATCTAATTCCTTAAATAATTGATCCAATACAACTTGATAAGCTATTTCTTCAGGTGTACCAACAATACATACGAAATCCTCTATACTCCTAGTAGTACCAGAATCATTAGCTGCAATACATTGGTCTATTTGTCAGCTATATTTACATCATTCTCAATATGCAGTATTGGCTATAAATATGGAAAAGATTAATAATGAAGTGATATAAATAATTATCTTATTTTTCATAAAATTTTATTTTTTATTAAATATTTTTAATCACATTACTATAGCTTTTCAAAAAAAACTATATCATTTTTTTACTATATTTGTTCATCCAGTTTTCACTTCCTGAGTAATTTCTTTTCATTTTTTTGTCTTTGACATTCATATCATAGATGCAACAGCTCAACCAATAATCAATCAAGTTATTAGCTTATCTATTTTTTTTGCTTGGTCAGACACTTTTTTTCTTCTAAAAAACATTCTTATATATTTGTAAATAAATATAATTGCCCTACATCTCTACCCTGTCTATTTTTATATTATGAGATGAAAATTTCAATTTTTGTATAGTTATAATCAACAAATTGTTTTCTAAACTCGCTTTAATACTATCAAAATCAAGATTTTCTGGTAATATGACATTTCTCAAAAACTTTCACCAAAAACATTCACTATTTCTTACTATTATATCATCAGAATATATTTCAGGTTGAGACCTATATCACTTAATAGTAAGAATACTTTTATTTATAGTTAAGTCTATATCTTCCAATTCTATTCCAGCAATTGGTGCTAAAATAATTATTTCATAAGGAGTTTCTAAAATATCAAGTGCTACTTGTCATACTTCATCTTCCAGTTCTTCTGAAATATCTATTTCAGAGTCTAGTTCCAAAACTTCCTCTTTATTTGTAACTCAAAATAATTTAAACATATTTTAAAAGAAAAGTGATAAATAATTAAGATTTATTATAGCTTTTTTTGAAATATTTCAAGAAAAATGATAGAATAATATTAATTAATGAATAATGAACAATGAATAATGAATAAAAAGAATAAATAACAACTATAAGTAACTTAAAAATCTTATAAATGTATACAAAATAAAGTAAAAAATGAATAAATATATAGAAAAGATAAAAGAGTTTTTTAATAAAATGAAAGGCTCTAATACATCAAAAATATCAATAAGCTCAAAAGATAAGATAAATCTTTTGGAGCAATTATCAAATTTGTTGAATTCAGGTATTCCTTTGGTAAATAGTTTCAAAATAATTATGTACCAAACAAAAGATAAAAAAATGAAAATCTTGGTAAAAGAATTGATAGAAAAATTAAATAAATGAGATAGTTTGAAAGATGCATTTAGTTCTTATGATAATATTTTTAATATATTTGATTTATCTATTATTGAAATGTGAGAAGTAACATGAAAATTGTGAAATAGCATAGAAACAATAAAAACAAAAGAAGAAAAATCTAGAGAATTAAAAACAAAAATAATCTGAGCATTGATTTACCCTATGGTAATAGTATCTCTATCACTAGTAATGATACTTGTGTTTATGATATACGTTATCCCAAAAATAACAGACATGTACAAGGATGCAAAAGTAAACTTACCAGCTCTTACTCAAACTGTTATAGATATATCAGATTTTTTACAAAAAAATGTATATTCTATCATAGTACTAGTGATAATTTTTATAATATCTTTCATAGCATTCAAAACAAATACAAAAACTAAAATATATTATGATAATGCTATATTACGCGTTCCAATATTTTGACCACTTATAAAGAGAAAAATACTTAGTCTTTTCACTTCTAGCTTATGAATACTGCTTACAAACTGAGTAATCATAAATAAATCTCTAGAAATAAGTGCTAGAGCTCTTGATAATGATTACTATTCAAAAGAATTAAAAGAAATCATAAATAGTGTATCTAGATGAAAAAATCTAAGTTCTTGTATGTGAATAGATGAAATACAAACAGGAAAAGAAAATTTCTTATTCCCTATAGAATTAGCATCAGTAATAAAAATATGAGAAGAAACATGAAAATTACCAGAATTATTAACAAAAATATCAAAAAAATACTCTAAACAAATCGACGAATTGGTAAAAAATATGCAAACAGCTATAGAACCAATAGTAATCGTAGTAGTATGAGCAATTATCTGAACACTGATAATGGCTATAATGTTACCATTCTTTAATATGGTAAATGTGATATAATAAAATCCAAAATAAATTTTGGATTTTTTTTATTTATATGCATTATTTATTTGTTTTTGTAAATCTTGATTATTTTGATTATACATATCTTTTACTGCTCTAGCATCATTCACACTTCATTGTAAAGTATCTGTATATCAGTTCAAAATATCTGTTGTATCTTCTATTACTCATTTTGTTTGCTCTGCTTTTTCTCTTACATTATCTATTTTTGCTTTTGTTTCTTCTGCTTTCACTTTTGTATCTTGTACTTGATTTTGCACTTCTTGTACTTGTCATTTTACTTCATCTACTTTTCAAACAGTTTGATCAACTTTTGATTGTATATCTTGAGTACCACATGAAACTAATAAAAACGAAACAACTAATAAAAGTATTTTTTTCATAAAATATTATAAATTAAATATTAATTTGTGCTTTCCCCCTCCTTAATAAGGAGGGGGTAGGGGGTGGTATTTAAATTATACCCCCTACTACCCTTTTCATATCTGCCTTCAATTCTCATTTGAAGTGTACTTTTTTTCAGTACAAAATCAAATCTAGTTCATACGCATGAAGAGCCTGTCTATGTAGCTGATAGATTGTAGCTACTTCTTTATTTACTCTAATATTTCCATATACTTTATCTCAAATAATTGGAAATCATATACTAGATAAATGTACTCTTATCTGGTGAGTTCTACCTGTTTCTATTTTGATTTTTACTATTGTATATTTGTTTTCTATATATTCTAGTACTTCTCAATATGTAATTGCTATTTTTGGGTTTACTGGATTCACTGTTGTCATTTTGAGCCTATTATTAGGGTCTCTTCATATATATGATTCAATTTTGAAATTCCTATCTTTTATTTTTCAGTATACTATTGCTATATAGTATTTATCTATTTTTCTTTGTTTTATTATTTCAGATAGATAATTCATCATTTGATCAGATTTAGCTACCATTATCAGCCCAGATGTATCTTTGTCTAGTCTATGAACTATTCATGGTCTTTGTACTCATCATATACTTGGTAATCTATCTTTACAATGTTCAAGTATACCATTTACTAGTGTATTTTTATTACCATCTTCTCATGGTACTGGATGTACATTTATTCATGCCTCTTTATTCAATACTATCAATTCTTCATCTTCATAAACTATATCAAAATCCATCTTTTCAGGATTTATTTCTGATAATTTTTCTATTATTATCTCTATAGTTACTTCATCTTTATTTTTTATGTTTATATTTTTTGAAATCTTTTCTCAGTTTATAGATACATGTCATCTATCAATCATTTTTTGAATATAACTTCTAGAAAAATTATTAAAAAGAGCAGATAAGTAAATATCTACCCTAATTGTATTTCAAGTAATTACACAAAAATTATATATCATTTGTATCTTTTTAATATCTATCACCCATCCTTAGTAAGGAGGAGCTAGGGGGTGGTCTATAATCCTAAACTTGCTTTTATATCATCTATTTTGTTTTGATTTTCATCTTCTATTTTATTTTTTTCAGCTTCAGCTTTGTACAAATCTAATAATTCTATCCATTCAGCTTGTTGTTTAGAAACTAGTTTTTTGATATCATCTGGATGTTCTTTCGCTAAATCCTTGAATTTGTCTCTTTCTTCTGTAAATACTTTAGTAAGTTCATCAAATTGAAATTGAGACAAAGTAGGTACAGCATCTACTACTCTCTTTTTTTCCATTGTATTTAGTGATAAACTAAACTTCAATAAATCCATGAAATTTGTTTCATTTACTTCTACTTCATCTGAATGAAGCTTAATAAGATCCAAAATAACTGTATCAACTTCTTGTTCTATTATTTGATTTTCTGCCATATTTATTTTGATAATATTAAATTTATAGCTACATTATAATTATATTTTATATATATCAACATTTTTTTATTAACTTGTCTTGAAATAAATACTAAATATAATAATAACTGAAATTATAACTTAATCTAATATAGAAAAATGTCAATTTTTAAAAGTAAATGAATAATATTAAAAATAGATAAAGTGACATGAAATAACTCCAACAAAGAATATAGTCAAGACAAAATTAAGTGATGAGAATTTTTGTACACTGTATTTACAAAAGAATACTGAAAAATAAAATGCAATAAAAGACTGAGTAAACATGAAAAAACTCTTGATTTATGATATATTATCAATTTCGAGATAACTACAAAAGAAAATGCTTCTATTCACAAAATAAATAATATAAAGATATTATCAGAATTCTCTCATGAAAATAAAAACTTCAGAGAAATAAATTCTTATCTAATTATATTAGCAAAAGCATTACATAAAACTCCTCATGGTTCACCTATCTATGAATTATTTGATTTACTAGAATTGGTAACCAATCTAAAAAATATAGATGAAACAAAACTAATATTATCAAAATTAAAAATTATCTCTATTTTTTGAGAATTAAATGAAAATCATGATAACGAAACTATTAGTAAAATACTGAAGTTTATCAATGCAAACAAGATAGAATCTATACTCAAACTTACTTGAATATCTGAAGAGCTAAAAATAAAATTAAATACTATTGACTTTTAATAATTTTTATATATAAAAGTTGTGTTTATTATTATTTTCAACTTATTGTATGTATTTATCTGATCAAAATTATTTGAATAATAAATATGATTATTTTTGGAATATCAAAAAAGTTCCAAAAATGAAAAATATTGATTTTTATCCAAATAATGTAATTATCCCAAATGATTTCGAATGAATAAAAAGTTATGAAGAGTTTTTTAGTACTTATAAATGTAATATGTGAGGAATTGATCCTCATTACTGAAAAATGAATAATTTTTTTATTAAAATAAAAGAATATGTATCTTGAGATATAGATCCAATAAAATATTTATATTATTTGTACTATGAACTTTGATTTTCATGAAATGATATTCATTCTACTATTTGATGAATTTTATGATGATATGCAGTATGAAGTATAGAGTGAGTTATGAGTAATTCTCTTTGATGGATACTAAGAGATCCAAATTCTAAAGAAGCTCAAACTATTCTTAGGAAAGATAAAGACCATAAAAAGGTAAAAAAAGTAAATGATATACAAAAATACAAGAAATTAAAAAATGTTGAAATATTGGAAAATATATTATCAAGAATATCTAAAAATAAAGAAAAAAAAGAATTTTCAAGCGAAGTATATAAAACACTTAAAAATATCAGAACAAGAGCAAAATATTTACTAGATATAAATGGATATATTAGTGAAGATATATTTGTAGAAAATCTAATCAAACTATCAGATAAATATGGGATGAAAGTAACAGCTGAAGCTATTACAAATATACTAGAAAAAGAGACAAAAAAGATCTGAAATCTAGATAAATTGGAATTGAGAGCATGAAGAATCAGAGAAATAAAAAATGAACAAGACTTGTAGTCTTGTTCATTTTTTTAGTTTTTTACACATAAAACACTAAATCATGAGAATTTATATCCATCATAAGAGTCCTTATAAACTGCATTATCATAGTTATTTAGTTTAAAATAATATGAATATGTACTATAATTTTGTTCTGGTAACCACCAAAATCATGACCAATCATCTACAAATGATCAACCATTATTTCTATATCATGGTGTACTAGATAATGATGATAAAACTCAAGAGAGTTTATTTCACGTCCATCAATATCAATTTCATAATATTCCTGTTATATCTGAATTTGTAGGTAAATGCCATCCTGATCATAATTTTCAACATACTGACTTACTAGTATCTTCAGCTCAAGTACAATCAGTATTACTACAACTTGCATCAAATCACATAGCTTCTGCCCGGCTGTAATAAGCTCAATAAGTAATACAATTACTTGTATTATTACTTTTACACCATTTTTCAACTACAGATGTATTAGATGGATTTGTATTAGAACTAATATAAGTACCATGTCTCATATTTTTACTAGTCCAACATTTTCAGTTAGGTCATGTAGTAGTTGTATATGTTTCTCATAGAGCAATAATATTATCACCACAAGTTGACCATATATCAGTATTAAAAACTCAAGTTATAACTACTTTAGAGTTATTTCATCATATTGTTAATCAAGCAAAAGTTTGATTTGATGATTCAAAATCAAAATAATTTCATAATACTCATATTCAAGAATTTCAATTTAAGTTAAAATCTTTTAGATTTGTAAGACTAGATATATTTGAAGCAATACTTGTTATATTATTATAAGATAAATCCAAGAATGTTAGTGTATTTAATGTTCAAATTTGAGTTGGAATACTAGTTACGTTTGGTGCATTCTTTATAGCTAATTTTCTTATATTTGTAAAATTTCATATAGAAGCAGGTATAGATGTAACTACATCTGCAGAATCATCAAATATTAATTCTTTAGCTTTAATTAATGTCCATAGTGAACTATTATATCATCCATATTGAGTCAAACTCAAATCATCTAATTGCGCTAAAAGTGTTGCTTCAGTAGCTAGATTAGCATTTGAAAATTTAAATAAATCTAGGTTAGTCATTGCATTATATGCACTTATCAATCCAGTATTAAGTGGTCAATGAGTTCAATCAGTATCAATAACCGTTACATCATTACACCATTGTGTTTTTGTAAATCAAGGTGCATAAGTAGAGTAACTATACCATGTTGGTGAATTAGAACTTCAATGTCAAACCATAATATCTCAAGCTGACCAATATCAATTTAAATCTGTTACTTGTTGATCAGTGATAGTATCAATACATGATACTGGTCCTCAAGTACTAGATGTTGTCGAACTACTACTAGATGAACTACTTGAACTACTGCTTCATCCTCAATGTCATCATTTAAATTTATTATTTACCAAATCTCATACATAATTATTTACATCGGTACTTGGATTATTTACATCTATTACTTTTTTTACTATGTTATTTATCTCTCCATCATTTTGTATTACTGATCCACTATAACTATCTTGTAAGTTTTTCAGTAGATTTACTCTTGCATTTGTTCCTGATCCTGTTGTATCATTTATAAGTGTATTACAACTTCCTGTATCACTATAGGCTACCAATTTCTGTGGTTGGAAATCAAATCATCATTCATGATTGAATTTACTTCATTTCAGACTTCATGGTAGATTTTTATATCATGCATATACAAATCTCTTTTCTGTTACTATTTGTTGTAAATCTGTTACACTTGTATCATTTGTTAATATTGTTGGTAAACTAAATACTGTACAATTTGATCCACTTAGTGTCTTTGTCATTACACTATTATAGTTTCATGATGTATATGCTAAGGCTTCTGATAATGCAGCATTTGCATTATATTGCTCCTTCCCTAATTTTAGGGAAGGTTGAGATGGGTTAAATGATATATCATCTCACTCCATCATTGCTCAGATTTCATATTCATTTCTTGTTGATATTGTTGAATATGTATATTCTTTATCTGTTAATGGATCTGTTGGTATTTTATTCAACTTTGATGTTATACTTTTAACTGTTTCTCAAAATGTTCATTGATTCCATACTATCGTTCCACTATATGTGATATTTACTCCATTAGTTGCTAATGGATACTTCCCCGCATCCAATTCATATAGTTCAAGTGAACTTTTCATACTTGATATATCACTGATTCTTGTACTATCTCTAGCACTTGTACTATATCAATTTAATGATATAAATGCTATTGTACCTAGTATTGCTAATATTGTTATTACTACTATTAATTCAACTAATGTAAATGCTTTTATTTTTTGTTTATACATAATTTCTGTAAAAAATAAATAAGTAT
>CALREY010000019.1 GCA_943356435.1 Candidatus Altimarinota bacterium
GAATTTTATAGAAAGCACAATCTTCCAATACCTAGAAGACATCCAGACCAAAGACATTTAGATAGAATGAGTCTGAGAAATCCTAGGAAATTATATGATAGAAAATGTGATAAATGTTGAGTAGATATGAAGACTACATATAGTCCAGAATGTACAGAAAAAGTGTATTGTGAAAAGTGTTATGAGAAGGAGATATACTAGTTAGCACAAGTACTTCGTAGCTTCAGCGAAGAAGTAAGAAGGAGATTTATTAGTATCCCACCCCCTAACCCCCTCCCTAGTAAGGAGGGGGGAATAGACCAAAAATAATCAGGGTGAAACACTGTATGGACAGGGTGAACACATAGGTTCACCTCCTACAAATTTATCTGTAGGGACAGACCTATGTGTCTGTCCTGATAAATAATACCATAATTATAGAAATTATATGCAAGAAAAAATAATAGAAATAAAACAATGTAAAAATTGTAATACATCATTTGAAATCACAGACAAAGACTTAGAATTTTATGAAAAAGTAAGTCCTATTTTGGCATGAAAAAAATACTTAATTCCAACACCTACATTTTGTCCTGAATGCAGACAACAAAGAAGATTATCTTTTAGAAATGAAAGAAAATTGTATAAAAGAGTATGTGATGCTACAGGTAAGCCAATAGTATCTATTTATTCACCAGAAAAACCCTACAAAGTTTATAATCAAGAATTTTGGTTGAGTGATAATTGGAATGCCTTGGATTATTGAATTGATTTTGATTTTAATAAATGATTTTTTGAGCAGTTTAATGAATTGTTTAAAAATGTTCCTAAACAAAGTATTATAGGAAGTAATAATTACAATTCTGATTATTGTAATTTATCTGCTGATAATAAGGATTGTTATTTGATATCAGAGAGCTCAAATAATGAACAATGCTATTATTGATATTGGTTGCAAAAATGTGTTAACTGTATAGATTCATGATTTGTTCACGAGTGTAGATATTTATACGAATCAGATAATTGTAACAATTGTTATAATTCAAACTATTTATTTAATTGTGTTAATTGTAGCGAAAGTAGTTATTTAGAAGATTGTATAGGATGTAATTATTGTTATTGTTGTGTAAATCTAGTAGGGAAGAAATATCATATATTTAACGAAGAATATTCTCCTGAAGAATATGAAACAGAAATAGCAAAACTAAAAAAGACTATAAATATAAAAGAAAAGTTTTTTGAATTCAAAAAAACATTTCCAAAAAAATATTCTAGAATATTTAATTCTCAAAATTGTAGTTGAGACTATATAGAAAATTCAAATAATTGTTATAAATGTTTTGATGCATATGATGCAGAAGATTGTAGATATTGACATCATGTATGGAGAAATGCAAAAGATTGTATGGATGTAAGTACAGCATGAAGAGATGCTGAAAAAATATATGAAGCTATAAATTGTGGAATATCTGATTATGGGATAAATTTTTCAGTTCAATGTTGGGATGGATGCAATAATCTGAATTATTGTATCAATTCTTATTCTATATCTAATTGTTTTTGATGTGTTTGACTGAGAAATAAATCTTATTGCATCTTAAACAAGCAATATACTAAAGAAGAATATGAAATACTAGTAGCAAAAATAATAGAACATATGATTATACCTCACCCTAACCCTCTCCTTTGTAAGGAGAGGGGACAAGCTACAATTGAATGGTGAGAATTTTTCCCAAGCTCAATATCTCCATTTGGTTATAATGAAACAGTAGCTATGGAGTATTTTCCAATACACCCACCCCTAACCCCTCCCTATGAAGGAGAGTGCTTCAACTGGTCCACATACGAATCACCATTTCCTAATGTAGAAAAAGTGATAAAAGCTAATATGCTACCAGCAGATATAAGCGACATACCAGATGATATTCTTAATTGGGCAATAGAATGTGAAATATCAAAAAAGCCATTTAGAATAATAAAACCAGAATTAGAATATTATAGAAAACATGATTTATCAATACCTAGAAGACATCCTGATCAAAGACATTTAGATAGAATGCAGATGAGAAATACTGAAAAATTGTATGATAGAAAATGTGATAAATGTTGAGTTGATATGAAGACTACATATAGTCCAGATAGAAAAGAACTAGTTTATTGTGAAAAGTGTTACGAAAAAGAAATTTATTAGTAAGCACAAGTACTTCGTAGCTTCAGCGAAGAAGTAAAAAAGAAATTTATTAAGATTTACACAAAACAAATCCCCCGGCTTATAGCCACCCCCTTACCCTAAAGGATACACCTTCGGATAATAAGGGGGACTAATCTGTAGCTATTCCCCCGCCTTACTAAGGAGGGGGCTAGGGGGTGGTCTGTAGCTATTTCCTCCCTAATATTAGGGAGGATTAAGGTGGGTTAATGGCTAGGGAGCTTAGCTAATTCTTCCCTTATGCTTAAGGGAAGTACCCGCAGGGGGATGGGATAGAAAAAAAACGATTTTTTAAAAATCGTTTTTTTTATCTTATGAAATACCTATATTGATTAGCTCCTCACCAAGTTCATCATATTAATGTATTACTCCTAGCTCTTCAATCATGTGTATTACTATTAGCTCAGTAAAAAGCAACGTGAGGTAATATACTTACTCATACATATCAGTTACAATCATATAGTTCATGTGATATTCACCAGTTTGTACCTCAGTGAGCCATCATTTGAGTTAGATTATTGTAGCTATTTGTTCATTTATCATCTATTATTCACCAAGTAGCTCATTCTGGTAGGTTTATACATTTATCTACTCATTCTCATAGAACTTTGTCAGATAAAGCCCAATCTAGAGTAGTTGAAGAATCATAGAATATTTTTCACCACAATTCTTCAGTTGAAGCATTATTTTTCATAAGTATTTCTTTTGCTCCATAATTAGTAATACCTCTAGTATCTATCAATCATGCTAATGTCGCACCTGAATAATTTGTCAAATCATATTGTTTTCAGTCATATACATTTTTTCTCATCTCTACATAGTTTTCTTTTATAGGAGATTCTTCTATTCAGTTATTAGCATAGAATAGTGTCCAACCACCTCAGTCTGTAGTCATATCACAATAGACATTGAAGCTATTTATTTTATCTGGACTTATAGTATATACTCAGTCAGTATCTCCATCACCATTTTTCAGTATATGTAGACAGTTGGCTGTAGGATTTATTCTAAATGCCATTTCTTTTTTGATATCTGTTCATACTGCTGATACATGCTCATTGATATATACTATGAAATCATCCATATTTTCATTTGTTTCTATATCAGATTTTATAAAATCCTGAACAGGAGTATAAGTATCATTATCCATAAATACTCATAAATCTTTACCAGATGTAAATGGTAATCTCTTTTCGAAGTATTCACTATCATTTTCATACCAATTATTTTCTAGTAATCACATTAGTTGAAATCTATCTCTATCTTTGTTCACTACATAAGTATAATTAGTATTATCTAGAGGATCTACTATACTACTAGAATCAACTATTACGGTATTATCTATATTTCATTGTTTGTTTATTACTTCTCCACTAGCTGTGATATTTATTCACATTGCAGGACTTGGTAGTACAGATTCACTTGTTAATATATCTTCTAGTCCATTTTGCAATCCAGTAATATCTGTCATTCTTTGGCTATCTCTAGTGTTTTTTACTTGTATTTTGTAGTATGAAAAGGCTATGTTAATTATTAACAAGCTTATTCATAGTAGTACAACTATTTCTAGTATAGAGAATGCTTTTTTGTTTTGCATTTTATTTATTATATATAATATTATATTTTACTCCTTCTCGATTTCCAATCATTCTATACATTCTGCTGCATTTGTTCATAGTACTCATTTAGCAGTAGTAGGCCAATGACATTCGTACATTAATATATTTCTCAGAGCTATTTTTGTGTTTACATCAAATACTCCATCTACTTCTCATACTGCATATCATAGTTTTTTCATGTATTCTTCTAGTTTCATTGTATCTTCTGATTCATTTCATACTGATAAGTAGTTTTCGAATTTGTACAATTCTCATATTTTTATTTTGTCAGTAGTTCATGATTCACTTAATTCTCCACTAGCACTTAGTGTATTTTCTTCATCATCAACTAATATTTCTTCTTCATCATTATTTGTAACTATATCATCACTTGTTTGTGTATTTTCTGTATCATCAGTAATTTCTTCATCTGTAATATCAGTATTTTCAGTGTTATCTGTTGTATCATCTTCATTATTTACTGCTTGAGTATCATCTGTATTTTCAGTTATAGTTACCTTGCTTATGTATTTTTCTCTATCTACATCTTTTATATCATATATAATTGTTATACTTACAATTATTATAGATAATATTATAGATCATATCAGTGCATAATTACGTTTTTTACTTTTGTGGAATATATTTAGATTTATTAGTTTTATTTTTTGTAGACTTATATGTTTTTGTGTAATAGAATTAAATTTGAAATCTGAGAATATCAGAGTAAAGATATATAAATATATTAGTGTAAATACTGAAATAGTAAAATTTTTATAACCATTCAATACATATCATTCTAATATTTTGTTTGTAGATAATGCAAATAATACTGTAAATACTATTAGATTTAACAAAAAATTATTACTAGATAAATCTTTTTTATTTATTAATGAATCTATTTTGAATCAATAAATTTTGAATGCAATATAAGAAATAAATATAAGTACATAAGATAATATCAATAATTCTTCTACATCATATATATATCAAATAGAAAATATAAGAGTGAAAAATATAAATATTAGATAAAATACTATATCGTTTCTAATGTCCAATCATGCAAGTACTTTGAATAATTTATTATCATTTAAATTATCTCTAAACTTGTTGAAATTATCACTATTTATATTTTTTAGATGATTGTGTAAGAATTTTTTTATATTTACATTTATTTTACTAGTTATGCTAAGTGTCAGAGTAAATGCTAGGAATACTCATGCCAATTTCCACAAGCTATAATCAGCAAATATAAATTTCAGAACAGCTATAGTGAATCATATCAAAAACAGTATTCATATTATGATATATATCATATAAAAATAATCATCCAATCATTTCTTTGATTTTTTTCACAATTGAAATAAAGATAGTTTCTTATTTTTACTCTCTATTATAAATCATACATATTGAGTAATAGCTCATGTAATCAAAAATATATATGAATACATCAGTGATGCTTCTATAATATCTTCGTTACCTGTAATAGAAAATATGTAAGTATATCCAAACAATACCAAAGCTATGAATACTAATAGTTTTATATTCATCTTTACTTTTTCTACTATTATATCGGCTACAGGTATGACTAGTAGAGAAAACAAATATATGAAATTATTATTTAGACTGATATTTTCATAAAAGAAACTGCTTACAAGCAAGAAAATAAAAATACTAAATAGTAAACTATACAGATATTTTACGAAATTTAGAATCATAATTAGTATATGAATTGATAAAAAATTATGCATTTATAATATGAATTTTTTCTAATTTTTCAAAGATTAATAATTTTTAATGTTAAAAAATAAAAGATATAGGGGAAAGTAAAAATAATCCACCACTGAATACATTCCTAGATTAATTATATTTAATGTTAAAAACTCAAGTTTAACTAGCATCAGTGGTGACAAATCACTTTCTACACAAAAAAATAAGTATTAAAGCCAAGAATAAAGGATAAAAAAATTTGCAATTTGATTTTTAATGAATATACTTTCATTACTTATTTTATATTTTTATGCGCAAATAAATATGAAAAGCAATATGTCTAGATTATTATCAGCTATGATAGTAACTTTATTATTACTTATTTCTAATCCTTTTTCTGCTCATGCTGGTGAATCTAGTAAGGATAAACATTCTTACCAATGTTCAGTAGAGCAAAATAAAGAATTGAAACAGTTTAAAGGTGAGTTAAAAGTTGCACAACAAAATTTGTGGGATGCAGAAGGGGAAATTAAATGGTTAAAAGCGAAAATTAAAGATGTTAAAAAAGACATCAAAAACGCTACTGGTGCTAAAAAAATTAAATTGCAAAACAAGTTAAGTCAATATCAAAATGAATTAACTATTGCAAAACAAAAAAAATGGGATGCAGAATGAGAAATTGATTGGTTAAATGACCAAATCAAAAAATTAGAAAAAGAAATTAAGAAATTAGACAAAGAATGTGATGATAACTATGGATATGGACATGAACATGGTCACGGTCATGATGATGATCATAAAGGTAAAACTTGGTGGAAAATATGGGAATAATCCCAAAAAATGAAAAAGAGAAATATAAAAATTTCTCTTTTTCATTTTTTTTTGAAGTATTTAATTTATTATCATACTTATGAAATCAAAAATTTATGATTATATTCTCATGATTATATTAGTTTTATCTATTATATTTTGATTATATAGATTTTATCCGTATTTGAATTCTGTAGTACCACTATGATATGATCCTGGATTATACAGGAGAATGTTTATAGATTACTTCAGTTCTTTGCTGTACATAAATTTTGAGAGTTTTACTCCTCGGACTAGGCAAGCATATCCACCATATATATGATTGATGTGAAATACATTTCAAATCATATGATACAATGTGGATTTTATGGTGACATATTTATTAGCATTTTTTAGCTTCATTTCATCTATATTTGTATATTTAATATTAAAAAAATATTCCAAAACTACAGCATATTATTGAATAATATTGTTCTGTATATCAATAATCCAGTACGAATCATTTTTCTTGAATTATTTCAAACAAATTATATGAATCATATTTCTTTTAGTATCAGTATATTTACTAGAAAAGAAAAAATACTTGTTAGTGGTACCTATAATAATAAGTATGTTCACTATAAATAGACCTGCAGGAGTATATTTCGTGATTATGATATTGTTTTATGTATTATATAACTATATAGTTTGAATATTTAAATGAAACAATGTCCCCCTTGATAAGTATCCCCCTAAATTAGCTAATTTGGTCTTCTCCCCCTTATTAAGGGGGAATACAGGGGGGTATTTAACAAAAATCCTTCTTACAGTACTATTTTCATGAATCATTTCATTACTTATGTATTTACCATTATTTAATGAATTGATTTGGTGACTTATCAAGCCATTGACTACTACATTTTTAGTGACTTGAAATAGTGGTACATTTTTTAGTATTGAAAATTTTATTGATTACAATTGGCCAATTATATTACTCAGTTTTGTATGAATATATTTCAAAATATCAAAAAGAGAATTGGATTTCTTATCTATATGATACATAGTTTGATTATTATGGGTTGTTTTGAGATTGTTTTTTTATAGTAGATTTTTAATATTTTTGGATTTATTCATCATATTATTAGCTGCATACGGATTATGAGAATTATTTAACAAAAAAAATATATTTTCTCTGATTTTTATTTTGTTTTTTTGAATACAGTCGTATAATTATATCAACTATTTAAATGAGTATTGAGTGCCATTTATTCCAAAAAGTGAATTTGAAATGATGAACAAATTGGATAGTATTTTACCACAGAATTCTATGATTATGGTCACACATAAACATTATACTTCTTGGTTATTTTGATATACGAACAAGTCTATTATCGCACCATGAATGTTAGAGAATGATATATGGGAGAGATCGCAATGGAGTAAATGGTGGTCTAGTGACTGAGTAAAAAAATGTGAAATGCTAAAGGATTTCAAAATATATAAAAAAGAAATCTATATTTGGGTGTGAGTAGATCAACCAACAGAGAATTTCTTAGGTGCTAAATGTCTAGAAACAATATATGAAAACTGAGCCAATAAAGTGATGAGAGTGAGGTAGCTACATACCACCCCCTAACCCCCTCCTTACTAAGGAGGGGGAATAGCTACTTAACCCACCTTAATCCTCCCTAATATTAGGGAGGAGATAGCTACAAAAAGTCCCACTTATTAAGGGGGTGGCTGAAAGCCGGGGGATTTGTGATTGTGTAAAGAAAACCGATTATTACTAACAAACCATATATGAAAAATAAAAATTTGATAATATATACATCTATAATTACTGTAATAACTGCTATTACATTATTTTTACCTTATCAAGATTTATCTATATTAAAAATACTTAGAATAATATTTGGTAGCATATTTATACTATTTTTACCTGGATATATTTTGACTATGACTTTTTTTGATGAGTCGGAAATAGATTTGCTAGAGAGATTTGCATTGAGTTTTGCTTTGTCTATCTCTGTTGTACCTCTACTAAGTTTTTACTTCAATCTAGTATGAGTGAGAATAAATGAGATATCTGTTTTTTGTATTACTTTGTTTGTAATAGTTTCTTGTATTGTTTATTTAACATTTTTTAAAGATAAAAAACTATGAATATTAAAATAAGAGACAAAATCATCACAAGCATATCTATGTATTTGGTATTGTTTATGATTTTTATTTATTATTATCGTTTATGAAGTCTAGAGAAATATGCTGGATTTTTAACTATATGATTACTGATGATGATTATAAAAGATATTATGTTATTTTTTATAGATTTTGAAAAAGTGACTACTATAAAGAATAGTATGAACAAATTACAGAAGAATTATCTAGCTTGACATATATCGTTTTGAGACTATTATATATTTATAAATAGAAATTATTTTTTCCCATCTATTCTCATATTTTATCTTGTATTTATATTACTTCGTCAGATTGATTTGTTAGATTTCATCTGAGATAGTATGTATACACTTATGAATACAAATATCTTGTGACTAGTTGTAGTTAGCTGAGTAATGACTACATTTAGGGAAGAAGTAGATAAAACATACCAGAGAAAAGTGAAGTCCTACGATGGTTTATATAAAAATCTGATTATTAATTCTATATTATCTATACTGTGAGCATTTGTAATACTTATACAAACAGTAGATTTATGAATGTTATCATATTTTATATGACTTATAGCAGGTATACTTATATTTCTTGTATGAGTGAGTATTATGGAAGAAGAAGAGGGGTAAAAAAGAACAGGAAAAAACTCTATCCTGAATCCTATCTCTAATTTTAGAGAAATGGGCTACAGATGAGCCTCCCTCTCTTGATTAAGAGAGGGAATTCAAGGGAGAGTCTATTAAAACAAGCCAAAAACATTATTTTATATTATTACGCACTTATGAAATTAATTATACAAATACCGTGTTTCAATGAAGAACACACTTTACCACAAGTTTTGGCTGAATTACCAAAAGAGATAGAATGAATTAATGTTATAGAAACTCAAATCATAGATGATTGATCTACAGATAATACTGTACAAGTTGCCAAAAATTTGTGAGTAGATCATATTGTTTCATACATATGAAACAAGTGATTATGATATGCTTTCAAAACTGGTATAGAAAATGCTCTGAAACATTGAGCAGATATAGTAGTAAATACTGATTGAGACAATCAATATCCAGGTAGATATATAGCAGATTTAGTGAAACCAATAATTGCTAGAAAAGCAGATATAGTTATCTGAAATAGACAAACAGCAAAGATAAAACACTTTTCACCACTGAAAAAAGTACTACAATTCATCGGTAGTTCTTTAGTGAGATTTTTATCAGACACAAAAGTAACAGATAGTGTTAGTTGATTTAGAGCTTATTCTAGAGAATCATTACTGAGATTAAACATTGTTTCTAGATTTAGTTATGTACTAGATACTATTATACAAGCAGGTAAAAAATGATTCGTAATAGTAGATGTAGTGATGGAAACAAATCCACCTACTAGAAATAGTAGATTGTTCAAAAATATTTGGCAACATATCAAGAAATCAACTGCAGATATGATCAGAATCTATGCTATGTATGAACCACTGAAAATATTTCTAGTATTAGCATCACCATTTTTCATTATTGGTTCTATCTGAATAATCAGATTTATGTACTATTATGCAAATGGTTTCTGAGCATGAATGATACAATCACTTGTATTATCATGAATATCAATGACTATATCTATCTCTCTTATTTCTATGTGAATTATCTGAGATTTGATATTAAAAAGTAGAATGATACAAGATGATATCATCTATAATCTAAAAATAGCAAAATACGGTGCAACTGATTATGAACTACAAAGAGGTGTTGATAGATAGCTTTTCATAACTCACCTCTGAATCTCCTCTCTTACTTAAGAGAGGAGGGCTCAAAAAATAAAAATTGTAGCCTCTTTCTCTTAAGTAAGAGAAAGAATTCAAGATAGAGTTATGAAAAGCTTGTGTAAGAATTCAAGATAGGGATTCTATAATAAATTTAATAAAAAAATATGAAAATTACAATATTTGGTACATGATATGTATGATTGGTTACAGGGACTTGTTTGGCAGAAGTGTGACATGAAGTGATGTGTATAGATATAGATCAAAACAAAATAGATAAATTAAAAGAAGGGATTATTCCTATCTATGAACCATGATTAGAAGAATTAGTTAAAAGAAATTACAAAGAAGGTAGATTACAATTCTCTACAGATGCAAAAGCTGGTATAGATTTCGCTACTGCTATTTTTTCTGCTGTTTGAACACCTCCAGATGAAAATCATAGAGCAGATTTGAGATTCGTAAAAATAGTAGCTCAAACTCTAGGTCAAAATATGGATAATTACAAAGTATTTATCAATAAATCTACTGTTCCAGTAGGTACAGGTGAAATGTGTAAATGAATAATCAGTGAAGAATTGAAATCTAGATGATTAAATATAGATTTCGATGTAGTTAGTAATCCAGAATTTTTAAAAGAATGAGCAGCTGTTAAGGATTTCATGACTCCAGATAGAATCGTATGTGGTGTAGAAAGTGAACAAGCAAAAAAAGTGATGAATGATATCTACAAATCATTTATCAGAGCTGATAAACCTCTAGTTTTCACTGATTTGAAATCTAGTGAGATTATCAAATACGCTGCAAATTCATTCCTAGCTACAAAAATAAGCTTCATCAATGAAATAGCAAATTTCGCAGAAATAGTATGAGCTAATATATCAGATATCAGTAAATGAATAGGTCTAGATCCTAGAATAGGGTCGAAATTTCTTCATGCAGGTATTGGTTATGGTGGTAGCTGTTTCCCAAAAGATGTACAAGCATTAATAGAAACAGGTAAAGATTTCTGATATGATTTCAAAATAATCAAATCAACAGAAGAAGTAAACAAACTACAAAAAGTAAAAATAGTAGATATGCTACTAGAAAAAATCCCAGATTTATCAAACAAAACTATAGCAGTATGGTGATTAGCATTCAAACCAAAAACAGATGATATCAGAGATGCACCTAGTCTAGATGTAATAGATAGACTTATAGGTTTATGAGTATCTAGAATCCAAGCATTTGACCCAGTAGCTATGGAAAATGTATCTAGAATATTATGAGATGAATCTAAATTAACACTTACATATACCAACTACGAAGCACTTAAATGAGCAGATGCACTTCTAGTACTTACAGAATGGGATGAGTTCAGAAATGCAGATTTCGATAAAATAGTAGAATTAATGAGTGGTAATATTATCATAGATGGTAGAAATATTTGGAATAAAGATGATTTATTAGAAAGAGGATTTAAATATGAATGAATAGGGAAGTAAGCACTTAGCAACAGACCACCCCCTAGCCCATCCTTAGTAAGGCGGGGGAATAGCTACATAACCCACCTTAATCCTCCCTAATATTAGGGAGGAGATAGCTACAAAATAAAGTAAAAATAATGAAAAATATATTAGTTTTTGCAACTACTTTTCCAAGTTTTTTGGAGGGAGATGCAACTCCAGGATTTGTATATGATTTCATAATAAATAATATTAATAATAAATTCTAACTTAAAATTAATGAATAACATTGATATATCAATATCTATAATTTCTCTTTGAAGAGAAACAATATATAAAACTTTAGAATGAATATTAAATCAAGAATTAAATAATAATTATGAGATTAATATAATTTTACAATGAACAGTTGATTTAGCTAGAATAGAAAAATTAAATATAAATAATATCAAAGTTAATATTTATAACTATGAATATTGACTTTGATTTTGATATTATAGAAACGAAGCAATAAAAAAAGCAAATTGAGATATACTAGTATGGATAGATGATGATGAATGGGTAACTAATAATAAATGGATTTATAATATAACAAAAGATATTATATCTTGAAAAATAGAAGTAGTAACAGCATGAATTAATTTATTAATGTGAAAATGATATTTAACTGATAGTATCAGTTATTTATGATATCCATGATGATGAGCAGTTTGATTTAAAAATATGTGGACTGTATATCCTGATAATATAACTACTCATTTATGTAGTTGAAATTTCGCATTTAGTAAATCAGTATTAAATAAAATAAATTGATTTAATGAAACTTTAAAAAATTGAGCTGAAGATGTTGCATTTGCAGTTGATTTAATTAATAATTGAATTAAAATACTTTATAATGAAGAAGCTACAATATATCATGTTACTAGAAGTTGAATAGTTAACTTTTGTAAGTGGCATATTACTAGATGAAAATCAATTTATGAATTTAAAAAATTATGATTAATTTCTTGATGACATTGGCATGATAAGATAAAATCTGTAAAATATATATTGTTTAGTAAATTTTTTACTAGATATGTATTTTGAATATGGTTTATGTTTTTTTTACAAAATTTATTTAATTTAATTTGATATTTAAAAGTTAAATATAATAAATAATTTTAACCAAAAACTATAATGACTAATAATGTTACATTAACAGCAACGAGATATAAAGAGCCAAATTGGCTTTTTCATGAAACTATAGAATCAGTATCAAGACAAAAGGATGTATTTGCTGAAGTTTTGATTTTGGATCAATTCTTGAATGAAGAAACTAAACAATACTGTGAAAAATTAAGTAATGAAAATATAAAAATAAACTATATAGTTATAGAAGCTAAGTGATTATCATATGCTAGAAACTATGCTATAAAAGAATGCAAAACAGATGTATTATTATATATTGATTCAGATGCAATAGCTGATGAGTATTGGGCATACAATATGCTTAATACTTTTGATTTAGATAAAAATATATGAATAGTATGAGGAAAAATAATTCCAAAATGGCATAAATCTCCTAGTATATTAGCAAAAGCTGATTATGTATATGATGTGTATTCTATGCTAGATTTATGAGAAGATATAAAAGAAAATAGCAAAGTAGTATGAGCAAATTTTTGAATGAATATTTCTAGATTGTGAAGTGAAGCATATTTCGATGAAAATCTATGAAGAAAACCAGGGAAATTATTATGATGAGAAGAGTCAGATTTGTGTGAAAGAGCAATAAAAAAATGACTAAAAATATATTATAATTGAAAGTCATTTGTAATACATCAAGTATTACCTGAGAGGATAAATATTAAGTGGATATTGAAGAGAATGTATTGGGGAGGTTATAATAGATGATTGGCTTGAGGGAAGCCAAAAGCTAGTAATTGAGGAGGTAAAAAAAATAATTGGAATTATATAATTTTACCGATAATTTTACCTGGATATATTTTATGATTTATAAAATGAAAAAATGCTAGAAAATTTAGTAAATAATATAATTCCAATTAGGTGATTATTTGATTTATCATTTACATTAATTAATTTATATTTAATATTAATTTTATTAATTTGATACATTATTATTAAATTAATAAAATTTAATTTAAATTATTACTTAATAACAATAATATTTATAATATTAATATTATTGTCATTTAAAATTAATGTTTATTCTTTTTATTATCTGCCATTTTATACTCTTACATTTTTATTTATTTGACATTTTATTTGAATTTTTAAATTAAGTAATGGTATAAATAACTTATGATTAAATATTAATTATAAACAATTATCAAAAAAATATGATTTATTTTTTATTCTATTTTTAGTATTGTATATATTTATATATTTATCTATTAATGAAACTAATTTTGATAATATAATTGAAGCAGATTCTTGGTTACATTTAACGAAAATATTAAAATATAACTATGAATCCCAGAATTTTAGCCCTATTTTTTTATGAGAATTTCATCACTATCCAGAATTTACTTACTTTGTAGTTAAATATATATGAGATTTTTTATGATTAGTTGATTTTAAAGTTTTTTATTGATTATCATGATTAATTTTATGATGTATATCATATTTATTATATTACATATTAATAAATAATTTCACAAAAAATAAAATTGTTTCTTTATTTTCATTATCATTTATAATTTGATTTAATTCTGCAGTTATTCCTAATAGTTTTTTACTTTTTTTATTTTTAATTTTCTTATTTATTTTATATAAATTATTGCTACATAAAAATAATATTAACTTAAAGTTATTTATATTGATAAATATATTTATTTCAATTATATTTACGCATTATTTTTGAGCAGTACTAATATGAATATTTATTTTTACTTTTTTATTTTTAAGTTTATTTTTTCATTATTATGAAAGTATAAATGATAAATTATCAGAAGTTTTTATAAAATCATACTTATTATTTATTAGTAATATTAAGCTATCAATAAATTTATTAATAATAATTCTTATTATTGTAATTAATGCTTATTTTACTATATGAAGCGATAAAGTATTCTGATTTTATTCTGAAATATGATTATCATTTAATAATGTATTAACATTTTTAATTATATGATTAATAATCCCAACTATATGATTAATAAATATTATATATAAATCAAATAAATATTTATTAATTTATTTTTATTCAATAATTATTTTTTTTACTAATATTATATTTTATTATTCGTGACTATTCAAATTCCATTGAAGATATTTTCCTGAATATTCTTTAAGATTTGTTTTGTGACCATTTGTATTTTTATTATTATATATTATTTATAAAAAATCGAGTAAAAAATATATATTTATAATTATATTATTATATTTAATAAGTTTTAATATTGTTCAATATAAATATTTATCTCATTATGTAAAATGAAGTAATAATTTCAGACACTCTTATACAAATGAATTGTTAAAATATAAATCTGATTTATCTTGAAAAGTTATCTTTATAAATCCATATAGTTATTTAAATAGGTTTATAGTAGTTGATTTAAATTCATATATTTATTCAGTTAATTATAAAAATAAATGAACTATTCCATTTTCTACTATTCCTAATAAAATTGATAGTTATAATTATTCACATCCATGAGATAGATATAATTTAGCAACAGAATTTATTAATAATCAAACTATTGAAAATTATAAAAATTTATTTAAGTATAAAATTGATTATTTTATTTTAGAAAAAAAAGTAGATAATAATTTAATTGAATATTTTAATGCAAAAAAAGATAAATTAGAAATTATTGAAACAAATAATTATATTATAATAAAAGTTTAAAATGAAAAAAAATGTAATGTTATTAATAGATTCTATTAAAATATTGTGATGAGCTGAGAAAGTTGCTATGGATATAATGGATTTATTTAATAAGAATATAAATTATAATATGTTTTTATATTCTAAAAATAATGAAAGTATTTGATATTTAGATCATTTAAAATCTGTATTTAATGTTTTTGATTATTTTAGAATAAAAAAATATATCAAATTAAATAATATAGATATAATTCATATTCATAAATTAATGTCTGTTACTATATTGTTTGCAATTCCAAAATGAAAAAAAATTGTAATGACGGTACATGACTATAAATTTTGTTGTCCTAAGTTATGAGTTACTAAGAATAATGAACAATGTAAATGATGATTATTTCATTTTAACTGTAATAGACCTATAGAGAGAAATTTTATATTAAATATAATATTTGATTTTGCAAAATGGACTAAGTTTGTGATAAATAGATATTTTGTAAAAAAATATGTAGATGTATTTCTATGTCCATCAAGAAGTTTACATGATTATTTGATAAATTCTTTAAAAATACCACTAGAAAAAGTAGTATATTTACCAAACTTTATAGAAATTGAAGAATGATATAATCCAAATTTTACAAAAATAGAGGATAACAGATTTCTTTATGTATGAAGATTATCAAATGAAAAATGAATAGATGTAGCTATTAAGGCTATTGATTTATTAGTAAAAAAGGAGAATATTACAGATATATATTTTGATATAATATGAGCATGACCTGATAAGTCTAGTTTAGAAAATTTGGTTTTAGAATTATGACTTCAAAACAATATTAAATTTCTTTGAAAAATAGATAATTCTAGTTTAAGTGAGTATTATGAAAAATCAAATTGATTATTAATGCCAAGTGTCTGGTTGGAAAATAACCCATTAGTTGCAATTGAGGGGATGAAGTATTGAAAAACTATAATAGCATGTAACGTATGATGATATTGAGATTTAGTTGAAGAATGAAAAAATGGATATTTATTTCCTATATGAAATCATATTGAGTTAGCAAATAAGATAAAAAATCTTTATAAAAATAAAGATTTGAGTGTTGAAATGTGAAAGTATTGATTTGAAAAACTTAAAAAAGAGTTTAATAGTGAATTATTCTATGAAAAACTATTATGATTTTATTCATAATAGTTTTTTATAAAATCTAGATTATAATTATCTTTAATTTTTTCAATATTCCAATTCCACCATTCAGATTTATTTACTTTTTCTATTTCATCCTTTTTAAATCTGTATTTTATAAATTTTGCTGGGTTTCATGCAACAATTGTATATGGTTCTACATTTTTAATTACAATACTTCATGCTCAAATTATAGCTCAATTTCATATATTTATGCCAGGTAAAATTACTACATTTGATCATATCCAAACATCATTTCAAATAACAACATCTCATCAATTATCATTTATATTTATATTTAAGGGTCAAGGGGTAATAGTTAATTTATTATAATTATGATTATTTGTAGATATTATGATGACATTTGGTGCTACTGAGCAAAATTTTCAAATTACAATTTTATAATCATAACATCAAAGAAGACATGTATTAGGTCAATTAATATTTGTAAATTCTCCTATTTCTACTTTTCATTTTAAATTAATATTAAAGTTTCATTTTACTGTTTTATCAATTTTAATATATCATTTTAGAATATTATTTATTGATGAGTTATAATATGATTGATTATCAATACTTAAATTTCACGTTTTTCATATAAGCAAAATTTTGTTTATAATTAATCTAATGGTATTTTTTATAAAACTTGGTAGCAAATATTTTCATATAATTTTTTTTATTTTCATATATTTATTAATTATTTATTATTTTTTACAAATATTTTATTTCTAAAATAAGTTAAAAATATAGCACACATTGTAATTTCTCAAATTAATACAGTAGATACTGCTCATATAGATCAATAAATAGGAATTAATATTATATTTAATAAAATGTTTAGTATTCACGTAATTATAGTATAATGAAAGATTTTTTTCTCATATCATGTACTATTTAGATAAGTATAAAAAAAAGTATTAACTCATAAAAATATTAGAGATATAAAAAATAAAATTAATATGTTTTTACCTGCTATATACTCTTTTCAATAAATAATATTTATTATGAAATCTCAAAAAAATATTATTGAAAATAATGGAATGAATGTAAATAATAATATATGTTTAATTACTTTATTAATTTTTTTCAGCGAGTATTTTTTTAATATATTTGGTATTGTACTTGATATATAAATAGTTATTACTAATTGAACAAGTCACATTAATCTATTAGCAGCTGAATATATTCATAACTCATGGTCAAATCAATAGAATCATAGTATTAATTTATCAGTATTACTAATTATTCAAACGAAAAGTAATCATCACATCATATATCATCAACTTTTTAAATTGTTCTTTATTAATTCCTTATCCAACTTAATCTTCCCAATCTCAAACTTCCTCCCAACATAAACCAAACTAACTATCAAACTCAACACTCCCGAAATCAAATATGCATACATAATACTGACTAAATCTCCATATGTAAACAATGCATATAACACTATTACAAGCATCAATACTCAATTTATTATTTTAAGTAGTGCTTCGTATTGCATCATCTCACTTGGTCTGAATATAGCTCTGACAAATTCACCGAAATTGAAAACTATTGAGTATCAGCAATATATTAATATAAGAGTTATGTATAAATCATCTTTTCATATAAATTGGGATACAATCCATACGATTCAAAAGGTGATTATTCAAAGTACAATTTTTAAAAAACTTAGATTTACTAGATAATCATTTACTTTACTATGGTCACGACTGACTTCTCTCACCATTAGAGTAGTCAATCAGAAATCAGTAATAACTATGAACATAGCAACAAAACTCATTACGAAATTCATTACTCAAAATTGCTCTGGTCAAAGCATTCTAGCAATAAGTACAGTAATAAAAAATATACCTCATTTCGAAACCCCTTCAGCTAACATCAGCCAAAAAGTATTCTTCATAATAGTTTGTTTATCACTCTTGTTCTCAAATAGAAACGATTTAACTCTTTTTATCATGTATTTACAAAAAATGATTATAATTTATAAATAAATTATAATCATTTTTATTGAAAATGGAAATGCTATTTTGAGAAAATATTTTGTCCCCCTTACTAAGGGGGGGGCTGAAAGCCGGGGGATTTGTATTGTGTATTCTAATAAAAAAGTTTTGCATTTTATAATATATAATATATAATATATATAGAAAAGAGAGATTTTTGCCTTGTGGAGATTATGGAGTGATTCTATAGTCTATGAAGCTAGGGAACACTCTTTTTTTATTTGTTTAAAATCTTTATAATAATAATTTCTTTATTCACAAAATATTCAATAAAATTATAAGGTAATTCTTCATTATTATTAATGTATTTTCTTCTAAGAATGCCAGAAGTGAAATCTGCAAAAGACAATCATCAATATTTTTTTGAGTTAAAAAAAGAGAATCATAACTTTTTAATATAATTATTTGTTAATTTTTTGTTTAAATTGTTATTTAAATTTTTTTGAATATTTTTTTCTTTTATGTCCAATTTTAAAATATCTGCAATAATTTGAATTTTAGAAATAGAATAATTACTAAATTTATTTTTCTCAATTATAAATTGAGTTAAAATACTTAACATTTCAATATAATTTTTTCAGTTTTCTTTGTATTCTTCAATATAAATTCAACATAATTCTATATTTTCCATATATCATTTAGATTCTAAAAAATTATAAAATCATTCAATTTCTATTTTATAAAGTCTATCTGTACTTTTTAATTCTCACTTATATTTTATTCAAGAATATTCTAAAAATTCATTGTAAATTTTATTTATTGTCCCTGATTTATATGTTGTAACTAATCATCAAAAAATATATTGTCATTTTTTTCATTGATTTATTTTTTTTGATTCATCAATATATATTATCATAAAAATTTTATTATTTATCTTCTAATTATAACCTAAATGTAGTCAATATTTTTTATATCCATTAATTCTACTTATAAAATATCTATATTATTATTTATATTTTATTATATACGTATTATATACAATAATATTGAAATGTAAAGAAAAAATACATAAAAAAAGTCCCCCTTACTAAGGGGGGGGCTGAAAGCCGGGGGATTTGTATTGTGTAAAATAATCTCATAACCCACCTTAATCCTCCCTAATATTAGGGAGGAGATAGCTCAAAAAAAGTATTGTGTAATATAATAAAAAAGTTTTGTATTATCTCAATTATTTGATATAATATATTTACTATCAGGGATTTATAATCTTTGGACTAGCATATAAAATGCTAGAGAACTAAAAAATAAAGAGTATTAATTACTCTTTATTTTTTTATTCAAAATAATGATAAAATTTTTTCATCAATATCATTTATATATTTCTTTTCAAGTTTTCATTTTTTTGTTAAAAATCTTTTTTTAGATATTTGTCTAATGGATGTAATATCAACAATAGATTTTTTTTCTAAATAATTTTCATTTGATTTATCTACTTCAATTTGAAAATTTGTTATTTTTGATCATTTAAAAGATTTGAAAGGTAAAATTACAACAGTATTTCAAAAATTAGCATTCTTTATACTATAAACTAGGCAAGGTCTAGTTTTATTTAATTCACTTCAAATATTTTTTCACAAATTTACAAAATACATAAAAAAAGTCCCCCTTATTATCCTAAGGTGTATCCTTTAGGGTAAGGGGGTGGCTGCAAGCCGGGAGATTTGTATTGTGTAAAGTAATCTCATAACCCACCTTAATCCTCCCTAATATTAGGGAGGAGATAGCTCAAAAAAGCCGGGGATTTGCATTGTGTAAAGTATTTAAATTACATAAATATCTTGAACTCATGCATTCTTTTATATGCACTTTTTGTCATAGCTCAAATATGTGGAGTGATAATACAATTTTGTAATTCTCTTAATTTTGGATTTGGATTAGCAGGTTCATTTTCCCATACGTCTAAGTATGCACCTGCATTTTTATTTTTTTTCAAAAATTCTATTAGAGAAATCTCATCTATTATAGATCATCTAGCACTATTTGCTATTGCTACATCATCTTTGAATAGTGCAAATTCTTTTTCTCATATGAAGTGATATGTTTCTTTTACTAGAGGGAGATTCAGAGATATGATATCACAATTTTTGCACAAAAATTCTTTATCATCACTTTTAGTACAGAATTCAAACTCAGCTATTTGTTCAGTAGTTAAAAATGGATCATATATGTAAAAAGAGTCTACTCAAAAAGCCTTCATTCTAGTATATATTCATTTACCAATTGCTCAAAATCAGAATATCGCTACAGTATTTTCTCCTACTTTTTTTCATAAGAAATTAAAGCTATCATCTAATCATTCAAAACTTAAATAGGTTTTTCTCATTAATGATATAATTCACCAGATAGTTATATCACAAACACTATTTGTATTTGCTCAGGGGGTATTTATTACTTCTATGTTTCTTTTTTTACATTCCGCCAAATCTATCATATCTAGTCATACTCATGTTCTACATACGTATTTCAGACTAGGGTATTTATCTAGTTCTGTCGAATCTATATTTTTTATATTTATGATTATTGCATCTATATTTTTGGCATCATAATGCTCATTATAACCAATTAATCTATGTCATTTTTCTACTAGGTAACTCAAATGTTCCAGCTGTATAAAAGGATAATCTTCTAATATTAAAAAGTTCATAATATTTTTTAAATGATAATTGGCTTGTTATCCAGTGTATTGTACTCATAAATTGCTATTTAGAAAATTTATTTTATAATTTTATTTTTTGTATTCTAAAATAATATAGTATATAAGAAGTATATAAAAGATTTGCAATTAAAATAAAAATATATATAATAACAAAAATTAATAGTAATAATAAAATTATGAACACAATAACATTTGAAAAAGAACTTTCATTTACTCGTAGTAAATTCAAAGATGAAAAAGATTTTTTTATTTATGTATTAGAAAATCATAAAATTCAAGATGAGAAGATAGAGATTTGATTATTAAATGAATCTGAAAAAACTACAGAACTTTTAAATAAAATCAAAAAAGCAAAAGCATCAAAAATATATTTTAATAATATATAATATGATTATAAATAATGTATTTGAGTCTGATGATGTTTTGATTTATCTAGAGAAAAGAAATTTGATTAAACAATATAAAAAAGCAAAGAATTTCATATTACTTTGATATTTTGAAAATGCATCATTAAAAAAAAGGGAACCCAAAGATGAAGATGTATACTATTTTAGAATAAATAAACAATACAGAGCAATATGATATATAGAAAATAATAATTTTTATATTTTAGAAATACATGATCATCAATAAATTAATTTATTTAATTTATTTTTTAAACATAATTCCATATAAATCTGGAGTTATTTTTTTTAATGCTTTTTTCATCATATCAACAGAATTCTACTCTGACTTTGAATATTTATATCTTAATTATAGCATAGGCAGATAACTGGGGGATTTGTTTTGTGTAAATTAATCTCTTAACCCACCTTAATCCTCCCTAATATTAGGGAGGATATAGCTCAAAAAACAGGGGGATTAGTATTGTGTATTCTAACAAAAAAGTTTTGAGTTTTTTCAATTATTTGATATAATGTATTTACTAGAGTCAATTGAGACTCAATTAGATTCCTTATTATTTTTATAATAGGAAACGCACTAAAAAATAATAGCAAATATTTTGCTATTATTTTTTTATTTCTAATACTTTACATATTTTTTTATCTATTTTCTTTAATTGATCTATTTCCCATTGCTTTACACTTATTTTATAATTATTTAATCATACATTTGTTTTAATTATGGCACATTTTCCATAATTAAAATTAGGATTATTTAACTCTTCCCAAATACTTAAAAATTCTACAGTATTTCTGTTTCTAAGCCAATCTGATACAAAAAAATCTCAATCTTTAGATTTTATCATATCTGTTATACATATATAATCATTATCATTTATTTTTGTTACTCTTATTTCTACTCATAATACATCAATATTATTATTTTTTCACATTTCTATTCTTTAAAAATTATTATATATACATATTATATACAAAAATAAATATATGTAAAGCAAAATACATAAAATAAGTCTCTCTTATTATGGGGGTGACTGAAAGCTGTGGGATTTGTTTTGTGTAAAATTCTTTTTTTATTTAAAAATAATTTTGTAATTAACAATAAATTATTATTATAAGTTAATAATAATATAACTATATACATGAAACACAAGACAATAATATTACACGATACTTTTTTATATAAATGAGGTTGAGAAAGACTGATTTTAATGATGGCAAAAACACTTAGAGCAGATTTAGCTTCTGGTTTTTTTAGTAAATGAAGTTTTGATTTGAGAAAAGAATGATTTAAATGAAAGATGATTCCGGTATCAAGTGAAATATTCAAAAAATGATTTAGACATATCAAATTGAAATGGGCATTTTTATTCAAAACGAAATTTTTACAAGAATATGATCATGTAATATTTTCTGGAGATTCAATAAGTGCTGTTAGGAATTGTAGACAAGATACTAAAAAGATATATTATTGTCATACTCCACCTAGATATTTATATGATTTAAAAGAAGACTACTACAAAAAGGTACCTTTCTTATTAAAGCCATTGTTTAATATACTATGTCATTTTTTTAGGAAATTGTATGAGTATGATATATCAAAAATGGACTTAATACTAACTAACTCTGTAAATACTCAAAGAAGAATCAAACATTTCTTGTGACTAGATTCTATTATACTTTATCCACCTGTTGATTTAAAAGAATTCAAATATATAGGTCAAAAGGATTATTATTTATCTTTTGCCAGACTAAGTGATGCAAAAAGAGTACACAAAATAGTAAAAGCATTCACTAAAATGCCTGATAAAAAATTAGTAGTTATATATTGAGAAAATGATCCAGCTAGGATAAAGATTTTCTCATTAGCAAGTGGATGTAATAATATAGAATTCGTAACTCTTCCTGGTAATGTATGATTTACTAAATATATTGGTAATTGTATTGCTACTCTATATATACCTGTTGATGAAGATTTCTGAATGAGTCCAGTAGAGAGTATGGCTGCAGGAAAACCTGTAATATGAGTAAATGAATGATGATTGAAAGAAACTATTATAGATAAAAAAACATGAATATTAATTTCACCTAAAGCAAAAGTAAGTGATATAATCAAGGCTGTTAATAAACTAACACCAGAAAAATGTTTGAAAATGAAAACAGAATGTGAAAATAGAGCAAAAGATTTCTCACTAGATAAATTTCAAGATAAGTTACTAGAAGTAGTTTATTGATATTAAAAAAAAAAGATAATATTAATTATCTCTTTTTTTTGGGTTAGGCTTATTATTTAATTGCTTCTAAAGCTTGTTCTTCACTATCAACTGTAGGTATAATTGTAGTTATTCATACTAATTCTAGAATATCTTTTACTCATTCTGAACAATTAGATATATACATTTTACCGCTTGAATCTTCTATGTTAGAAAATACATCAGCAATATACCCAATAGATTTAGAATTAATATATTTTAATCCAGATAAGTTAAAAACGATACTTTTACTAGTAAAATCACCTATTTCATCATAAATAGTTTTAAATGTTTTATCAGCATTAGTTTCATCTAATTCTCAAGTGAATTCGAAAACAAGTACACCATTTACATCTTTTTTATTTACTTCTATTAAAGTTTGCATAAAATTGTTTTAATTAAGTATTATAATTTATAATTTAATTATATACTAAAAAAAATATTAAAGCAAATTTTTACTACTTTTTTACTTGAAATGAAACAAATATATTCTATAAATAATATTAATACACTAGATTTACATATTGCTAAGCCATTTGTAATATTTATGAAATGAGATTTATGAGCAGGGAAAACCACACTTACTAAGCATATTATTAACAATATATTATGAATTAATACAGATGTAATCTCTCCTACATATACTTATTATAATAAATATTATGATGTTTATCACTTTGATTTATATAGATTAAAAGCTTATGATGAATTTTTTGCTATATGATGAGAGGATATATTAGATAATAATTCTTGAGTTATTATTATAGAGTGGCCAGAAATAATAGAGCAATATTATAAAGCTGATTTAGAAATAGTATTTAATAAAACTGAGAATCCTGATGAAAGGGAAATAGAACTTATATATAAATAATAAAATGTAACATTATAATTATACATTTTTAGATTAAAATAATCTAATAATATATTTTTGTATAAGTATATTAATATAAAAATACTTGTCTATAATGAAAATATGTATAATAGATAGTTTATGAAATTATTCTAATATTGTCTATAATAGTTTATCGTTATAGTGTAGTTATATATTATTGATATATAGGGTAAAATATTTTTTATCTGATTGTTTTAATCAAATACAATTAATTTAATAAAATATGTGGTACATTTTTCTAATCCATCCCCTCGTACCTCGGGACTTCCTTTGGAAAAGGAAGAAATTTCTCCCTTTTTCAAAGGGAGTCCCCAAAGGGGGAGGGATTAGAACCTTAGTTCATAATTTCTTAACTTAATGAAACTGTACTTCAGTCATTTTATTTACTATTATTATACTTTTATACAACTATAATTACACAAATATCTAAATCAAATAAAAATGTCTTATTTTACTAAGACATTTTTATTATTTTCTACTAAGTATTACTGCAAAAGTTTTCAATATGATTTTTAGATCTAGTAATACATTCCAGTTTTCTATATAGAATATATCTAGAGCTGTTTCTTTTTTGAAATCATTAGATTCTCTTCAGTTTACTTGAGCCATTCATGTTATTCAAGGTTTTATAGTTAATACTCTTCTTTCATCTAGAGTATATTGTTCTACTTCTCTTGGTTGATGAGGTCTAGGTCAAACTAGACTCATATTTCATATTATCAAGTTTATAAATTGAGGTAATTCATCTATAGAGTATTTTTCTATCCATTTTCATATTCTAGTTTTTCTAGGATCGTTTTTTATTTTATATAATGGTCATTTTCTTGTACTACTCTTCTTTATCAATTCTTGCTCAAAATGCAATGCTTTGTCATACTTAGCTTCTACATTATACGCATCTTTTATACAATACTCCCATTTTATATATCTGAACTTATACAAAGTGAAAGATTTTCCATTTTGTCATATTCTCTTGTTTTTATATATTACTGGTCATTTTGGGTCTTCTATTTTTATTAGAAATGCAATTGTTAAAAATAATGGAATCATTAATATAACTCATAATATTCATACTCATAAATCAAATATTCTTTTTATTACTTTTCACCAGTTATCTAGTGGTGTGTTTTTTATTTCTATTACTGGTATATTATTTATCAGAGAAAGAGTAGTATTTGTTTTCGTTATATCAAATGAATTTGTAACATATCTATATCTGATACCAAATATTCTAGTCAATTCCCATAATGAATGTAAATCTTTTTTTCAATAATCACTATCTATATATAATACTTCATCACATCTCTTTTTTTCAAACAATCTTTGTATCATATTAAGTGATCAGATGAATCTCAATCATTCTATTTCTTTGTTTTTTAGATTTGCATATCATATTATTTTGTAAACTTTTGATTTATTTATATCATCTAGTATTTCTTTTATATCGTCTATACTTTTATTATTTATTATTAATAATTTTTTCTTTGTTAGATATCATATTTTTAATAAATAGTATTCTATATTGTTTAGTATAATTCTTTCTAGTATTACTGATATAGTTCATATCATGAATGCATATATTACTATAAGTCTAGGTATTTCTACTTCATAGATTATTCATTTTCATAGATATATTGTAACCAAAAAGAATGTTAATGTATAAAATGAATATCTAATTATTTCCAGAAATTCTTTTATTTTTGATCAAGTTATTTTTATGAAATAAAGTGAATGTAATGAGAATACTAGTACATATAATAATGCTCAAAAACTAGCAAAAAATAACAAAGAAAAATCATCTATTGTTTGAATAGGTAATTTGAGTCAAGGTGCTAAATCTATTAGTAATCTGATTTGTTTAGCAACAAAAAATGAACTTAGTATAATTAAAAATTCGAGAGGAACTCTAATTACTCAAAATATAATTTCGTGTTTTTTCATAGGTATTGATTTATTTTTATTACTTTATAATTTTGCTTCAAATAGCAATAATTTGTGATATAAAGTTGTATTATTATTTTATTAAATAGGGATATTAAGGTCCTAAATATAATCATATTTTATATTTTTCAATTTATATTGCAAATTTTGTGTTTTTTTATAAAATATATTTATTATTTTTTAAATTTTTTAATATGGTTGAATCAACTAAAAATAAAAAAACAGATAAAAAGCTTACTGAAGAAGTAGTTAAAACTAAAACTACTAAATCAAAAGATAAATTAGAAAAAACTACTGACAAAGTAGTAGATAAAAAATCAGACACAAAAGTTAAAAAAGCCTCTAAAAAAGAGGATATTAAAAAGTCTGAAAAAAATACTAGTAAGGATACTGTTAAAAAAATGGATAAATCTGATAAAGTTACAAAGATTGAAAAAGTAGAAAAACACGATATAAAAGATCACGAAAAAGAAGATAAAAATCACGATAAAAAAGAAGATAAACATGATAAAAAAGTTCATGAAAAAAAAGATGATAAAGATGATAAAAAAGAAGAAAAAGAAATAAAAAAACATGATAAAAAACATTCAGAAGAAGAACATCATAAAGAAGATAAACATACTAAAAAAGAAGAAAAACATAGTGATGAAAAAAAACAT
>CALREY010000020.1 GCA_943356435.1 Candidatus Altimarinota bacterium
AATTTTATTACAAGTCAAATAGAAATATAAAATAATATTTTATATTTCTATTTGACTTGTATAATAAATCAGATATAAAATATAATAAAAAACTATGCATAAACAAAAAATAAAAGCCTTCACATTAGTAGAACTAATAGTAGTAATAACTATATTAGCAATTTTGTGAACAATAGCATTTATAAGCCTCCAATGATATAGTGCAGACGCTAGAGATAGTGTGAGAACAAGTGACTTATCAGTAATGAAAAGCTGATTAGAACTGTATAATCTAGATGCATGAAGTTATCCACAACCAAGTGATACAATAATAATCACATATAGCTGAGCAACAGCGTGGTTACAATGAACATTCTGAGAAACAGTGAAAACAAATGTATCTAAACTAGATAAAGTACCAAAAGATCCATTAACAGATAAAGAATATGTTTATAGTACAACAAGTACAAGAAATGAATATAGTATAGCGTGAGCGTTTGAATGAGAAACATTGAGCTACACACCACCCCTAACCCCTCCTTATCAAGGCGGAGGACTAGCACAACAAGTGGAAGCAGCCTGAACAAAAACAGCGAACCTAAAATTAACATGAACCTATAATGGAAAAGTACTAAAAGTAAGTACAGGAAGTACAACATATATACTAGCAATGCCAAGTATAATGAGCTCAAGCGGAACAACAGTAGAAACAATAACAACAAATAAAACCCTGGCATATGAATGATACAAAAACCTACCATTCCAATATACAGGAGCATATAATGTAGAATGAGAAGAAAATCTAAACCTGGTAAATAGTGGAAGTATAGTAGTGTATGCATGAGACCTATCAATACTATCAGATGCGACAAGTATATGAATAAATGCAAGAAAAACATTAATAGAAAACCTACAACAAGCCTATAACGGAACAACAATCTCATCAATATGAGAAATATCGCAAATCCTAAATACAAATACAATAGACCAAACAGCAACAGAATATGTGTGAACAAATCTAGTAGCTAATGACCTATGATGAAGTATAAAAGCAGTAACAATAGCACCGACAGTGACAACATATTCAAATTGTACAACAACAACACAAAGCTGATATACAATCCCACAATTGAACCATGGAATAAATAATCAACAAGTAACAAAAAGTGTAACAAACTGAACAAAAACATTGGAAGTAACATGTGAAAATTGAGTACTGACATATTGAGTAGAAACAACAAATTGTGAAAATGATTATATAGTAAGTAATGATACATGTGTACTAGATAATTGTAGTGGAACAATGCCAGACAATGCCCAACTGAACTGAACACAATGAACAGCAACATGGTCATACAATACAAGCCCATGAGTATGTAAATATAGATGTCAAGATGGTAATCATACAGAGAATTGATGAACAACATGTGTAAGTGATACACAAAGCTGTGTAATATCAAATGCAACAGCAAGTCAAACATGGAATGGTAGTACATGGTGAACATGTACAGTGCAAAGCTGTAATTCGAATTATACACAAAGTGGAAATGCATGTAATCTAAATACATATACAGTAAGTTGATCATTTTGAGCAAACTGAGCATGAGCAACAGTAAGTGTATGTGGTAGTAATGTTACTGCAGATTGAAGTGGTAATTTCACTACTACTAGAAACTATTGAAGTACATGTAATAATATCTCAGCAACTAGAAGTGGATATACATGTAGTACATCTACAAACTGACCATCAAGTCTAACAAGTAATACAACAAATATAGCATGAAGTTGTAGTGTTGCAGTAATGACATCATGTAAAACATTATATGATGCATGAAATACAACTAGTTGAACTTATACAATAGATCCAGATTGAGCTTGACCAAATGCAAGTTATAGCGTATATTGTGATATGGTAAATGATTGATGAGGATGGACCTTGGTTATGAGAATATTTAATAAGAGTACATGTAATTTAACAACTAGAAATGCATGTAATACTTCAAGTTTTAATACTTCTACAGCAGAGTTTAAATATTCGGATGTAGATATAAATCTAATTAAAAATGGTTGAGTATGGAGAAGTGAAAATCAATATATAACTAGATACTGGAAAAATTGTGATTTAAATTTTACATCAGCAATTACGAATTCTTCTACTTGATGTGCTAAGTCATATTCAAATCTTAGTTGGAATGATGAAGTTGTTATGGCTGCTAACTTTTGAAATACTTATTGATTATCAGATCAGTGTTGGCCATGTTCATGGAACTTATATTTTATTACAAATCATAGTGGTTGACCTTATATTTGATGAAATTGAAGTCGGTATTGATGACAAAAACAAACATGGTATGTAAGATAATTTGTAAATAAATTAAAAAATAAATATAAAACTATGTTTTATATTTATTTTTTTGTTACAATATTTAAAAAATATTTTTACTTTTCTAGTCTTTATGCTATTATTCAAAAAACAATATTTCCTAAAAATAAATTCATGAAAAAAAGATATATAATCCCAATTATAATTTCTCTTTCATTAGTTATTTTTCTTAGATTTATGATACCTTGAAGTTTAGAAGAATCATATAATGTAAAAGAATCTCATGAATACAATGATATAAAAAGAATAGATTACTTTGCTAGTGGAAGCTATGTATTAGTTGATAAAGATGAAAAATGATATTCTATATCTAGAGATTGAGTAGAAACAAAAAAATATGAAGATATATCAAATATTAAATTTTACAATGAAGGGAAAAATTATAGTTTTGTCGCAAAAATAGAATGAAAATCAGTATTTGTAAAACTGTGATATGAGAGTCAAAAATATGACCAAATATATGATTTTGATATTTCAAAAGATGGTGAGAAATTTATATTTAGTGCTTCAAAGGAGTGAAAAAAAATACTTGTAATAAACTGATTTGAAAGTCAAGATTATGATGTGATAAATGATATAGATATATCTGAAACACTGGAAAATTATTCGTTTAATACATTTATAGTTAGAAAAGATAATAATTATTTACTTATAAAAGATTGAGTAGAACAAAAAATAATACAAGAAAAAGGTGATAAATACATATACTTTTATGGAAAACAAAAATTTGAATACGATTTTATTAATAGTATTAGAATAGTGAAATGAGGTAATAGTTTCATTTTTTCTGCAAAAAAAGCAGATAAATATGTAGTAGTAAAAGATGGTAAAGAAATATGAACTTATGATAATATTATTTATAGTATGAACAATAATATTATGTCAGATTTTGATGTATCTCCTGATAAAAATAGTTATACATTTATAGCAGAAAAAAATAAAAAACAAATACTAGTAAAAGATTGATTCGAAAGTGAAAAATATGATAAAATAGGTAATCTAATAATAAATTCTAGTATAAATATACCAATAAAAACAGTTAATCATATATGTTATGGATATATTAATGATGCACAAAATTATATATTCAAAGCAGAAAGTGAAGGTAAATCATTAGTAGTAAAAGACTGAGTAGAAAGTGAAAAGTATGAAGAAATAAGTGATGTTAATTGTTATTGAAATACTAAAAATTACTCATATACAGTAGAAAAATCTGGAATAAACTTACTCATAAATAACTGAATATCAATAAGTGAAAATATAAAAAAGAATATAAATTATTTAGATAAAAAAGACTATATATTCAATGACTGATTTTATTCATATATAGTCATAAATTGAGTAAAAAGTAAAAAATATACAAAGATTTCTTGATTCAAGTATTTTAATGATTGAAAGTGATTTTCATTTGTAACTGAAACAAACAAAGGGCAAAAAGTAATTAGTTATATTAAAAAATAATATTCCTTAAATAAATTATATGAAAAAAGTATTTTTGTTAATGTTTTTATTGTTATGAGTTTCAAATTGATTTGCTATGAATCCAGCAGATAGTTTAGAAAAACTACCTAACAATTTCAAGTGAGAGTGTTATGAATATTATAACAAAATAGATAAATGATTAGTTTGGGAAAGATTGTGAGAGAATTATAAAACATTCAAAATAAAATTATCAAATTCTAGTGATATTGTATTTACTCAGAATGGTTTTATTTTGCCTTATAAATATTATTCTGATGCAAAAAATTCTTATAATTTCAAGACTGATTTATGAATAACTAATGAAAAAATTACTGATTATAATAATAATACTTTTATAGAATTACATTCAAAAAATAAAAGTGAGATAATAATAAGTTTCGATGAAATACTAGAAAAAAATAATTTCAACTTTGTATTTGATTATAGTTCTAATAATTATACTCCAAATTATTATATAAGTGATGATAATAAAAACTGGAATCTTATAAAAAAAGAAAATATTGAGGATTTTTCATTTAAGTATTTAAAAATAAAATTTGTATCAAATACTAAAGAATCATTTTTAGAAAATATAAAAATCTATGAACTAAATTTTCCTAAAAAATCAGATATATTTCTAGTTAACTCGCTATACAATGATAATATAGAAGTTTATTCTAAATACAATTGTAAAGACAAGGATTTCAATACTACTCCTATGGCTTTTGATAAGTTTTCTATAAATAAAGATACAAAAACTATAGAATTACAAATAGAAAAAAATCCTAAATACAATGTATATTCTCAAACAGATATAGATAATGACTGGGTGGCAGATGATGTGGATAATTGTAAAGATAGATACAATCCTGACCAAAGTGATATAAATGGTGATAATCTAGGTGATATATGTAGTGATGATGATAATGATGGAATAATAGGGTATTATGATAATTGTATATATGTAAGTAACGAAAATCAAAAAGATATAAATAGAAACAAAGTATGAGATGTTTGTGAGTTTGACAAAGACAAGGACAAGTTTTTCGACTGACAAGATAATTGTATAAATAAAGCAAATCCTGACCAAGCAGATGATGACAAAGATGGTATATGAAATGCTTGTGATAATTGTAAAAGTTATAATCCATCTCAAATAGATGCAAATAATAATTGAGTTGGTGATACCTGTGAAGAAATAGAAAAAAATCTAAAAGAACATGACAAAGACACGGATTGAATAATTGATTTTAGTGATAATTGTATAGATATTTCTAACACTGACCAAGTAGATGATGACAAAGATGCTATTTGAAACTCGTGTGATAATTGTCAGAGTATTCAAAACTTTGACCAACTAGATTTCAATAAAAATAAAATTTGAGATATATGTGAAGATAGTGATGCAGATTGAATAGATTGATTAACTGATAATTGTATAAATATTGCTAATCCAGATCAAAAAGATAGTGATAATGATAGTGTATGAGATATGTGTGAAGATGATGATGGTGATAATATATTAGCTGCAAATGATAACTGTCCTTTTATATTCAACGATGACCAAAAAGATGTAGATGGAGATAAAATCTGAGATGTTTGTGATGAAAAAGACAATAGATTTATAGAGTCTAATAAGGTATTTTTTATATCTCTTATGGTGTTTATAGCTATCATGTTTTTTGCTTCTATTCTAGTAATGATAAAAAAATTGAAGTAATTATTTTCTAATAATCAAACTATGTTCAAATTATTAAATAGACTCGCATATCTACTTTCATTTTGTATGTGATTTATTATATGTTTATTATTTATTTCAATAGATGCTTACAATTTGTGAACTGATGATATTATTGGGGCAGTGTTTTTTTGATTTATTGTATGACTTGTATTTAAAAAACTGTTTCTTTCAAAAGAATATATTGAATCTAGACTAGAATTTTTTGCTAATTCATTGAGAAAAATTGAACAAGTTCAAGTTAAAACTCCTAAATTAGAAAATGTTCAAATAAAAGAAGAAAAAATAGAGATAAAAAACTATAAATTAGAATGAGAAGTATTTGAAAATAATGATGAAAAAATAGAAAATAAAAAGATAGAAGAAGTCTATGAAAAAATACCTAAAATAGAAAAAGTAGAACATTATGTAGAAAAAATAAGTGAACCATCTAAGCTAGAGATAGCAATAAAAAACTTTTTTTCAGAAAATCTATTAGCTAAATTATGAGGTATTTTAGTATTTCTTTGAGTACTTTTTTTGCTTAGTTTAGTATATTCTTCTATTTGACCAGTTTGAAAATTAATTACTTGATTTGCTATATGATTTGCAGTGTATTTTGCTTGAGTTATTCTAGATAAAAAACAACTTAATAATGAATGAAGAATACTACTTTGAGTAGGTATATTAATAAATTATTTAGTTATTTTATCAGGTAGATACTTGATTTGAGATAGTTCAGATATAAATATTTTATCTATTACTACTACATTTTTATTCTTGATATTTAATACTGTTTTTGCAGTATTGACTTCACTTATATACAAGTCTAGAACATTATTATTATTCTCATTTATCATAGCATTTATAAATCCATTATTGATTTGATGAAGTAGTGATAATCCTTATACACTTGTATGATATAGTTTGATAGTAGCATTTGGTTGATTATTTTTATCATTGAAACAGAGAGATATACTATTTGCTATTTGAGTATTTTTATTATCAAACATATTGTTTTTAATATCTCCTGCAAGTAGTGATATTCATTGGATTGTAAAACTAGCTTCTAGTGCTATTATATCTATTTCTAGCATATATGTAGTTTACAAAATTGATTATAAACAATTATCTTTAGTATTCTTATGAAGTTATCTGTTTTTGGTATTTTTATTGACATCAGGATGAAGTTATATAAATGAAACATCTAGTTTTATCTCATATATGATAACTATAGTTTTATATTTCGGAGTATGAATATATTGTTTCTTGAAAACTAGTTTCAATTCACTAATATTTTTATTAGTATCTCCTATATTGATAGTATTATGATTGAGTTTTTCATGAGTTATAACAAGTATAGTAAATGTGTTAGCAATGATAGTATTTATTTATCTTATTTGATTTGTATTTGTAAAAGATAAGTTACCAGATTTCTTGAAATATATATTTTTCACAATTTTATGAATATATATATTTATTACGAATTCATATTTAAGTTTTTCAAATATTGATTTAAGTTTTGTAAACTTACTTACTGTTATAATAGTTTCTTTTATATTTATTTTCACTTCTTATTATCTAAGTACAAAGAAAAATCTAGAGTTTTTATATACTATAGGTACTATTTGAGCTATATTTACTTTAGCACCAGTAATAGTAAATAAGCTTACTTTTAGTGAACTTATTAATAATGAATCAATTAGCAATGAATCTAATTTTTACTTGTCTGTAATTGCATTAATCATTTTTGCTTTTTCAAATTGGATATTACCTTTTTTGAATAAAAATTTGATATCAAATGAAGGGGAGAGCTCATCAATAAAAAATCTACTTATTTGAGTTATTTCTTGATTATTATTTATAGGATATGAGTTATTCAATTATTGAACGCAGTATTTTCCAGGAGTAAGTTTATGACTAGCATTTGGTGTATTGGCAATTATATATTTCTTCTTAGCATATTTTATGCTTCATAAGCTATGAATAGAAAATATCAAAAAACAAGAATTTTCAAAAAATGTTATTTATACATATTTATGAGTTTCTATTTCTATATTTTCTCTTGCTATTGCATTAATATTTTCAGAATACGAAGCTGTTGTAAGCGCTGTATGGTTATTTGAAGCTACTCTTATGTTTTATTTCTATCATAAAACAAATGAAATCAAAATATTTTCAGCTTGAATCATACTATTTATGATATGAGTATTTAAATTATTTGTATTATTAGACATAGTTAAACAAAGTGATTTCATATTCCTTGTACCTTTTACTTTGGTATTTATATCATATGTATTAAATATAAAATTCCTAGACAGTATCAAATCTGGACTGAGTAGAGTATCACATGATGTATTACATATTTTGTGAATTGCTACATTGTGATTATTATTATTAGAAATAATTCCTAGTACATGACATGGATGGAGTACATTATGAATAGCTGTATTTTTATTAGTAATCAATTTTGTATATTCTTATTACAATTCAAAGATATTAAAAGTATTTTTTATCACAATATTTACTTGATATTTAGTTTCACAAGTAGGAGATTTGGATAATATTTATTGGAAAATAGATGAAGATAAATTATCATATTTGAGAATATTACAATATATTTCTACTGTAATTGTTTGATTAATTGTATTATTTTGGAATAAGTTAAATAAATATAAGGTACTAGATATATTTATAAATTTGATATTTTCTATATATTTATTATTTATCACTTCATATTATGTTTATGATATATTTGATACTACTTTTGCTGTAACTATATATTGGTGATTAACATCTTCTATACTATTATTTTATGGTATTGCAAAAGACTTTATCAAGCTCAGAACTATCTGATTGTATTTGATTAGTTTAACTGCACTTAAAATATTTTTCTATGATATATGGTATGGAATAGATGATGCAATTTCTAGAGTAGTAGCATTCATAGTTATATGAATACTTATGATTATAATTTCTACTAGGTATACAAAAAAATATGGTAATAATATAGTATGAGAATTTAGCTTATCAAATATTACGAATACTTGAAATATAGATTTTGGTGATGATGATACTCAATCTGAAACTACTACTTCAAATATTGATGCAGATAAAAATCTATTAATAAATGAAAAAATAAAATCAATAGATGTTTCAAATATTAGATGAGTAAAGTTTTATGTAAATGATTGAGATAATGTAGAAATCAGGGCTGAAAATCTAATAAAAATATCAAAAATGATAACTAATGATTTCACAGATGTAGATTTCGAAAAATGAGAATTGCAAGATACATATGATTTTGTAATTTCTAATTATAAATCAGAGTTATCAAAAGCTACATATGACAAGATAGTAAATATTATGAAACAATTTGTAGATAAATGATGAAAAGTAGAAGCAATATTTAAGAAATAAAAAAACTAATCGTTTAACGATTAGTTTTTTTTATGATTCTCTTGCTATATTTTCCTCTATTCTTTCCATTATTGTTCTATTTATTTTATTTTCATCATTATTTATCATATCTATCAGATTATCATAAGATAAGATGATTACTTCTATATTTTCTAGTGCAGTTATTGTAGCAGTTCTTTCTTCTTCATTTAATAGTGCTATTTCTCAGAATATATCACCAGAGTGTAGTTCTGCGATTTTTGCTCATTTTAAAGACACACTTACTTTACCAGATTTCAATATGTATCATTCTCAGTTTGATTTTTCTCACTCAGATATAACCATTTCTCCAGTTGTATATGTTCTTTCTTTACAATTCATAATGATTTGCTCTATTATATCATGAGTAATTCATTTAAATATTTCTAAGTTGTAGATATTTTCAGGCATAAAAAATATGTTAATACTAATTATATTAATATTAACATATATGTTTCTATAATGCAAAAATATTATTGACTATAACATGATTTTTTCTTTTGTTCCTCCCTCTCTTAAGTAAGAGAGGGAATTTATCCGAAGGTGTATCCTGTGGACAAGGGTGAGTTATGATTAACACTAATTACATACTATATCAATCTTTTTCATATTTTTCCTTGAAATCTTTGATTAGTGCCCAAAATGTATTTTCTACAAATTTAGGTATTACTTTTTCATTTTCCCATATAATTTGGTGTTTTATTTTATTTCTCATTCAGTCACTTCATACAGGACAATTACAAGCAGAAAATGGAATATTGTTCATTTGAGCAAATCTAAGTATTTCTTTTTCTCTTATATAAGCCAAAGGTCTGATAAAAGTAATATCTCATAGATTCATTTTGTTTTTTGGTGGCATTATTTTCAATTTCCTTCATTGAACCATATTCATAAATGTTGTCACCACTATATCATCCATATGATGTCAATAAATTATCTTTGTTGCTCAGTATTTTTCACACAATTTAAACATAGCTATTCTTCTAGCATATGCACACCATTGACAGTTTTGTCATAGTCATTCGTTCAATTTTGATTCTGCAGGTAGACTAAGTATTACTTTTTCTAGTGGAATACCTAGCTCTTCTTCAAAGTATTTTTGTTTTTCCAAGAAGTTAATATCACAATCTATCAAGAAATCTTTGAATATATAAACAGCTCTAATATCAAATTTGTCTTTTGCTATTTTTCTATATTGGCTAAGCAGATATCCTAACACCATAGAATCTTTTCATCCAGATACTCATAATAAAACTGTCTCTCCAGCTTTTATCATCTCGAAATCTGTTATAGCATGTCTCAATTTTTTCAGTAATTTTTTTTCTAAAGCACTCATTTTTTTATAGTTATTTTTTTAAATTTCTTAGAGTTTATATATATTTTGAATATGTTCAAGAAAAAATTACTTTTAAAATACAGAAGTACAATAATATTATATTAAGGAATTAATTAAATTTCTCCCTTTTTAAAAGGGAGTACCCGCAGGGGGAGGGATTAGTTCACTATATTTTTTAAATTAAATCAAAAAATCTATTCTATTGCAATTAATAAAAATAAGACTAAAATGTATTAGTCTTATTTTTTATCTTTTTGTCACTTTATTTTAAATTTTTCGTTACATTATATGTAACATTTATTTTTTAAATTTTGACCTATGAAAACTATATATAAAAAACCATTTATGGTTTTGGTTATTATGCTTATATCATTGTTTTCTGTTTCTGGTACTTATGCTGCAGTCGAGGATAATTCTATAATAGATGAATTAAATAAAACAACTGCAAAACCTGTGGACTATGATTTCAATTTGAAAACATTTCAAAGTTGTGAATGACTTGAAAAAGTTATGGGTGATTATATAAAGGATTATTGGAAAAATAATCAGGATAAATGGAGATATCCTATGATGTATAAATGAGCAATGTGATGAGATGTGCCAGTTATGGAGGATGCTATTATGGATAAATCATCTGTAGATGGATGACTTAGAAATTCTGAAACAACAACTGCTTCACCTGAAGAAACAGATTTTTCTAAAACAAATGTGCAAGTAGATTGAGTAGATGAAGCTGATTTAGTAAAAACTGACGGTAAATATATATATTATTTCAATGAAACTGATAAATATGTATATATCGTTACAGCTTGAGATTTAAAAATAATTAAAAAAATCAAACTACCAGATACATTTTATAATCCAGTATTATATATCTGAAATAACAAATTAACTATTATTTCAAGTGGATATAGTGATATAGATTATTCAAAAATGGCTTACTGGATAAATAGAAATAGTAAAACATATACAATCGTTTTTGATACTACAAAGATAGAAAATCCAATATTAACAAAGATGTATGTAGTAGACTGAGATCTATCAAAAACTAGAAAAATAGGGGATTTGGTGTACGTAGTAAGTACAAATAATTTTTCTATTCCATATTATGATTTCAAATCAGTAGATGATATAGAAATAGATGCAGCAAAAATATTGCCAAAAAAGATAGATATAAGTAAAAATACAGATACATCAAAACAAAATTTAAATCTAAGAGGTAAAAAGTTACCATACAATATTAATGCTTGAAATGTAGCAAAATGTAGTGATATAGAATACGTGCTACCTGATAAAGAAACAATTAAAAAATATGATTTCGATCCATCTTATAATATTATTTCTATAATAGATACAAAGGATACATCAAAAGAAGTAAAAACAAAAGTAATAGCATGATCAAATGCTGAACTATATATGAGTACTGAAAATATGTATTTGACTTCATATATGTATCAAACAAATGATTTTGCTTGTCCTATGAATGCTAGATGTATAATGCCTTGGTTCTCTAGATGAACAAACACATTAGTACACAAAGTAAATATTAAATGAAGTGAATTAAAATATCAAAAATCTACTATAGTACCGTGAAATCCTTTGACTCAGTATTCTATGGATGAATACAAATGAGATTTCAGAATATTAACTCAAACTAATAATTGGGATAACGAGGGGAATAATAGCCATACTGATTTGTATGTACTTGATAAAGATTTATGATTGAAATGAAGCTTAAAAAATCTATGATCATGAGAACAATTCAAATGAAGTAGATATATAGGAGACAAATTATTTTTGGTTACATTTGAACAAACTGATCCATTATTTGTAGTAGATGTAGCAGATGGAGCAAAACCAAAAGTATTATGAGAATTGAAAATACCTGGATATAGCACATATTTACATCCATATGATTCTAAACATTTAATCGGATTAGGATATAATACAAAAGAAAATCAATGGTGATGAATAATAAATAGTTGAGTAAAAGTTGATTTATATGAGATAAATTATGATAAAAAATGTGGAGATACTACTCTTACAGCAGAAGAAAAGACTAAATGTGATAAATGAGAATATAAATGAATAATCGTAAAACAAAAATATTCTCAAACACTATGAGAATATGGAAGTTATTCAGAAGCATTAGATAATCCTAGAATGTTTATGTGGAAAGCAGCTGATAATAAATTATTTTTACCAGTATCACTTTATACAAATGATAAAGTAGATATGTATACTCAAAAAGATTTCTTCCAATGATTAGTAACTCTAACTATAAATAAAGATACTTGAATAAAGGAAGATTTCAGAATAACACATTTAGTAACTACTAATGCACAATTAGAAAGAGAAAAAGAATGTTCAATTTATACTAAAGACAGTACACAAAAAAAATGTGTTAAATTAATATGAGGAGGAGAATACTGTGAAGATGTACAATATAGTTATGTTCCTAAATATTGTTATGCAGATTCTACTATATGAGAATATATTGCATGAAAAAGTTGGGAATATAGTAAAAGTTTTATCAAAAGAGCCTTATGGATAGGGACTAATACTTATTCATTAAGTGATGATATGATAAAAAGTAGTGATATTAAAACATGAGCTAATAAAGCAAGTGTTAAAATAGGTAACTAAAAGTAAGTGGGTTGTTTTACAACCCACTTTTTTGTTCATTACATTTCTATAATTTCGTTATTAATTTGTTTTACTTCACCAGTATATTCTTTTCTTCCAAAAATACGATGAATAAGCAAAACAGACGGTTTTGTCATAGCAGTTTTAAATATTGCCATTAACAAAAGAGCTGCAAAAGAAATTGGCGTTAATATTTCCGCCTGAAGTAATATGTTTAAAACCACTACTTCCATTAAGCCTTGAGATTGCATAAAACTACCCAAAACTAGAGATTTCTCAATCGCTTTTCTTTTTTCCTTGTGATTATATAAAGTAAAGTATGCTGGTATAGCAACACCCAAAACTTTACCAATAGTAGAGAAAATTACCGCCCAAATAAATAGCATCCATACTTCATTATCGGATACTGAAAAATTTGTTTTTAAACCAGTCAACATAAAGAAGAAGGGTAAAAGTACAACTTCGACAGCACGTTCTAGTTTAACCATAATTCCATGAGATAATTCTTTAGGAATCATGGCACCAGCAGTAAAAGCACCCAACAGGTAATGAATACCTATGAAATCTGTAGTCAATGCAGATATACAAATATAAACAATCACTACTACCATAGTTTTATGGCAAGGATCGTGTTGTAAGATACCTTTATGTATAAGATTTCTAAATATTGGAGCAATTATTTTTATCATTACTGCAAAATATAATGCTGAATACCCTATTATTTTTAATACTTCTGTATATCCACCACTTGCAGCTTGTGCAATTGTAAGGTCGATTGCAATAAGTATCCACAAAAAGCCATCATTGACAGTAGCCATACCAAGACATAATTTACCAAGTCTTCTTTCGATAAACTTCATCTCTTTTAATATAGCAGACAGTACTGGTAGGGCAGTTACAGCACCAACTATACCTATAGATAGGGAATAGGAGATTAATCCTGCTTTTGGTCCGACAAAATTTGGATAGTAATAGAATAAACTAAAACCAAATATAGAACAGATTATTAGAGGCGTAACTACCGAAGATAAAGAAGTGATAGCAAATCCATTTCCTTTACCTTTTAATTGTTCAAAATCCAAGTGTAAACCTGTCATAAAACCGAACAAAGTTAGTGCCATAAAAGCCAAACCTTGTAATAAAGGAATACTTGATTTTGGGAAAAGGAATTCAAAATACTCAGGTGATATTTTTTCTAGAACTGAAGGTCCTAGCAGTAGCCCCAAAATAATTTGTACTACTACCAAAGGTATGTATTTTTTTACGAATTTATTTTCCCATATAAAATATGGAATACCAACTAATATAAGAGTCTGAAGCAGAAATAACTGCTCAGGATGTAAGTGAGGCATGAGAAAATCTCCTTGGAAAAAATTTGAAAAGCGAAAAATGTTAATGAACTGTTACCAGTTATAATAAAATCATATGTTATTATTTTCATAGCATTTATTATTTAGGTGAGGTATATCTTATATTTTTTTTTTATTAGTCAAATGATTTTTGAATTTTTTATATACTTTTTTATTTAAATGGCTTTTTATTGCTAAAAAATATACTCATAAGTATAAAAGAATATATTATTATATGTAATGAGTATATAAACATTGGTATATAAAAATTTATATAATTTTATATACTTTTATAAAATAATTACTGTAATTTTGAGTAAATATTAAAAAATACTACAATTTTTTACAAAAATATTTGTTATAAAAACGGCTATGTATATATATTTACTATCTTTTTTTACTTGAATATTATTATTTTATTTTCAAAAATATATTTGACAATAATAATCAGTTTACTATCATACAAACCTTTTTTAATTTTAAATAGATGATATGTATAACAGTATAAATACAAAAAAAGATAACTATCAAGTAGCATCGTTATGTGAAACAAACGTTAATAAATTAGCATTTGCAACAGTATTAATGGGAATATTAAGTGGATGTTCTAGTTTGAATACAAAAGAAAATTTGATACAAGATGAAAATATTAGAAAAACAATAGGTCAATTTAGAATAGCTTTCAAAGAAACACTTACACTTAAAGAAAAGTGAGAAGATACAAATGAAGAAAATATGAAACTTTGGTATGTATCTCCTGATTGAAAATTTAGTTGATTGATTTGAGGATGACAAACAGAAACTTCACAAAAATTTGTTTGAGGATGACAATATTTGATTAATCCTGAGAATAGAATTTATTGAGCTTATGAATATAGAAACAATGATTTAAAACACACTTCAACAAAAAAAGATTATAGTTTAAATCAGGATACTATATGAGTTTGATTTGAGCATTTTGAAAAGGATTGATTTATAAATGAGTATTCATTTAATGCAAGTTATGCATGAATAGATAATCAAAATATTACAAATAAATCTGGAGTAGTAGATGCAGAAATGTTGAAATTTTCAACTACAGAACATATTTACATGTGAAACTATGGTTCACTGTATCCTTCATTAGCCTTCACTAATACAAAACATGGTAATTGAAAAGAAGTTACAGAATTTGGTGGTTCGCTTCAATATACACACTATTTAGGTGAAAATAATGGAAATATAACATTATGAATTTGAAGAATGTGAGAAAAAGAAACAATATGAGCTTCTTATACTGTACCAGTTTGACCATTTGTATTACAGGCAGGAGTGAACCATATAGTTTGAGCTGGTAACATAGCTTGAAAGGATGATAACATAGTAAATATGCAAATAGTTGCACCATGATTTGGATGAAAATTACCAAATCCATCTAATCGTTTCGAATTTTGAAAAAGAGGAGGTCCTGTATTACCTAATATGATAGATGGTTTAACTGGTATGAATATATCGCCAGTTGTTGTTAATAAGTAAATATTTTGTTAAAAAAATAAAAAATAATTGCATAATTTTAGTTTTTTTTTAAAATCTTTCAACTTAATTATTTTTAATATTTTATAAATTCTATATGGAAAATATAGCTAAAATGGTCAAATTTTCGGACCATGATACATTTATGTTCATAGTTTTGTTTGCTGTTATATACTGATGAGCTAAGTTGTTTGGTGAAATCTTTCGTCGTTTATGACAACCAGCAGTAGTATGAGAAATAATATCTTGAATAATTTTATGACCAACTATTCTCCAAGTATATTTTCCTTGAATATTTGATTGGTTATTCACATCTTCACCAAATGCTACTTTTGGATTACATGGAATAGTAAACTTTAGTGTTTTGATGTTATTATTTGTAGTTTGATTAGAAATCGAAGTAGAAAAAATATTAAAACAATGAAAAAGTGTAGCTATAATAAGTGCAACATGAATATTGATTCCAGCTTTATTATGAGCCATACTTGGATGGTTTACTTTCTGAATGTTTAGTACTGTAACAGTAGAGAATCAGATGTCTCAAGCAGTATTTGCATTATTTATTTGAGCTGCATTCTCTATTTCTGCATTACCAGTTATAGCAAGAGTTTTATTAGATTTAGATTTATTAAAAACTAAAATTTGAAGTTTGATAATAGCTGTTTCAGCTATAAATGACATTGTATGATGGATACTTTTTACTATTGTATTATGATTAGCATGAGGAAGTGAATGATGAATGAGTATAAGTGCAATAATTGCTTGTACAATGGTTTTAGCAATAGCATCTGTTTCATTTTTGAAACCAATTATGCATAAAATTTTTGATTTAGTTTACAAAGCTACAAAATCAAATTGAGCAATTATATGAATAACTTTAGTATTTGTATTTTTGTTTTCACTATTAACAGAATATATATGAATTCATGCAGTATTTTGAGCATTTATGATGTGAATAGCAGTAAATAGTTCATCATACTTTACACATGAGATGAAAGAAGATTTCATGAAATTCGTAACATTTATACTTGCTCCTATGTTTTTTGGTACTGTATGATTAAAAGCAAATTTCTTTAATAACTTTGATTTAACAGCAGTATTATTAATAACAGTATGAGCATATATAACTAAAATGCTTGCTTGAATATTATGAGCAAAATTATCTAAATTAAGTTTCAATGAATGAATGGCTATCTGATTGGGGATAACAGCAAGATGATGAATGTGAATTTTACTTGCTGTTATATCTTATAACTCAAAAATTATAAATGATTGATTATTTTCAGCACTTATTATAATGGCAGTAGTTACTAGTATGACAAGTGGACTTATAAAAAATTATACTAAATAGTATTATACTCGAATGCAAATATAATTAAATTAGTCAAGCTAAAAAATAAAATACAATTTTATTTTTTAGCTTTTTTTATAAAATAGAATCAATAATTATTAATTTATTTATTATTATGCAAAGACAAAAAATAAAAGCCTTTACATTGGTTGAACTGATAGTTGTTATTACTATTTTAGCTATATTAGGTACTATTTGATTTATAGCATATAGTGGATATTCTTCACAAGCTAGGGATTCAGTTAGAGTATGAGATTTACAATCTATGAAATCTTCTCTTGAATTATATCAACTGGATTCTTGAAAATATCCTTTGCCATCTGATTGAGTAAATATAACTTATAGTTGAACTACTGTTTGGAATCAATGAACATTTTGAGAAAAAGTAAAGACAAATGTTTGAAATATTAGCATTATACCAAAAGACCCATTAACAGATAAAGAGTATACTTATTCTACATTATCATATTGAAATGAATTTGAATTATGATGAATGCTAGAGTCAGATGAATTTGTATTTAATACAAATTCAAATTCATTAAATTTATCTTATTTTACTTCTAAATCTAATGCTGCTGAAACAACTGCTTTAGCTTATGTAACATGAAAATATAATTGAGAAATAGCTAAATCATTGACTTGAAGTACTTGTAATATATTTAATATTCCGTCAATTATTACAAATGATACAAGTGTAACTGATTTGCAACAAATAGTAACACAAAAAAAATTAGTATACAGATGATATAATAATTTACCAAGTTCATTTAAAACTAGTAAGTTTAAGTATGATTGATGATTTGATTTTACACCAAATCAATTAATTGCTTATAGTGATACATGAAGTTGTAGTGCATTAATAGACAAGAGTAGTTATTCTGCTAGAGTAAGTTTGTTAAATTGAATACACAATGCATATAGTTGAACATTAGTTCAAAATGAATGAGAGATAAAAAATATTTTAGACCTAGTAATAAATGAAAGTAGTCCTAGTCTAGATGTACTTAATTTTTCAGCTAGTTTTGTAAATAGAAATTTCTGATGATATGTAGAGATTTCATATACACCAATATCTGTAAATTGAGTTTGTTGAACAGATAATTGAAAAAATTTAACTACAACACCAGTAAATTTGTGTACTTGATGAAATGCAACATCAGTTACAGATAACTGAGCATGAAATACTTACACTTGGTCATGTAATTGAGTATCATGAGGATCAAATATATCTTGTACAGCAAACCATGTTACTAGTTGGACTAGTTATACAACAGCTAATTGACTAGCATGAAATACTAATAATCAATCTGTTTCACAAGATAATTCTTGAAATATATGGGTTGCTAACTGGTGAGCTTGAGTGAGTAAATACAATTGAAGTACTTGGACTGTTTATACTACTTCAAACTGATTAATAAATAATTATGTTTGGTCTGTAGTAAAAGATAATAGTTGAAATATGTGGTTTTGAACTAATGGGGGTGTAAGTAAATACAATTGAACTACATTTACAAATTATACAACTGTAGATTGATTAGTTGATAATTATATAAATGTAGTATTCAAAGACAGTTCTTGAAATATATGGTTTTGAACTAATGGGGGTGTAAGCAAATACAATTGAACCACATTTACGAATTATAATACATGAAATTGATTGGTTAATAATATTATAATGGCTATATGAGAGGATAGTTCTTGAAATATATGGTTCTGATCAGCGAGTAATTGATTAAGTAAATTCAATTGAACTACATTTACTACATTTGCATCTTGGAATAGTTGATTGGTAAATAATAGTATTCGTGCTATATGACAATGATGAGGAACAGATATATGGATAGGTACTACTAATTGATTAAGCAGATTTGATTGAACTACATGGACTACATATACACAAGCAAATACTTCTAATCTATTGGCTTATAATCATATATTTAGTATAATAAAAGATACTACTTGAAATATGTGGATATGATGTGCTAACAATTGATTGAGTAAATTCGATGGTTCTGCATGGACTAAATATACTACTTCAAATTGATTGATAGATAATAATATACTTTCAGTATTTCAAGATAGTGATTTGAATTATTGGTTTTGAACAAACTGAGGGGTTACTAGGTATATACCTTAAAAAAGAGAGAATATTCTCTCTTTTTTTATTAAAAAATATGTCAAAAAAATATCTTTACAATAAGATTTGATTTTTTAATTTTTTTTTATATAATCGGTGCCGACTTTTTTAAAGTCAATTAATTTTGTTAAAATTTATTAATTATAAAATAAAAATGCAAAAAGTATTAATAAGGATTTCTTCTCTAATTTTTCTAAATTTACTTGCATTTTTAATTCTTTGATTTATACTTTGAGCAATTTTTTGACGCGAAAAATTCTTTTTGATGATTTGTATAGGTATTTCTATTATACCGCTGACTATGATTATGTTTACTGAGATAAAAAAATTAAATAATCAACTTAATAATATTTCTAAAAATAAAAAAAATGACTGTAAAACAAATAGAAAGTAATTCTAGTGAAGTAGCTACACATGCAGAAACAACACATGAATGACCACATATTCCAAAAATACAATGAGAACAAGTATATTGACCAATAAGTAATACAAATATTGCTACTTTTGCTTTTTTTGTAATTGTTTTGATTTTTTCTATTTTTGCGAATAGAGCATTAAAAAAACCAACTTCGAAATTGAAATCTGCAGTATTACATTTAGTATGAACATTGGATTCATATATGAGTGATGCATTTGATGATAAAAAATTTACTAGATCATATTTTCCTTTGATTTGAAGTTTTTTTATAGTTATATTATTTTGAAATCTATTTTGATTAATAATAGATTGGGCTGGTTCGTCTATTTCTCCTACTATACTTTCATATCTTAGACCATTTAATAGTGATTTAAATACTACATTAGTATTAGCATCTATTACTGTAATTACTTTTTTATGAATTTCACTTAAACATGTATGAGTATGACATACTTTAAAATGATATTTATTTAATTTTCATTGAGAATCTATATCTGAAAAATTTATAAATGTATTTGTTTGATGGTTACATCTATTATCTATCCCTTCTACTTTAGCTTCTCTTTCACTGAGATTATTCTGAAATATATTTGCTTGAGTGGTTTTGATATGAGTTATTACTTATCTTTGATACTTCATGAGTGCTAATTTTTTCGAAATATGAAGAATTATTTCTATACCATTTTGGTTTTTTGAAATATTTGTAGCATTTATCCAAGCTGCAGTATTTATGGGACTGATGATATCTTACTTCAAACAAAGTAAAACTCATCATTAATTAAAAAGTTTGATTGATAATAATTTCTCCCTTTTTAGCCGAAGGTGTATCCTTTAGGGCCAAAAGGGAGTACCCCGCAGGGGGGAGGGATTAGAATCAAGGTATACTTTTTTATGATTTATTATTTTTATTTACTTATAAAATATAAGTATTTGGTTTTGAATTTTACAAATTTAATTCAAGGTCATGATTTATATTTTATATAATTAACATATTTATTATGGAATTAAAAGAATTAGCAATGGCATTAGCTATTGGTTTAGGTGCATTTTGACCTGGTATTGGTATTTGATTAATTGGTAAAGCTGCATTGGAAGCTGTAGGTAGAAATCCAGATGCTTCAAGTAAAATACAATGATTAGCAATTTTATGTATTGCCTTAGCAGAAGCTGTTGCTATCTATGCATTAGTTATTGCTTTGATTATCGGTTTTGCATTATAATAATTAAAAATATTTTTTATGACTGAATTACATGATTTTCAGTTTTTTACATTGGAGACAATGGTAGTTCAAACTATAATATTAGTTTTGATTATTTATGTTTTAAACAAATTCTTATTTAAACCATATTTGTCTTATTTGGATAAAGAAACTGAAAGAAGAAAAACAATAGAAGATAATTATAACAATATTGAAAAATTAAATATTGAAGCTGAAAATAATAGAGAATCTTTGATGGCTGACGCTAGAAAAAGAGCAGACGATGTAATTAAAAATTCTGAAATTATAGCAAAAAATGAAGCAGTTCAAATTAAACAAAATGCTGAACAAGAAGCTATAGGTATTAAAAAATCAGCTTTAGCTGAAGTACAAAAAGAAAAAGAAAACATGTTAAATGATGTTAAGTCTAAATCTGTAGATTTAATATTGAAATTTAATGCTAAACTTTTTGATAAAGAAGCTGTTAATAAGGATTTCGTAGAAAAAGAAATTGGTTCTTTTTAATTTTTAATTTTGATTATTTATGACGGGAATATCTGATTTAAATAAACTCGAATTAAAAGATTTATTAAAAAGAATTAAATTGATGAGTTCTTTGAGAAAATCTTTATGAAAGAGATGAGTTGCAGAATACAATAAAATAACTAAGTGAGAAAACTTTTATAAAGTTGAATACAGTGATTTTTGAGAAAATAGTTTATCTTATTTTAAATGATTATCAGTAGATTTATTCAATAAATTGTTTTGAATAAAAGTATCTGAAAGTGATATAAAATTTATATCAAATAAAAGTTTAACTTGAGGATTCAGAATATTTTTCAATGATAATATGTATGATCTAAGTTATAGTAGATTCGAAAAATTGTTAAAATAAAGCCTCTTTACATAAATAAAGGGTGTAAAAGAAGATTTATATTTATAAAAAATTATTTATGTCAAATGACTTATTAAAAAGTATAATAAGCGATATAGAGAAAAAAATAGATACTATTGATTCTACTCCATGAGTAGAAAATGTAGGTGAAGTTTTTTATCTTTGAGATTGAATAGCAAAAGTTTCAGGTTTAACTAACGTTTCTTATAATGAATTGGTTGAATTTGATTCAGGTTGAGTATGAGTTGCTTTGAACTTAGAAGACCATTACGTATGAGTTGTAGTTCTATCAGGATTTAACAAAATTAAGGAATGAGAAAAAGTAAAAGCTGCATGAAAAACACTAGAAGTACCAGTTTGAAATTGATTAATAGGCAGGGTAGTTGATGCATTATGAAATCCACTAGATGGATTATGAGAAGTTTCATCTACAGAAAAATATCCTATTGAAAGAGTTGCTACATGAGTAATGGCTAGAAAATCAGTACATGAACCAATGGAAACTGGTATAAAAGCTATAGATGCATTAGTACCAATTGGTAGAGGTCAAAGAGAATTAATTATCTGAGATAGACAAACAGGTAAAACTCAAGTAGCTATAGATACAATTTTGAACCAAAAAGGTTCAGGAGTAAAATGTATATATGTTGCTATCTGACAAAAAGAATGAAAAGTTGCTAGAGTAGTAGAAGAACTTAGAAAGAGATGAGCTATGGATTATACTATAGTTGTTTCAGCATGAGCTTCTGATCCAGCTTCTATGCAATATTTAGCTCCATATGCATGATGTGCTATGTGAGAATATTTCATGTTCAACTGACAACATGCTTTGATTATTTACGATGATTTATCTAAACAAGCAAATGCTTATAGAGAAATGTCATTGTTATTAAGAAGACCACCAGGAAGAGAAGCGTATCCTTGAGATGTATTTTATCTACACTCTAGATTATTAGAAAGAGCTTCAAAATTGAATGACCAATTAGGTGCTTGATCACTTACTGCATTACCAATTATTGAAACTCAATGATGAGATGTTTCTGCTTATGTTCCTACAAATGTAATCTCAATTACAGATGGACAAATTTTCTTGGAATCTGATTTATTCAACTCTGGTCAAAAACCAGCGATAAATGTATGATTATCAGTTTCTAGAGTATGATGAGCTGCTCAAATTAAAGCTATGAAAAAAGTTTCAGGTACATTGAAACTAGACTTAGCTCAATTTAGAGAACTAGCAGCATTTTCACAATTTGCTTCTGACTTGGATGCATTTACTAGATCACAATTAGAAAGAGGTAAAAGAATGATGGAACTATTAAAACAATGAGTATTTGAACCAGTTTCAGTACCAAAACAAGTATGTTCTATTTATGCATGAGCTAAATGATTTTTGGATGAATTAGAAGTTAATCAAATCAAAAAATTTGAGTCTGATTTATATTTATCATTAGATGAAGAAAAAACAATATTAGAAACAGTAAGAGATAAAAAAGAGTTAACAGAAGAAGCAGAAACAAAATTAAAAGATCTTTTGTGAAAATTATTAGATTTATTAAAGAATAATAATCATTAAAATAACAAAAAAATATGGCAACTTGAAAAGAGATTAAAAGAAGAATTAAGTCTATTAAAAACACTTCAAAGATAACTAAAGCTATGGAGCTTATTTCGACTGTAAAAATGAAAAAAGCTCAAGATTTAGCATTAGAGAAAAAAGAATATATCAGATGATTATTAGAAGTTTTAATGAATTTTAATTCCAATTTTTCAGATTCTAGATATTTCAGTAGTAATATTAAATCTACGAAAACACTTTGAATTATTATCACTTCAAACAAATGATTATGTTGAGGTTATAATATAAATGCTATGAAAAAAGTGAATGAATATGTGAAAGCAAATCCAAATGAACAAATGGAATTCATTACTTTATGAAAAAGAGCAAGTCAATTTGTAGCTAGAACTTGAAATCACTTAATAGCTGACTTTTCTGAAAATTTTACTGATGAAATAACTTTTTATTTTTGAAAACAAGTTTCAAATTTTATTAATGAAAAATTTCTAGAAAACAATTATTGAAAAGTAGTAGTATTTTATAATCATTTTATAAATACTATCAGACAAGTTCCTATGCAAAGAGTATTCTTACCACTGACAGATAAAAGTATTGAAGAATATTTTAGTACGGTATTATGATATGATTATAAATATATCAGAGATGATAAACCAAAATCATATACAGTAGAACCATCTAACAAAGAATTGATAGATGAAGCTATACCTATGCTTTTAGATTCAATGTTTTTTGATATAATGATTGAATCAAAAGCATCAGAACATAGTTCTAGAATGATCGCTATGAAAAATGCAAAAGATAGTGCAAATAAATTTGCGTCTAAATTGACATTGCAATACAACAAAGCAAGACAAGCAGCTATTACAAAAGAAATTTCTGAAATAGTAAGTTGAGTAGAATCTATGAAAGACTAATTAATAGACTAAAAGTATATCTTTACAAATAAACTTTTTGTTATATAATACAATTGTTTTATTAAATAAGTAATTATTATGACAAAAAAAATAAATTTTTATAGAGTTGTTTCTAATATGTTATTCTACATATTTTATGTACTTTTAGTTTCTATAATTTTTTCTTTCATATTCCCAACTATTCTAGTGATATTATGAAAAGATGTTCTTGATCCAAGTGATCCATTGTTTGCAAATATTCAAATAGCAATATTTATATTGATTTTTATATTTACACTTACGTTTAGAAAATTTTTCTATCTACCTGTTTTTTCATCTGTTGAAAAAGTTGTATTAAAAGACAATAAAAAAGAAAATATTGAAGTCAAAGTAGTAGAAAATATACAAGTTGAAAATAAAGAATTAAAGACTGAAAATACTGTTGATGCTTTTACTAAATTTGAAGATATAAAAGTAGACAACATAGACTATAATATTGAAAAAGCAGAATCTTATAAACCTGATATTATTTATAATAATGATAATTTTATTGTTAAAAATGAATCAGTAGATATAGAAGATAATTTTCCTAATCTAGATATAAAAATAGGTAAAGAAATAAAATAACATGTGCTACAAAATTGAATTGTATAAAAATTCTAAACTAGTTATAAGTCAGCTTAAATTTAGTTCAAGTGGTTTATAATTGGTTTAGAATAGATGATATTTAAGTGTTAAACAGACTGAAAAGTAGCTATGGATGAAATAATTTAAATTTTAAAAAATTTGTTATATGTATACTTGAAAAATTACAAAAATAGTTTGAGTAGTAATCGATGTTGAGTTTAGTGGTGGATATGTTCCATCAATTTACGAAGCATTAGAAGTAAAATGATCAAAAGAAAGAGTAGTACTAGAAACTCAACAACAACTATGAGATTGAGTAGTTAGAACTATTGCTATGAATACTGTAGATTGATTAAAAAGATGAATGGAGGTTTTAGCTACAGAAAATCCTATCAGAGTACCAGTATGAGAAAAAGTATTAGGTAGAATGTTCAATGTACTTTGAGATCCTATTGATGACAAAGAAAAACCAGTAACAGAATATATGGATCCTATCCATAGAGAAGCACCAGCATTTGCAAATCTGACTACAAAAGCTGAAGTTTTTGAAACTTGAATCAAAGTAGTAGATCTTATTGCACCTATGTTAAAATGAGGTAAAGTAGGTTTATTTGGATGAGCATGAGTAGGTAAAACTGTTATCATGCAAGAATTAATCCACAATATTGCATCAGAGCATGGTGGTTATTCTGTTGTTGCATGAGTATGAGAAAGAACAAGAGAAGGTAACGATTTATACCATGAAATGGAAGAATCAGGAGTTATAGACAAAACAGCAATGGTATTTGGACAAATGAATGAAGCTCCAGGACCTAGAGCCAGAGTAGCATTAACAGGTCTAGCTATGGCTGAACATTTCAGAGATAGAGAAAAAAGAGATGTATTATTATTTATTGATAATATATTCAGATTTACTCAAGCTGGTTCTGAAATATCTGCACTTTTAGGTAGAATACCTTCAGCTGTATGATATCAACCAACACTTGCTACTGATATGGGTGCATTACAAGAAAGAATTACATCAACTAAAGATGGTTCTATTACTTCTGTACAAGCAGTTTATGTTCCAGCAGACGATCTAACAGATCCAGCTCCAGCTGCAACATTTGCTCACTTGGACTCAACTATAGTATTAAATAGATCTATTGCTGAGCTAGGTATTTATCCTGCTGTTGATCCTCTTGATTCAACATCTACAGTATTATCTCCAGATGTAGTTTGAGAAGATCATTACAATGTTGCTAGAGAAGTACAAAGAGTTTTACAAAAATATAAAGAATTACAAGATATTATTGCGATTCTTGGTATGGATGAATTATCAGAAGAAGATAAATTAACTGTAGTAAGAGCAAGAAAAATTCAAAAATTCTTATCTCAACCATTCTTCGTAGCTGAACAATTTACAGGTACACCATGAGTTTATGCTAAACTTAGCGATACTGTATCTGGGTTCAAAAAAATTATTGATTGAGAAGTGGATAATGTTCCTGAAAATTTCTTTATGTATAAAGCTTCTATAAATGATGTTGTAGCTGCTTACGAAAATAGTCAAAAATAAAGTTACATAACTCACCCTTGAATTCCCTCTCTTACCTAAGAGAGGGAGGAGCATTAATTGTAAAAAATTGTAGCCCCTTTCTCTTAAGTAAGAGAAAAGATTCAGGATTGAGTTATGAAGTACATAATTATCATTATTAAAAAAATTATGAAATTAGAAATATTATCATTTACTTGAAATCTATTCAAATCTGATACTGTAGTTTCAATTACTTCAGCAACTAAATCAGGGCAAATTACTATTTTGGATAACCATGCACCATTAGTTTCAGTACTAATACCATGAATTATCAAGGTAGTATATATAAATGAAGTATGACTAAAAACAGAGACAGATTTTGCTATATGAGGATGAATATTAGAAGTATCTAATTCACAAGTAAAACTTCTTATTAATATGCTTATTACAGTTGATGTATTAGATATACAAGAAGCTGAACAAGCAAAACATAGAGCATTAGAATTGATGGAGAGATATAAATGATCAAAAGATAAAATGGAAATGGCAAAATTTATTGAAGCCGAAGATATGTTATTGAAATCATTAGCACAATTGAAATTATGAGATCATTGAAAATAAAAATCAAACTAAAGTTTGGTTTTGTTTGTTTGTTGATTAGAATTAGATTATATTT
>CALREY010000021.1 GCA_943356435.1 Candidatus Altimarinota bacterium
AAAAATAAAAAAAATAAAAATCACATTTTTTATCAAAAAAGCTAGTTTTAGCTTATTTTAAGCCAAAATACACAAAAAACTTTTTTTTATTTTGTATCAAAATTTTAAGGTTGTATTAAGGTCATAGTTATATAATGCTCTCATATTATATATTATAAATTATAAAACATGGCAGCACAAATGACTCTTACTAATAAATTAGATTTAGATAATACTTGAACAAATAATACTAAATCTATAAATACATTATTAGATGCTACTATTGAGAATACAAAAAAAAGCACTGAGACTGTATTAGAATTTAATGAAATTAAAGATCCATTAATAAGAAACAACATATTAATGATTATTAGTTATACTAGAAAATTCCCAGAATTATTTACTGAATTTAGTAATACTTACCCAGAACTTTTCACATTAGAAGAAAATTCAATCAGACTAAAATTCAATCACAATAAATATATCAATGATTTTTTCACAGTAATTTACAAAAATTCAGAATTATGAGTAAATTATCAAAAAATTCTAAATGATAAATGAAATACTGATTTTAGTGAAGCTTTATTAAGAATTGGATGAGTAAAATGATTTAATCATATTGATTACTTAAATATTCATAACAGTTTATGAAAATGAATTTACGTATTTTACAATATATTAGATAAAGTATTCAAAGATATAAGTGAATGAAATATAAGCTGAGAAATATCTCTTAATGTAGAAGTAAAAGATATGGAAAGTGAAAACTTTTTCAAAATCATAATATTTTTAAAAGATAAATATCATATTGATTTATCTAAACAAAAGATTATATTTGAGATACTTGAAAATGAAAAATTACCAAACACTGAAGAATTCAAACAAAAAATAATAAAATTAAAGAATCTTGGTTTTAATATTGCCTTGGATGATATCTTATCTGAAAAAGTACCATTAGAAGATGTATTAAAAAATCTAAATTTTGCAGGAAATAACTTGGATATGATTAAAATTGATGGTAAAATGTTACAATCATTTTATAGTATTTATAAAACTGCTTATGGTATTTTTGGTAAATGATTTAGTGATTTAAAAAATATTTTTTCAAAAATAACTAGTAAATGAGTAAAAATAGTAGCAGAATGGATAGAAGATATGGATATGCTAAATTTTGCGAAAGAAGTATTATGAATAAAATATTTTCAATGATTTTTCAGTAATAAAGAAGAGAATGTTAAAATCTTACAAAGTAACTCTCAAATATAAATATGTATATAACTATAATAGAAGACGAGAAAGTATTATCTAATAATATCTCAAAAAAACTTCTGAAAAATTGATTTAATACTAGAATAATTAACAGCTATAATGATTTCATGAATGAAGTATTTGTAGAATCAGATTTATATGTAGTAGATATTTCACTTAGAGATGGAAGTGGTTTCGATATAATTAAGTATTTAAGAGAAACAAAAAATAGTATTTCCCCTATTATAATTACATCATGATACAATGACACTGAAAAAAAAGTATATTGATTAGAAATATGAGCTGATGATTATTTAGCAAAGCCGTTTTCAGCTGAAGAATTGATTGCTAGAATCAGAGCATTATTAAGAAGAAGTTACAAAGTGACATGAAATTCTAAAAAAATCTATAAAGACATTACTTTAGACTTAAAAAATAGTGAAATACTAAAAAATTGAGTAAAAGTAGAATTGACTCCTCGTGAACAAATGTTAACTGAATTATTTATATTAAATGTCTGAGTAGTTATTACAAAAGAAAAAATAATAAATACAATTTGGTGAGAACATGACTTATTAAAAGTATCTGATAACACAATTAATGTAACTGTTTCAAATATCAGAAAAAAATTATGAGAAAATTTCATTCTAAAAACTATCATAAATAAATGATATAGATTAGAAAAATAAAAGAGTTTATCCTTTGGATAAACTCTTTTATTTAAATATTCTATCGAAATAATCTCTAACGATTATAAAAAACCATTTAGTATAATTATCTGGATTATTATGTATATCTACTTTCAAATCATCAATAGAAATCCATCTCCAATTCATAGCTTCTTCTCTATTTAGTTTTGGTTCATCATTATATATTCATGTGAAAACATGTAAATATTCATGCTCTGTTAATTCATTGTCTAGTTCTACTTTGTAGATAAACTCAGTTTTTTCTGTTAACTCTGTATCAAATCACATTTCCTCAAGAAGTCTCCTATGAACAGCATCTTCTAATGATTCTCATACTCTAGGATGACTACAGCATGTATTTGTCCATTTTCCTCATGAATGATATTTTCATAAGTCTCTTTGTTGTAGCATCAGTTCTCATTTTGAGTTGAATACTAAGATAGAAAAAGCTCTATGTAATAGAGCTTTTCTATGAACATCCATCTTTTCTCACTCAGAAATCTGATTATCAAATTCATCTACAACTATAATATTTTCTATCATATTATATAATTAGTATTTATTAAATTAAAGGATTCATTGTACTACTTTTGCAATTTCTTCTAATTCAGATTTTAATTTTTCATTATTATAAATTCTATACATTGCAATATTTAATTGTGTAAGTATTCTAATTTTTAGTTTATCAGTTAAATCACTTTCAGATATTTTCATAGATAAATTTAATATGTCTTTTCATTCATTGTTTTGTTCTGCTTTATCAATCAAATCATCAATAATTTTTTCTAATTCTATTAAATTTTTTTTCTCAAACAAAAATTTAAGTGATGGTTTGATAAATTTAAAATAATTAATTAAATCAACATTGTAAAAATCTTCTAAATTATCATTCATATTATAGATTATCAATTATATTTTCCTCTTTATTTAAGTCAGAACTATTTTCTGTTTTTATGTCTTCTTTTTTTACTACTTCTACTTTTTTAACTATTTCATCGTATTTTCTTTTTAATCCTATTTTTCATTTAGCTGTATCCACTTGAATTATTTCAAATTCAACGATATCTCATAATTTAACTACATCTTCTACTTTCATCACTCTTTCAGCTGATAATTTAGATATATGAATCATTCAAGATTGTCATCTAAATTCTACTATTGCTCAAGTACCATCAATAATTTTTACTACTTTACCAGTAGATTTATAACCTATTTCTGGTATCCATAGCATTTCTTTTATCTCTCATATGGCTTTTTGACCTCATTCTTGAGTTCTAGCTGTTATGGTAGTTATTCCATCATCTGCTATTGATATTTTTACATTGTATTCTGCTTCTAATCTTTGAACATTTTCTCATCATTTACCTATAACTGCTCTGATTTTATCCACTGGAATACTAATAGTCATTATTAGTGGAGCATATGGAGATAAATTAGGATTTACTATTGCTTGTACTTCAAGCATTTTTGATAATATATAATCAGTAGCATCTTTTCATTGAGTAAATGCATCTCTAAATACTTGCATTTTTAATCATTTGATTTTTACATCTAATTGCATAGCAGTAATACCATTTGAAGTTCTAGCTAATTTGAAATCCATATCTCACAAGAAATCTTCTTGAGCTTGGATATCTGATAATATTTTATAATCGCCTGTTTTATCATCATATATCATTCACATAGCTACTCATGCAACTGGAGCTTTTATAGGTACTCATGCGTGCATAAGACTCATAGTAGAACCACAAACAGAAGCCATAGATGAAGAACCATTACAAGTAGTTATCTCTGATACAACTCTCATAGTATAAGGGAAATCTATTACATCTGGTAATACAGGAATCAATGCTCTTTCAGCTAATGCTCAGTGACCTATTTCTCTTCTACCTACTCATCTCATCATTCTCACTTCTCCTACTGAATAAGGTGGGAAATTATATTGATGGAAATATCTCTTTGAAGATTCAGGCATCATTCATTCCAATGTAAGTGCATCATCTGGTCCTCAAAGTGTAACAATTGATAAAGCTTGAGTCATACCTCTTTGAAACAACGCGGAACCATGAGTTCTAGGTAATAATCCTGTTTCTCAAATAACTTCTCTCACTTCATCCAATTTTCTACCATCTAGTCTCTTACTATTTACAAGTACATTTTTTCTCATTACTTCTTTAACTCTCTTGTAAACCAAAGCTCAAACTGAACCTTCATCTACACTAGATTGTCATTCTTCCAAACTACAAGCATCTTTTATTCATTGTTCTGACATTCCTGCCAATAATCATTTTTCTCTAAAAAATTCTACTGTTTCTTTATCCAATTTATCCAATTCTTTTTGGAATTCTTTTTTACCTTTTTCATATAAACAAACTAATTTTTCTTCAGTTAGAAATTCTTTTACTACTTCATACAAAGAAACATCTGGATTATTATATGTAGCAACAATTTCAGGGATACCAAATTGTTTTTTATAATCTTCTATGAAGTCTATTTGAGCATTACATATGTCTTTTATTATTTTATGTGCATATTCTAGCCCTGACATCATTTCTTCATCACTTACTTCATGTCCGCCTGCTTCTACCATAGTAATAGCATCTATAGTACCAGCAACAACTAGACTCAATCTAGCATTATCTTCTTCTTCTACTGAAGGATCATAGATGAATTGACCATCTTTTGTAGTGATTACTTTTACTCATGCAACAGGTCATTCAAAAGGTGCTCCAGTCATCATTAATCATAGTGATGAACTAGTTATTCACCAAGTACCTAAGTCTTTTTCTCCTGTAGCTGATAAAACTGATACCATTATTTGAGTATCGTTTATAATTCATTTTGGGAACATTGGTCTGATTGGTCTATCTATAAGTCTAGCAGTCAAAGTAGCAGTATCTGTAGGTCTTCCCTCTCTTCTTTGAAATCTATTACCTCATATTAAACCAGTAGCATAAAATTTTTCTATATAATCAACAACAAGAGGAAAAAAGTCAGCTTGAGTATTCAATCATTCAGTTTTGAATCAAACAGTTGTAAACATTACATTGTCCAAATCATCACTCATCATTACTGCACCATTTGTAAGTAAACCTAACTTACATGTTTCAAAAGTATAATTTTTCCCTTCTATAATATAACTCTTTTTTAATGGAGTTATTTTTGTAGCATTTTTATCTGATAATCCTATCATAAATAATAGTTTTAGTTATAAAATATAATAATTTGTAGAACAAATAATGAAATATACAAGCCAATAATATCGTAAAATTACAAGTATGTATATTTCATCATTTATTTAGTCTATAATTTATCTTTCTTATTATATAAATTATGTTATAAAAGGCAAAAAAAAGTGCCAAAGGCACTTTTTAATTAGTTTATATCAAAAAATTTTGGATATGTATCTATTCATAGTTTTTCATTTCTGAATGAAAAATTTCAAATATCAAAATATCAAAAATCATAATTAACTTTTCAAACAATACTGTTCTTACTTATAAATTCACTTTGTCATTCAAAAGAACAATCAGAATAACATTCTCTAGAATCTAAAGAATAATTTCTATTATCTCACATTAAAAAATAACTATCATTTGGAACATCATAAATCACTTCTTCAATATTTCATGATACATAAGTTTTATCTTTATTATATATATCTAAATAATTTTCTTCCAGCTTTTCAAATTTATCAATTTTAAACACAAATACTTGTCAATTAACTATTTTTACTTTTTCATTTTGTAATCAAATAATTCTATTTATATATTTTTTCTCTCATTTTTTCAAAACTACAATATCTCATCTATTAAAATTTCTTGATAAATTAAATGTTAATAAAATTTCTTTATCATAAATTGTAGAGTACATCGATTTTCAATTCACTTGAAAGAAAGTCACTATATATTTTTTTATGAGCATTTCATTTATTAATACTGATGACAATATTTCAAAAATAATAATTACTAAAATAATTTTCAAAAATCCTAATATTCATGATATTTTTTGCTTATCTTTTAAATGATTATAAGTACCTCTAGAAAATAATATAGAAATTGGAAAAAATAAAATAATAATAAACAAACGAAAATATCTACTTCTAGATAATTCTAAATTATATATTTTTAAAGTTATAAAAATTGGTAAAATATATCTAATAGCTATAAAAAATAAAATAATTATTAATATATATAAAATTCAAATAATCATAGAAAAATAGTAAAAATATAAAAAATTAAGAATATTATAAATTTTATTTATTACAAAACAAATTTTTAATAATAAGTACAAAAAAAAAGTGCCAAAGGCACTTTTTAATCCTCAAAAAATCTTAGATAATCACTCATATTTTCATATGTTTGCCATAAAAAGTATTTATAAAAATCATTTTCTGTTTTACTTTTTCATAAACTTTGTATATATTCTAGTCTAGTTACAACTGGAAATATAATTGGTAAAAAAGAATATTTTATTAAGTATAAATTCATAAGTAATCTAGCTATTCTACCATTTCAATCAACAAATGGATGAATTTTCACGAAATCAAAATGTATTTTTGATATTTTTAATATTGGATTTTTTGTTTCAGTATTACAAAAAGTAATAAATTCTTTCATTAATTTTTTTACTTCTTTTGAGCTAGGTAGTTTATCTTCTGAACCAGATATAAATACTTGAATATCTCTATATTTTCATAGATTTTCTTTTTCTATTCAAGTTAATAATTTTTTATGTAAATCTAAAAGAAATTTTTCTGTTAAAATGAAATCTGATTCAAAAAATTCCCAAATAGAATCAGTTAATTCTGCTAAATTTTGAGTTTCCTTTACTTCTTTTAGTGTTTTTCATCATACAGTAATTCAATCCTCTACTAATATTTTCACTTCTTCATTTGTAAAACTATTTCATTCTATTGCATTTGATTGAGCTGTAAATCATATTTTGAACCATGACTTTAAGTTATTTAATTGAACACTAGAAAAAGGTCTAAATTTATCTATTTTAGACTTCAAATCATAAATTTCTTTTTCATATTTTACGATATCAATATTTAACATATTTGTTTATTTATAGCTATAATTGGATAATATTATATGTATTTAAAAACAAAAGGCAAAAAAAAGAGTATATTCAATATACTCCCTATACTTCTAATGTTTACAACATCCTCATTCTTCTTTTCCATGTTCATGAGAATGACCATGATCATGTCATCCACCTCCACAACATCCACCATCATGAGCATGTTCTTCGTATGCTACTTGTTCTTGGATAAATGCCATAAAACTATCTATTAATACTTCTACCATTTTTGAATCATCTGTTATTTGTTCTCCAGTTTCACTTGGAATAATTTGTTTGATTAATTCTAAATGTTCAGCATACTGCGGACTTAATTCAATCTTTAATTTATTTGACATATTTATCAATTAGTTTTTAAATATTACTTATTAATTTCAATAAGTAAAAATGATTATAGTTCAATATACAATTAAATCAAATAAAAAGCCATTTTAAAAATGACTTTTTACATAAATACTAGTTAGTAAATATTTCATCTAAATTTATTCAGTTTTCTAATTCATCTAATTTATCTTGTAATACTTGTTTTATTGCATTTAATTGCATGATAAATTTTTCTTTCTTTTCTTGAGTTAATTCTGTATTATTAGTATATTTTTCTATTAATGCATCTACTTTAGTAATAACTACTTTTATTTGTTCTGCAGATAAATTAGCCAATTTTGATTCTAGTTTTTTAGCATATTGTTGTTTATAGTTTTGTTGTGCTGTTGGTTTTTGTCATTTAACTTGTTCAGGTTTTTGAGGTTGCTCTGGTTTTTGTGGTTGTTCTGGTTTTTGTGGTTGTTCAGTTGATTGTTTTTCATATCTATTTTCAATTTGAAATTTAAAAAATATTTCAAATCTTTCTCTTAATTTATTTTTTGCTTCTTCTGGAGCTCATATATCTTCAAATTTCTTTGTATAATCTTCTTTTAATGATTCTGCTTTTGCCTTAATTTCTTCTATATTATCTTTAGTAATATGTTCTCTTAAATATTTCAATGATTCTTCTAGTGATATTTTTAATGCATCTAATTTAGCTTTATTTTCAGGATTTACTTCAGGTTTTTTATCTCAGTTTTGATTTACTGGTGGTTTTGGTTCCATATTTGGTTTAACAGGTGGTTTTGGTTCTGTATTTCCAGATCATGTTGTAGATGTTCAGAAATCATAACCTCAGTTTGGTCACATTTTCAATTCTAAAACTTGTGATTTAGCTACATCTCATTCATCAGCTATTACAAATATTTGATATTTATTTAAACCTGGTTTAGCATCCCAATTTTCAATAGTATTTTTATCTGCTCAAAGTGATACTATTTTTTGATTACCATCTTGATTTGTAACAATTATTTTGTATCATAAAATATTTGTATCAAGTGCTATTTTTTCCCAAGATAATATTACTTTATAACCATCTATTTTTCATTTCAATGTCAGTAAAGTATTAACAGAAGTAGTAACAACTGGCTCAGAACTAGTATCAGTAGAATCTTGTGCCATAGCAATCATAGGAACAGATAACAAAGAAACTAACATCAAAACTAACAATTTATTATTCAATTTTTTCATATTAAAATATTAGAAATAAATAAAATGCATTAAAAATAATACATAATTTATTATAAGTCTTTTAACATAAAATCAAATAAAAAAGCCTTTACAAATAAATGCTTTTATTTTAAATTTATAAAAAAATTTTATAAATTTAAAATAAATTATATAATAAAAAATTAATGATAACTAAAACTATAGAAAACTTATATGGAAAACATAAAAAAATTGTGAGATGATGTAAAAATAACAATAGATGATAGCCCTAAATATAAATGAAATGAAGCAGAATTAACAAGTGCAGTAGTAGAGTACAAAAATATTATTGATTGAATATTAGAAAAAAAAGACCTGTTAATTAGGAAATGTATTATTTGAGATATTGATGAACATAATAATAAAATTAAAGAAATTTATGATAGTATAACAGCTATAAATAATAATTATGAATTACTATGAATAAATTATAGAATAAATATTATAAATCATTTAACTGACGATGATTGAAATATTTATATAGAAAATATAAATACAAATGATAGATTTAATGTATATGATATCATCCCTGATAATTACTACCTAGATTTAGAAAAAAAAGATAAATCTAAATTTAAGGATTTTAAAAATGCTGTAAAAGAATTAAGACTAAATAAATTATTCATAATTCCTAATATTTTTGAACAATTAGCTATTTTACATGCAAATAATTTTGTAGTATGAGAAATAGAATTATGAGAAAAAATATTAAAACATCCTACACTTAGTTTATTTTTATATAAATTAAGAAATGCAAAATGAAATCTAAATGAAGAACTTTTTATACATGATATTCATAATTTAAAACAATTAGATGATAATACAAGCAGTGATTATATCAATAACTGTATTAATGATTTAAAAAATTTATCTTTTGATATTATCAAATTTTTTAAATGAGTTTGATTACCTCAATGATGATTAATAATATACTGAAAAGTATTAAAAGAATTAAATCCAGACTTATATAAAATAATGTATAACTCATTTTTACGGGACCCAAAAATAGAATTAGAAATAAATGCTATAGAAAATGCAGACTCGAAAATTAAAAAAGAAAGAAAATTATCAGAAAAAGTAATAAAAGAATTAAATACTTTTAACAAATGAAATAAAAAAGAAGAGATAAAAAGAATATTTTTAAATGATGATATTTTTTACTTATTAAAGTCAAAAAATAAAATTGTAAGTTTTTTTGAAGATATAAATCCTGATAATACTGAAATAATTATAGACTTTGATAATACATTAACATATCCATGATCAGAAAATTCTTTAAATATAAATTTTTCAGATAATTGAGAAAAAATAGATGAAAAAGATATAAATAAAAAATCCTTTTTATTTAGAAAATGAGCTATAACATTTATTAGATTAGCAATTAAAAAATGATATGATATAAAAATATATTCTTTATGAATAAATGATTTAATATACCAATTATTAGTTGAAAATTGAATAGTAATAAATAAGGAAAATATATATTCTAACAATTTAGATGAATTAGTATATGATAAAACCAATATAGAGATAGATATTAATTATAATAAAAAAAGGTTAATCCTATGAGATAATATAGTAGATTTTGAAAAAACTAGAATAAATGATAATGATTTATGTGTATGATTTTTAAATCAAAATAATATAAAATCTAAAAAAGAAAAAAAATTAGAATTCAATAATTTATTAGATTTTTACTTCATAAATAGTGATTCTAATTTTTTGTTGTTTTACAACTTATTTAAACACTTGGATTAATTATTTTTTTAATAAATAATTAATTATTCTATAAACTAATTTCTTTCTAGTTTTCACTACACTTTATTGGGTGTAGTGAACTTTTGAAGGCTTTTTAATTAATACCAAGAAATAACTATTCTTCACGGATTTCCTGCTTGTCATGCAGCTCAACCATTTCATGAAGTTCATCTATCAGTATCTGAAGAATTTCATGGTAAAGAATTAACTCAAGCTGTTATTAAACCACTTCAAGAAGAAATCAAAAAACTTGACCCCCCTCATCCTCATCATCATCCATTATAAAATTGTCAAGTTGCTCATTGTCATCATCAATAATATCATCATCAACCTCCTCATCTTCCTCAATTTCAATAAGATCATCATACTCATAGATTTCATCATCAATATAGTGATGAATTATGACTTCATCAAAATGTTCAACTTCAACTTAATCAATTACTTCAAAACGTATAATCAATTCATCATGCTCATCATGAAGATTGAGTTCATCATATTCATCATCAAGCATTAACACAAGAAGATCATGTTATTCAAGTTAATCATCATGCTCATCAATTACATCAATTAGTTCAAGATAAATCTCATCATCAACTTCATCATCATCATCATCAAGCAACAAGTACTCTAGTAACTCATTTAATTAACTCTGATCTTCATCAACCTCATCATCATCAATATAGATTTCATCTTACTCATCATCCATCTCATACGATAAAAGTAAGATTATTTTCAGTTCATAAATCAAAATTAGAAATAGTAGCATATGCTCATCATCATCATAATCAATTTGTTCATCATCATCCAGCTCATCATGCTCACCAAATTTTTGCTGTAATTTTACATCAATTAGGTACAGTAAAATATTGATCATTTCAAGTATAATCTAGAACTAAACTTCATGTAGATGAACATGTATTAATACTTTCTAATGAATATTGAAGTTTATTATATCATAAATTATGCTCAACAATATTTCATGATATATTTTTTAATTCTTCGCTTGGATTATTTTCATCAACAACGACATTAAGTAAATTCAAATAATTTGATTCATTTGATATAATACTTCATGAATATGAATTTTGTATATTTTTAAACAATTTTATTCTCTCTGATAAAGAATTACTTAATACATCGCATCATAAAGTATTGGAATAAACTAATACATTATTTGGTGAAAATGTAAATCATCAATCATATTTATATTTCACTCTATTAAAAGTACTTGGCAAATTATTATATCATCTATATACAAAACTATTATTTGCTAAAATTTGTAATAAATCTGTATTTGAAGTATCATTTGTTATTATTGATGGCACAGATAAAATATTACAGGTATTTCATGTATTAGTCCTTGTGACTAGTCAATCATAATTTCATATTACATATGCGGTAGCTAAATTATCTCATGCATATAAATTTGAAATATTTCAATTCATAATAATATCAGATCATTCTAAAATTCATCACAATTGATAATTATTCATACTAGAAGAAATAGAATAAGTATATTCTTTGTCAAAAACTGGATCTTTAGGTATTTTATCCAACCTTGTAACATTAGAGTATGCTGAATTTCAAAATGATCATTGCTTCCATACTATGGATCAAGAATAAGTAATCTCGCTATAATTTGAAGGTAAAGGATATTTTCAAGCATCTAATTGAAATAATTCTAAAGATGTTTTTATCAATCATAAGTCTGATATTCTAGAACTATTACTTGCTTGTGTACTATATCATTGTAGACTAAAAAATGCTATTGTTCATAATATAGTTAAAATGGTTATAACTACTATCAACTCTACAAGAGTAAATGCATATTTTATTTTTTTCATACAAAAAAACAATTTATATATATAATTTAAAGTATTATAAAACAAATATTATATAAATAAAATATTTTTAATTTTTTAGATTGACATAGTCTGAATATTTATGGTTGGAAAATTTATTTCTTATTTTTTAAATAAATACTTTATAAATCTATAAACTAATTTTTTTCTAGTTTTCACTACTTCTTCTCATCAATCTATTTGTAATTCTCATTTTTCTGATAACAATATCGCTATATTACGAGTAGAAGGGATTTTTGCAAAAATGATGTTCAATATAACCATTATAGGTACTGATAACAACATTCAAACAATTCACCATATAGCTCACCAAAATCATAAAGAAATGATTATTACAAGTGGACTCAGATTCAATTTATTTCACATAAATTTTGGCTCAATTATGTTTCACATCAATATATGAATAGAAGTAAGCCCTGAAATAATCAAGACAAAAGTATAATAAGAATTGAATTGGATAAGTGAAAAAAGTGCAGCTAATGAAACAGATATAATAGAACCGATATTTGGAATAAAATTTAATATAAATGTCAAAATAGACCAAAACAATGAAAAATCTAATCAAAATATTTTCAAGAAAATATAGCTCAGTGCAGCTACAACTAGACTAACAATAGTTTTTATCACGAAATAAGCTTTTATATCTCTTCTGATTTTATCAATTATATCAAATACATGTTTTTTATTCACATTATCATTTATCATCAGAGTTAATTTTTCTTTGAAATATCTGTATTCTAATAGTATAAATAATACATAAAACAAGATTATTCAAGCACTACTAAATATAGAAGTAAATCATTCAAGTACCAATGTAAAAATGTATTGAAAATCTAATTTACTCAACAAATCAGATAAACTAGCAGGTTCTGGTATATGAAAATAGCTAAATAATCCCAAAATTATTTCTGATATTCTAGATTGATATTCAGGTAACAATCTCACTAAATCCTGAATATTAGAATTCATCATTTTCCATAATCACCATAATACAAATATATATGTAGATAGTGAAAGAATAAACGATATAAATGCAGGTATTCTAAAACTCTTGAAAAAATTAGATAATCCAATTATCGCAAACGAAAATAAAAGAGCTATAATAAAAGGAATTATTAAACTTGCTCAAATATATAGTACATAGAAAATGATGAACAATACTATTATAATCAAAGTAGAATCTAATAATTTATTAGTTTCTTTTTTAAACATAAAATAATATAATTAATTGTTAATATGCCTTATTTTTACAGCATAATCCAAAAAAGTAAAGATTTTTTGAAATTTTGTGAAAGAAAAGAGCTAAAGATAAATCTATAGCTCTTAGTTTCCTCCTTTTGTGTTAGTAAGTTTTATTGATATGTATATTCGATTTTATCTATATGCATAGCATCTACATCACCTGAAAACCTTAGTGAATTTGTTCCATCTTGTATGTAAAATGTTGCTTCTTCAAAATTACCAAAATTTTGTATAGAATTATCATAATAAACTTGATTGTTATTTTCATCATATATACCAAAATATTTATTAGGTCTAGATTCATATATTGTATATCTGATAAAAACTTTTTTAAGTCTCTTAGCAGAATTTATAAATATATCACCTGCTCCTAAATAAGATATTAATCTAAAGCGAATACATTTATTTGCAACTAATGGATTTGGAGATGGATAAAAATCTATGTATTTGTTTTGTGTTGCTAAATAAGTAATATTATTTTCAGATACATATTGTTTTAATCTAGCATAATTAAAAAATGAATATAAATCTCCCTCAAAATCATCCACAATTGTATTATCCGCCTCATACTGTTTCATTGATTTCTCAATGTTTAGGATGGGAGTACTTAAAGTGCAATAATCATAGTAAGTTAATCCTGGACATAAATGAGCTTTTCCTTCAAAACTATTTGAATCAGTACTATAACGATAAATAGTCTTGATTAAATTATCAGTATTTGTTAGATATGCTTTTAAATCTCTTGGCTTCAATGTTTCATCTCTTGCTAAAAGTATTGCTGCAGCACCTGCTGTTATTGGAGATGCTGTAGATGTGCCATCAGCAACAGGTTCATTATCACTACATGGTATATCATAACTATCACTAGCACTTACTGAATCATATAAATAATCCCACAATTTGAAGAAAATATTGGGAGTCATTTTTTCATAACCATAAAAGGAATCATAATCAATAAGACTAGAATGAGATTTCAAATATGTACTTTGAGTATCATCATTACATCCAGCTGCAAAAATATTTGACGGAGCTGTAATATCTACAGATTCACCATAGTTAGAATATGAATATATAACTCCATGATGGTCATTTGCTGCTACAACTATCAAATTTTGCAACTTACTTAGAACATAATTTGCTTCATCATTTTTTTCACTATCCGTAGCAGTAGCATAATCACCTATGAAGTCATAATGTAATGCTCCATTTGATTTTTTTGCATCTTTTTTACCATTACCTGCTGATACTACAAATAATGTATCAGGATGATTTGATATATATTCCCGATAATTATGATAGTTACTTAAATTTTGACCAGTAGTGATATTATTTGCTTTCTGAGCAAAACTTAAATTTACAATTTTAATAGATGGATTGTTTAATAACAATATATCTAATCCATCATTATCCCCATCCCTACTATGAAAACTAACAAATATTGTTTTTGCTTGTACTATACTCCTCATTCCATTTTCTTCATTTTTTGAACCAGAAAATATACTTGTAACCATATTTCCATGACTAGTAATATCTCCTACTTTAGGAATAATTTTATTATCTATATCTGGTGTAGAAATATCAGTCACTAAACAATTTTCCTGCCCTTGATTATCACATAAATCAATACTTACATGGTGACCAACAGAACTATCAACTATACCAACATTAAAATTGGGAGTTAAATCATAATCATTATCATAGATATATTGCATACCAATATAATCCAAATACCAACCACCTTTTAAACATTCATCTACTAAATGAAAAGGATCACAATTTATATCAACATCATCCAAATTACTTGAATGTAGTGGTGTCACTGAAAATGAATTAAAACTCATCATCAGTAAAAGAATTGTAACAGTTTTTAAAATGAATAATTTCATTTTAGTATCTCCAAAAAATTATCAAAAAAAGTTTATATATTTAAACAAATTTTATATCATATTATTTCTCCTATTATTAATTCAATTCAAATTTACTAAATTCAACTTTTCAAATGTCTGAATTATTAAAATATTCAGGCAAAATTACTTCTCTATATTTTACATCAAACGGCATATTAAAAATTTTTTCTATTTCTCTTTTTGGTGCATTATCAGAATTAAAATCAACTAACCAATATTTTCACTCTTCTTTGAAATCTAAAATATAAAAATCTTCTTTCACTATATTTTTTAAAATATTTTCAAATTCTGACTTCCTGATATTTTTAGTTCTTATAAATAACTGATTATTTACTTGTGCAATTCATTTCCTAATTGTAGTTAATTTATTTTTATCAAATATTCTTATTTTATCGGAATCATAGTAAGTTGAATCCTTCCATCAACTATAATCAAACAATCATTTTCATTTCGTATCATAAGTGATCTTCGGTACCATTTGATGTACTTCTTGTATTCTCGTATACATGAAATATACCAATACTAACATAACTCACCCCATCAATAATACACCAATTAAAAATGACTTAATATCAAATTTTTTTATATTTTCCATACTAAAACGTATTAATTATAAAATGTTAATTTTAGTATATCTATACATAAAAATAACTCAAATATTGTTTATTTATTTTTGTATTTATTTTGATTTTTGTTTTTATTTCACTTTTATTTTTGTTTTTATTTTACTTTTATTTTTGTTTTTTCTTTGTAGCCTCTTTCTCTTCGTATGAAGGGAAAGAATTTATCCCCTTGTGGGTGTATCCTTTAGGGCAAGATAGGGATATTTTATTTTTATTTTTTACAAAAACAATATGTCTTTGTTGGCTATTTATACAAAAAAAAAACAGTTTTTGTCAAAAGTTTTTTTGTTTTTTAGCTTGATTATTTTACTTATTCCACCTTAATACAACATTAAAATTTGGAGGTGATTTTTAATTTCTTCCTCCTATTTTTTATCGTACTTCTAATTCAAGATCTCATAGATTATTTATTCAATTACTATTATAAAAATCTGGTAATATTATCTTTCTATAATTAACATGTGCATAATTAAATAATTTCTCAATACTTCATGGTAAAACCTGATCAGTGTCAAAATCAACTAACCAATGTGATGAAACATCATCATAGTTGATAATAGTAAAATTATACTTAATATTATCTTTTAATATTTTTTCTAATTCAATTCTTGATATTTTATTGTCTATAGGACTTAATCAATCTTTTACATATAAATCAATAGTAACTTGATTAATTACTTCTCAATATCATCAATATGTTTTTCTAACTTTTTTAATGTCGAATGCTCTTAGATCAGTAAATCATATAATGGATTTATTATGATTATCATTTCAAAACCATTCACTATAATCAAGATTACCTATTCAATTATTTCAGTAAATGAATTTAGGTACCATTTGATGAACTTCTTGTATTCTCAAATACATGAAATATACAACTACTAACATAACTCATCCCATCAAAAATACACCAATTAAAAAAGACTTAATATCAAATTTTTTTATATTTTCCATACTAAAACGTATTAATTATAAAATGTTAATTTTAGTATATCTATACATAAAAATTTACAAAATAAAAGAATGAGTATTGCTACTCATTCTTCAAAATTTCATTTTAAAACATACCAATCAATAGATTCAGTTTTAAAAATTTTTCTTAAACTTTCAAAGGCTTCATTGGTACTCAATAATAGTAACAATCCTTCTTTAGTTACTTTTATATCCAAAACAATACCTTTCCTGAATTCACTAGGCTCAGATATTTTTGTAATCTTGTTATTTGCTATCAAAAATTCTCTGACATTTTGTTTTGGCAAAACTACATTCAGTCCTTGGACTAAATTTGCTGGCTTCAATTCATACATTCCGGAAGACATACTTTGATCCCCTTATAATAAAAGTAAGAGATATCTTATCCTTTTTTTTTATTTGTCAAGCAAAGCTTTTTTGATAGATGTTGATAATTGTTTAATACCTACTTTTTTAGTATTTGATACTGCGATTATTTCTTGACCAAAAAATTGTTCCGTAGCATAAGATAAGCTTTTAGCAGCTTCTGATTTACCTAGTTTATCTATTTTTGATAACACAATTGTAACTGGTAATCACAATTCTAATATATATTTATACATCTCTATATCTACTTCTTGAGCTCATATTTTTGAATCTATTAGAATTACTATTTTTTTAATATATTCTGCTTTTTCTTCTATATACCAACTTATTAGTCAGTCAAGCTCATCTTTCATAGTTTTACCTAGTTTCGCAAAACCATATCATGGTAAATCAGTCAAATAATATTTATTTTCTACCAAAAACATATTTGCTAATTTTGTCTTACCTGGTAGTGAACTAGTTTTTACTAAATCTTTTTTTTCAAATAATGAATTCATGATACTAGATTTACCTACATTTGACCTACCTACGAACACTATTTCTGATTTTTCATCTATAAAAACCTCTTTACTTCACAATCATACAGATTTATGAAATACAACTTCTGATAATTTCATCGTTTATTTGTTTATTAATTAAATATGTGTTATAATAACAAAGATTTCTAAAATATAAAATAAAAATAAAAAAATGGAAGAAATAAACAATAATTTAGTAAGTAATTCAGATGAACAAACACTTACAAATCAAAATATTTCTAATAATACAAATTACTCTACTAGAGCAGATTTAAATCACAAAATCATTGGTAATGCTATTTCTGCATATTTGATGATATTTATTTCATGGTTATTTTTGTTTAATAAAACAAATAAAAATATCAATAATTATTATGTTATTTGACATACTAAATCAGCATCTACTATACATCTAGGATTCTTTATTACTTATTTAGTGTTTATTAGTAATTCATTATTAGGAAATTTGGGCATATTTTGAGTTTCATTAAATATTATTATAGCTGATATAATATTTTTATGATTATTAATAGCTCTAATTATGTGAATATATAGAGCACAAAAATGATTAGAATTCAATATTTGAAACCATATAAATATATCAAACAAACATTCAATATTGGATATAAACTGAGACTGAGAAATATCAGAAGAAGAAAAATTAACTATATTTTTATCATATGTACCACTTATTTGATTCCTAAATTATGCTAAATATAGCGAAAATACAACTATACAAGATTCAACTAGGTTTAATGCATTTGTATCCATCTTTATTAGTTTGTTATACTTATCTGGATATATAAATCTAGCAAATATATTTTGTTTGTTATATACTATATTAATATCATTTATATGAATAAATTTATTTACTAGAAATGAGTTAATACAGATTAAATTACCAGAATTTGTTTCTGCTTCAAAATTGCATTTTTACATAATTGTATGATATAAATATTTAAAATATTACTTTAGTGATGAGAAATTCAAAGATATAGAATCAATAATCAAAAATGAATTAGAATTAATAAAAGTAAATACTGAAAATGATTTATTAGAATTAAAAGAAAAAAAGGATTTAAGACAAGCAAAATTTTTATTATATATCCCATTTATAAATCTAGCTTTTCTATTTATTAAAAATACTAAATATAGTTTTCATAAAATAAACTGAATAATTATCACATTATTAATAAGTATATGAATAACTACATCTTACTTTTGATATACGAGTTACAATATATTACTACTAAGTCTATTCCCTATATCATTTTGAATCTGATACACTAAATACAAACTAGAATACAAAATACCTTTTATTTTTGATATATACTTAATACTTGGAAAAATATTATGATTTTCTAAAACTATTAAAGATAAAAGAAAAGAAGTAAATGAAATAAGTCTAAAAGTAGAAGAAAAAATGGTTTAAAAATTGAGCCTTGCTCAATTTTTTTTGTATATTTATAAATAAATTAAACATTTTTTATATTTTACTTTTATTAATAATAGTTTTAAATATAATGTAGTAAATTATAATATAACACATTAAAAATATGGATATTTTCTTTTATATTTGCCTATTTATTTTTGGTACTTTACTAGGTAGTTTTTGATCAGTTATAATATACAGACTAAAGAGTCAAGAATGATGAATAATGAATGGTAGAAGCCATTGTCCTAAGTGTAATACTATGTTAAATGCTCTAGATTTGATACCTATATTTTCTTGGTTATTAAACAAAGCTACATGTAAATATTGCAAGGAAAAAGTAAGTAGTATATACCCTATTTTGGAATTGAGTACATGATTGTTATTTGCTTTTATATGATATTTTTTGATAGATCCTAGCTTGATTTTTCAATTCAATTGATTGGAAGTAACTAAGTTATTATTCTGGTTAAGTATATGATTTATATCTATTTTGATAACATTCTATGATATTTTATTTCTAGAAATACATGAATGAATAATGCTAACATGAATATGAATTATATTTCTAGCAGTATCTATTCAAACTCTAATTCCTGATTTTGCTCTACTAAGTATGTTACCTGCAGGTATATCTAGAATAGATAGTTTTTGATGGTGAATAACAGCTATTTTCATATCATTAGCTATATTATGAATGTTATATGTAATAATGTTAAAAGAATTACATGAATTAGTAGATTTGGCATTGATTTGAGTATCTGTAATCATGTTATATTTATTCACTACATTTTCTTGATTAAATTTATCAGATGTGCCTATAATAGACTGAATAACTGGAGTACTTATAATATTTTGATTTTTCTTTTTACAAATAGTAGTGTCTAGATGAGCATGGATGTGATGATGAGATTTAAGAATAGCTATTATGATATGATTAATACTATGAATTAGCTTTAGCTTCCCATGACTAATGCTAACCTACTTGATTTGAAGCATTATATGATTATGATTTATTATACATAATAGAATTACTAATAAATGAGCCAATTTTAATACTCAAATACCTTTTGGTCCATTTCTATCACTATGATTTTTTCTCACTGTTTTCTATAGCAATGAAATAGCAAACATTATGAGCATATATTTTTGATAAATGTAAAGCTATATTTATTTACAAAACAAATAATATTTGATACAATTATATATATTAGAAAAACTTAAAACATAAAAACAAAAAAATGGAAAATAAAAAAACATTAGCTGCAATTAGAGATTTCATAATCAGTGCTGAAAAATCTGTAAAAAGTGCAAAAAAATTATTAAAAGATGTATTAGATGATAATAACATAAGTCTAGATACTGAAATAAACTACAGTACAGCATGATTAAATAGTTATTCTAGTGATGATGCTAAAATAATAGAATGAGTGTTCACATGAGAAGAAATGCTAGGTTCTGATGGTAATAAATACCCAGTGCCTGCAAATTATTCATCTAAATCAAAATTAGTACAATGAGATAAATTAAAATTAACAATAGCAGGAAATGGTAAAATGTTGTATAAACAAATATTACCAATAGAAAGAACTTATGTTACATGATTAGTAGTAAAAGAAAAAGAAAAATATCAAGTAGTAGCAGAATGAAAAACTTATGACTTATTAACTGCTGCAGTTACTCACTTCAAAGCTGGAATTGGTGATTCTATTACAGTTATTATCCCAAACGGTAAAATGGCTACATTTGCAGCTATAGATGCAGTAATACCTAAAGACGCATAGACAATAAAAAACACTTTTTATAAAAAGTGTTTTTTTTTAGTTATTTTTTATACATCTTACATTGAATCAATGAGTTTTACGCCATGCTTGACGATCAATTCAAGAATTATTATATAAAAAAGATCTTCAATAAGCATAAGTTCAATCATAAGATGTAGATGACCATAAATAAGTCATAATACCACGGTGAGCAAAATTAGGTCAACTAAATGATTGATATCAGCTCAATGGAATTTTTAAAGCAGAAACTAATTTTCTAGTATTAACTCAACTATTATTCCATCATAATCAATAACATTGCCATCATTCATTATTTCTACAAGTAGATAAATTTAAATAATTTTCTAAATATGTCCACTCTAAATCAGTAGGTACATGCCGTCAAGTAGGACATGCTGTTGAAATATTAGAAAATGTATAAAATTTTCACCATATAGAATCAAATTCTGTGTCTCAATTTGAATTAATTGTACTAAACCAAGAATTTGCTTTAGTATTACTAGCCATAGTTGTTATTCAAATAGAACAACTTGATATATTATTAATTGTTGTATTATAATTAGGATAACAAGTATCAATTGTTCAATCAGTTCAATCAGATTTTTTTCACCACTCTACTCAAGCTCATAAAGTAGAATTACATCATGCCCAAACTTGTGATCAAACGTATATATCTGAAACATCACAATTTGAATCCACTGCTAACCATCATGTTGCAGTTTCAATACTAGAATTAATTAATATATTATCCATTATCAGTTCTCCTCACAGATTATTATTTACGAAATTCCCTGCATATTTCACTACTTCTTGACTTGGATTATTTTCATCTATTACTAGTGATAATATATTTTTTATTTCTCATACATTGTTCACTATTGTTCCACTATAACTATCTTGTAATCATTTCAATAATTGTACTCTTTTACTATAATCAGTCTTGTCTATCAATGATGCACAACTCCCTGTATCACTATATGATGCTAGTTTATTTGGTGTGAATTCAAATCATCAATCATACTTAAATTTACTTGTTTTGTATGAACTTGGTAAATTATTAAATCATCTATATACCAATTTTTTTT
>CALREY010000022.1 GCA_943356435.1 Candidatus Altimarinota bacterium
TTTATCTTTTTTAAAAATATCTTTTAAATAAATATAAAAAGCATGTCCAGATCTTTCAATTTGTTTAATTGGTGAAAAAGTAAAACTTTCCTTAGAATTATTACTCCGATTTTTAGTTTCAATCAAAAATATACCTTTAGTGTTAATAAATATATGATCTATTTGAATTGACATAATTTTATCTTTTCATCATTTTGTAAATATTGGTTTATTAAAATGTTGATTAAAATCATTTATTAATATTCAATCAGAGTACATATTTTTAAATTCATTTACTACTTTTTCTTCTCAAATAGCTCAATAATATAATAATTTCAAACTTTCAATTAATTTTTCTTGAGAAATAATAGAATTTATTTTATTTTCAACAAATTTAATTGAATAATCTTCAAAGTTTGACTCAATTAATTCTATCTTATGATTTAATTTTCATATTTTTCTTGATTTACTATAAAGTATAATTTTTTCTTTTATCTTATTTAAAAATCATCCTTTATTAATTTTTGATATTAATTCTTCTAAATCTTTCTTCTCTAAGATAACTTCATTTTTTAAGTCAATTAATTTCTTTTTAGTCTCTTCCTCTCATTCTTTAATTATTACATTTTTTCTAATTTCTAAACTTTTAGATAAAGATGTATATTCTTTCAAATTATTAATTTGAAGTTTATTTTTTAATTCCTTTAATGTTCATGTATTTCATACTATTTTTACCATTTTTTTATTGTTAATATTATATTTATGATAATTTTATATATTTTAACATAATAATTGAAAAAAATGAAATAAGTAATAAAATTTTAAATATTATTGCTTAAATTTTCAAAACAATTATTTATGAATATTAAATATAAATTAATACAATTAAGAGTAAACTTAAGAAAAAAATCAAAATATATAATGGAACACATTATAAAAGTACATATTGATAGATGAAGAAAAATTTCTAAAAATGAAATTTGTATTTTTTGTAGTTCTAAAAATGATTTAACAAAGGAACATGTATTACCTAAATGGACTTTTGGAAATAATCCAAATGATTTTTTTATAACTAATATTAATTTACAATCTCAAAAATATATAAAAACTACAATACCCTGTTGTGCAAATTGCAACAATAACTATTTAAGTTATCTTGAAAAGTACATTACTGAATTATTTTATGATAATTTAAGAAAAACAATTTACAATTTTACAAATGATAATTTTGAAAATATTATTAGATGGTTAGAAATAATTGAGTATAAATTTCAAGTACTTGAAGTAAGGAGAAAATTCAATAAACATAAATCAAATAATTTCATCAAATACATTTCTAATTATCCAATATCTGTTTTTTCCTGAAATGGTTCACCTAATAAAGTAATAACACAAATAAGAAACTCTATAAAAAATATAACAATTAAGTCTAAGGAAAAAAAACTAAATTCATTAATTATATTTAAATCAAATAATAAAACTTTTTTCTTTTCCCATAATTTGAATGAGTATATATTTTTAGATTTGCCCAAATTTAATATAGCATTATTTTATTTCTACGATAAAGAGTTTGTTAATAATATTGATGCATATAATTATTCAATGGAAATTATTGCAAATATTTACAAAAAATAAATTTAAACTTTATAAAACTCAGTTAAAGCTATTTTTTTATCTATTAATTAGATTGAATAATCTTTTTATCTAGAAAAATATTAAATTTTTGAATAAAGGTTGATTAAACAAAACCAGCTACAAGTAGCTGGTTTTTGTTTGTATTAAATTTAGACTTTGAGAGAGATTTTGGAATAGTTGTATTATAAATTTGTTATCCTAAAAAGTTCATCAATATCTATATTATAACTTTTTAATAGCTCTTCATCTCAATTATCTATAATCCACCAGTTTCTCTTAAATGATTTTTCAAAATACTTTTTATAATCATTAATTAATAGAACATCTCTAATTATTCCAGTAAAATTTATGTTTTCATTAATATATTTATTACATTTACTTATATAATCATTAGGAAAAATTTTATCAAATTCTTTTATAGTCCTTAATCAAAAATCTAATACTTCTTCCACAATTTCTCAACCTAAGTATATTTCTGGTTTTATTTTATCTTCTTCTATTAACTTCTTAAATTTCTTATTTAAGTATGATGTTAATGATGTAGAATTTATTTCAATATCTAACTCTCATTTTTTATATTTTTCTTCTATATCTATAGAATAATTATCTATTTCTAAAGAAATTCTATTAAATTCTTTATCTGCTAATTCTAAAACTCATGATAATAGATAAAGATTTCTTTGAATTTCATTTGGTAGTTTTCATGAAAATTTATAATTTTTGTCATGTTCTATTTCAGCCCAAGCATGTTGAAGAATAGTTCTAATTTGTATTTCAAATTTAAATCATTCATATTTTTTGTATTCCGGAAGAATTCTTCTAGCTGAATTTAAAGATGCTATATAATGAATAGATTTATATCAAACTTGATTTTTTCATAAAAGTGAACTTTTATCAAGACTATTAAGACTATCTATTTCAAAATTGCTCTTAATTATTTCACATATTTTTGGAATTTCACTTTCCACATAAGAAATAATTCTAATACCTAACAAATCAGTTATTTCTACCAAAGGATTTTTGTATTTTCAAGAATTAACTTTATTTAAAAAACTTTTAATAGTTTTGGTTCTACTAGATATATAATGAAATTCAATACTATTTTGAATAAGTAGTTCTCTTAAAATACTTTCTATTTTTGGTCATAACTCTTCATATTTTTTTCTTATATTAATGTATTTACTTAAGTTTTTTGATTCAATCATATTTCTGTTAATTAGTAATTAATTTTTAATATTATAATTATTTAATATTATTTTAATAATTATTCATAATTAATTGTAAAATAAATACTTTTATATAATATAAAAATTTTATTTCACCTGTTTCATTATATTTTTACTAATTATTATATTATTTAAATCTTTCTATTACTTTTTTTTGTTCAGAAGATAATGTATAAACTCTAAAATTAAATTTAATTTCATCTTCGTTTATTAAAGATATACATGGTTTTATCCATTCAATTTCCTCAAAAGTAAATCAATAACGCAATAATAAGATTTCCTGTTCATCATCTGTTCAATATCTAATGTAATTACTTATAGATAATGCTCTCTTATCTTTTGTTTGCTCATAATATAACAAAAAAGCTCCTGATAAAGGTAAACTTAATGATAATCAAATAACCTTATCAATATAATCATATGTATCATAAACTAGAATATCATAATCTAACTCTTTAATTGTAGATTTTTTTCAAAATAAAGAAGGTGCTCAAACTTGAATATCTGGAATAGTAGATGCAATAGGAGAGAATTTTAGCTCTATTTTTAATTTTTCATTTAATCACTCTTCTTCTGTAATTTCTCAATCTTTAATTTTTTTATCAATTTTTAATCTTTCATCTTTTTGAGTCAAATAGGCATATCTTAATCATACTATTTCTTTAAATGATTTTCATTGTATTTGCCACAATAATATAGGTATTGAGGCACTTAATATTGATTGTTCACTTATAGTTAAGCTATCTCTTCTTAGATGTGATAAAAATATTCTTTTAAAAGATTCTTTTAATTTTTTTCTATTTGTAGGTGATAATTCATAATATTGTTTTGATGTAAGTGTTTTTCAGTTTATTAAGAAATTTTCTAATATAAAATTTATATTATCTTTTATATTAGCCTCTTTTAATCTTTGTACTTGTGAATTTGTTAATTTTAAATTATCATCGAATGAATCTTCTTTAATTGCCTCCACCAAATCTTTTAAATCATCATTTAAATTATCTGATTCATTATCTAAATTTGATGAATTTTCCAATAATGCATTTAAATTAATTCTTGAAGAAAACTTTACAACATTCCTATTATTAACAACAACATATCAAAAATCAAATTTATTTTTTTCAGAAGTTGTTCTTCATGCCCTTCATATTAAATTTTTTAAATTAATTATTTTCTCAAATTCGCTTCAATGAAACTTGAAATTATCAATCCAAACTAAATCAAATGGCATATTTATTCATTGTAATAATGTTGAAGTTGCAAAACATATCTTGCAATATCATTTATTAACAAATTCTTCTACTAAAATCCTTGCATATAATGGCATCGAACCATGATGTATAACTATTCATTTTTCCATCATTTCTATCATATATGATTGTTTTCATCATTTATCTCAAGTTGCTCAAATAAAATCTTTTAGTTTTTCTATAATCTTAATTGAATCTGCATTTGTAATTTTAGAACATTTATCTATATATTCAGAAAATTCATTTAAATGTTTTCATTCATAAATACTATTCTTGGAAACATAAATCAACAAAGTTCATCAACCTAATAATATATTTAATGGAATATTTTCATTTGTTATTATTTGTTTTTCATTTGTAAAAGGAGAAAAAAATTTAAAATTACCATCAATAAAGGAAAGATAAATTTTTCAAACAGAATTATAATTATAACACTTATAATTATAATCATTATTAAATCAATGCTTTAATAATTGAGCCTCAGGATTATTAATAAATGGATGAGTAAAAACTTTTTTGGCATCTGGTATTTTTTTATCAACTCTTCTTACAAAAGAATCAAATGTCATTCATCTTATATACTCTTCAGATATTTGTGCTTCATCAAACAAAAAAAGTTTTATATTAAGCTGATTAATTTGTTTAAATAAATCAACTCATCTTTCCGGAGTTATAATAAAAATTCTTCTTTTCACTTTTAATTTATTAACATTTTCTATAAATGGTAAAACTAATATACTTTTATCATCTTTTACTATATCTAAAACTGTTATCATATATTCTGATATTAATGCTCTAGAAGGAACAATAATTATAATATCTCAATCAGTATGTAATATTAATTCTCTAAATAAGAATGATTTTCATGCACTAGTTGGTGCAGAAAAAGAAAAATACTTTTTCTCTTTAATATTCTTAAACGCACTTGCTTGTATAGGTGTAAATTTTATTCAGATTGATGAATTAATTTCTTCAGAAATTCAATTATATATTTCTTCTAAAATATTACTAGGATTTGAAGTTTTATAAAATAAACCTAACATATATAAAATTCTACTTTCATATTTCTTAAAGAAATTACTATGGAATCTTTTAATATATGCCATTTTCTCAAAATCTGATAAATCAATTGGTCAATATGTATGAATTTTGTTTAAAATTATATCTAAAGTATTTTCTATATCTTCTCAATTAATTATTTTTCTTATTGTCATATTTCTACTCATATTAAATAAACTTCAGGAGAACAAAGTAATGAATCTATATAATTAGAATTCATAATATTATCAAAAATAGAATCATAGTTTGTTCAATTAATTGAAAAAGCTGCGACATATGATTTTTTTCAATTTACTGCATTAAGTGTAGCATTTTCACTAACAAATTTTCTTAAATCTGATAATTCTTTCATATCTTTATTGTCAGTAATAAAAGAAACTATTTGCTCCAATGCTTCTTTATATGAATTTCATCTACTTCTATATTTGGATTCTCAAAAAGATATTAGTTGTGATAATGTTTCTGTATGAAAATCAAATCAAGGATTTCATGATATTTGTTCTTTCCGCAATTCTGCTAAAGGTATAACAATATGAGAGTGTAATTTATTTAGTGCATTTCAAGCAGAATGAGAAATTAAATACTCTCAAAAATCTTTGGTAACATCATTTTCTACTTTTTGAAATATATTGTTTACTAACTTATTTACAGTTGGTACCATTCTTACATTATAAGATGCTCTATCTATAATATCTAAATTATTTATCCAAGATTTATCCATAATATCCGTAATCATTTCATCAGCAATTCATTTTATATCATTAACCCTGACATGAATTATAAAAATTTTTCATGTTGAAACTTTTCAATAATTAGTAATATCAATTTCTTCTCAAGAAACTATTTGAATTTTTGTCATTTATAATATTTATTATTAATTGTACTAAATTAGAGTACTTAATTATATATTTTATATCAAATAGTAAAATTGTCAATTTTGGTGATTTTAAATATATTTCATATAATTAAGATACTAAAAATACCAGGCTCTAAACCTGGTATTTTGATTTTTCAAATAAATCTTGAATTTTATCTTCATGAAACCATAAATGACTATCTATGTAATTTGTAAAGATTTCATACAAATCATGATTACTAGTATATTCATCTAAATTTCAATATTCTCATAAATCAAGAATTATTGATATTTCTTCTCTATTTTCTTCTATAAATTGTTCATCTATTAATTAATTTTATAAAAAAATAAAAAACTAACTTTCTTATGAGAGTTAGGTCAATTTGGATGTGCAGAAAATACTAAGTATGAACTTTGATGGATATTTTAGGTGAGATTAAATTATAATCATTGAATTTTAAATAAAAGTAATTATTTATAACCGAACATTCGTAGAATTAATAAAACATTTTGTAATTATATTGATTAAAGTAATAAATTAATTATCATATATTTATTATAACCAAGGAGTACAATCTATGAATACAATTACTAATTCAAAAAATCTAATAGCACTAAATAAACCAAAAGGTTATGTAGTAACTCGTTCAGATGAACATAGAAGAAAAACTGTTTATGACATTTTACCAGATTGGGTTTTTGATGATCAATGGATGCCCATATGACGACTTGATTTAGAGTCTAAATGACTTTTATTATTCACAAGAGATGGTAAAATAAGTAATGTATTAACCAAACCGTGAAGTTGTATTAAAATATATGAAATATGGGTAAGAGGTCATGTAACTCAGGAACATATAGCAACTGCTTTGAAAGGAGTTGAAAGCCCATATGGTTTACTCAAAGCTCTAGTCGTAGAAAAAATAGGAAATGGAGGAGCAAAAACAAAATTAAGAATACAAATTGACGAAGGAAAAAATAGACATATTCGTCGTTTATTTGGATCGATGAAAGACACTAAATTTGGTACTCCTTTAAAAGTATTAAGCTTAAGCAGAGTCAGTATAGGTAGTTTAAAACTCAATATAGAAAGTGGAAAGTGGCGTTATATTTCCGAAGAAGAAGAAAAAACTCTACTTAAAGATTTGACTTAATATACAATTATTTTATAGATAAATGGGTTAAACTCATATATTCCCTATTTTGAAATAGACTCCTATTTTTTTCAGAAATTTCAAAAATTTCAAATAATAAAACCGGCATTTAGCCGGTTTTATTAATATTTCAATTTGGAGGTGCCAAGCGGGTTCGAACCGCTGTATACGGTGTTGCAGACCGCTGTATGACCACTCTACCATGGCACCAAATCTAAATATGTGAAGTTATTATATAAAAAACTCCTATAAATCAAATGTTTTTTTAATTTATCCCCCCTCCTTAGTAAGGAGGGGGCAAGGGGGTGGTCTGTAGTTTTTTTTACTTACAAGCAAATGTAGCCAAGAATTCTTCGTATTTAGAAGTATCTGTTATTGATGTAGGAATAGCTATTGTTAGAAAATATGCTTTGTTAGCATTACAAATATGTGCTGTTTGCATAAATTTCAATTTAGGCGTATCAGTGTTGTATCTAGCTTCAAATGTGTATAAGATACTTTTTTCTTCATCTGTAAATACGAATTCTTTAGATCATAATTCTAGGTATTCCAAATAATCAGTTTGAGCTCAGATATTATTTAGCATAGAAAATTCACTTGAAGTAACTATAGTTTTCAAATCATCAGATAATATAAGCAAATTGTTAGAAAATCAATTTACTACTTTTTCTGCTGAAACTGCTAATTCTATACTTCCATTTTTTACTTTTGGTAATATTTTTTCTGTATCTTTTATTTCAGTCCAGTTACTTGGTATTTCTATTGATATATTTGCTGTTTCTTTTTTTACTAATCATGATGAAGTAGTAGCATCATCACTACCACAAGAAACCAAAACAAAAATCATAGAAACAAAAGCAAAAAATTTTTTTATCATATTTATATATAAAGATATAATTTACATGTATATTAATGAATTTTTTAAAAATTCAAATTAATTAAGCAATCCCTATCATATCTAATATTCCCATCAATCATCATTTGAATATTAATGGCAATATCATCAATAAAAACAAGATAATTAATATTACAATAAGTATGATAGAAAAAGGAGAATTAGGCTTTTCTAAAAACATTTTTTTAATAAAAAAATATACATAGAAAACAAATGATAACAACATTAATACATAAGATATTGAAAAAGTACTAGAAAATATTTCTGTAAAGAAATCAGCACCTACGAAATAAAAATTTACAAAGAATAAAAATGTAAATATAATAAATGCAAATTTAGCTGATTTATATCTCTCAATAGTTATAAGATTTTTATCTGAAAAATTTTGATTTAACATTTCTTTTAGTGTCATACTTGATTTTTTAAAATTTAAAAATATATTTATAAAAATTAATTTAGTTAATAATACAAATAAATGAGTTTAACACAAGAACAAATTGAAAAATTATCAAAAAATTTGAGTAAAATAAATGTAAATAGTGGAAAAATAGCCCATGATATCAACTGAATTTTGGATTATATAGACCTTTTAAATGAAGTAGATACAACTTGAGTAATACCAACTGTTTCTGTTATAGAAACTGAGAATATTTTGAGAGAAGATATTCAAGGTAGTAAAAATATAACAAGAGCAGAATTATTAGCATGTTCAAATCAAAAAGTAATAGCAGACCAAATAGCAATATCAAATATAATGAAATAAAAAATGATAACAGAATTAAGACTTATTAATTTTAGGAATTTTAGTGAGTTAAAATTGGATTGATTAGAGAAAAAAAACTTCATAGTTTGAGAAAATGGTAAATGAAAAACTAATATATTAGAAAGTATTAGTTTGCTTTCAAATAATTCTATCACTTGACTTAGTTTTGATGAACTAGTAAAAAGGTGAGAGGATTATTTTTTTATCGAATACTTAAAACAAGACTGAAATAAAGTATCATTTTCTTATACTAAAGAAAAAAAACTAAAACAATTCATGCTAAATAATAAAAAAATTAGCAAAAAAAAGTTCAATCAAATCACTAGTAAGTGTGTAATATTCTCACCTATTATAATGAATATGATGTATCTATCTCCCAATTTGAGAAGAAGTTTTTTGGATGATTTACTCAAAAGTTCATTTGAAGATTATGATAAATTATTAACTAGTTATAAAAAAATAATAAAACATAGAAATAAAACTCTAAAGAATATTGCAGAGTGCAAATCTAGTAAATCTGAAATCAATTTCTGGAATGAGAAATTTATCATAGAAGCTACAAGAATATATAAATATAGATTCAAAATAATCAATTTCTTGAAATCTACTATTGATTCTACGAAAGAATTTTTTTCATGAAAAGTAGAAAACATAGAATTCAAATACAGTACAAAGGTAGCAGAAGAAAATGTAGAACAGGATATTAGAGATTATTTAGAAAAAAACTTGGATAGAGATATTATTATATGAAGAACACCTATATGACCACATGTAGATGATTTCGAAATACTTGTAGACTGAATACATTTATCACATTTTGCATCTAGAGGTGAAACAAAAAGTATGATACTATGGCTGAAATTATTAGAGTGAATATTTATAGAAAAAATGACAGCAAAAAAGCCTATACTTTTGATAGATGATTTGCTTAGTGAATTGGATAATAGTCACAAAGATATGTTGGTCAAAAAGATTGAATATTATCAGACTTTTATCACTAGCATAAGCAAAACTGAGGATAAAAACATAATTATAACATAAAAAAAATCTCATTGTAAAGTCAATTATAAAAATTAGTTTCTACATTTTATAAATATAGTTATTATATTATAGTATTTTAATATCTATTAATATTATATGAAATTTGCAAAAAAATTAATACTAGCTTTTTTAGCTTCTACTATATGTTCATACTCTTGAGTTTTTGCAGCTTGAGTAGATCATTTCGAAGTAAAATTCACTCCTAATTCTGCAAAAGTTTGAGAAGCTCTAGACTTGGAAATAGAGGCTGTTGATAAGAGTAATGCTCCTGTAACAGGTTATAAATGAACAATATTAATATTTTCTGAAAGTGATCCTGAAGCTGAATTACCAAGTAGTTTAGAAGAAAATACTTATACATTTACTGCTGCTGATCAATGAAAAATCAAATTTGAAAATGCAGTAATATTTAAATCTCCAGGTACTCAAGATATAAATATCTACGATTTAAATGATGATACTATTCTATGAGTTGCTGAAGCAGAAATAACTGAAGATGCAAATGCTAAATGAATAGAAATAACTATTGCTTCTCCTGAAAATGGATTAACAATTGGGAAAAATTCTATAACTGTATCATGATTAACACAAAAAAATCATCAAATCAAAATAATTGTTAATGGTAAAGATGAATTAACTACAACTAGTAATGATACATGAATATACGAAAAAACAATTGATAAATTAGCAGATTGAGAAAATAAATTCAAAGCACAAGTATTAGATGCTAGTGGAAAAGTAGCAGGTGAATCAAAAGAAGTAAAAATAAAAGTAGAACAAAGCAATTTGAATATAAAAAGTGTAAAAGCAAATCCAGATAAAGTAGATCAAGAAGCAAGTTATGAAGTAGAAGTAATTTCAAATCCTAAATTGCAAGAAGTAAGTGTTATAATAAACGATGTAGTAACAAAATTAAAAGAAACAAAACCTTGAGTTTATACTGCGAAATTAGTAGCTCCAAAAGAATCATGAACATTTAAAATAGATGCAAAAGTAAAAGATGAATTATGACATGAAAAAACTGAATTATGAGCTGCAAGTATAACAGTTAATGAAACAGAATTAACTGCTGCAACTGAAATAAAAGATGAAAAACCAGTAGTAGTTGCTGCTGCAACTTGTGATGAAAACAAAGAATACAAAGTATCATGATTGAAACTAGTTGAATTAAAAACAAAATCAATCTTAACTTGGGATAAATTAGAATGAGTAGAAAGCTACAATGTATATAAAAAATTAGAAAACTGAGAATTTGAATTAATACAAAATGTATTAGAACCAAAATTTGAAGTAGAAATAACAGGTGATGAAATAAAATATGATTACTTCGCTGTAAAAGCTGTAGCAAAAAATGATTGTGATGAAAAATACGAATCAAGCTTATCAGATGCAACTAAAGTAAAAACAGGTCCAGAATTGATTATATTATTAGTATTATCATTACTAATAGGTTGAGGATATGTTGTTTACAATAAAAGAAGAGCATAAAAATAAAAAAAACTAAATTCAAAAGAATTTAGTTTTTTTATATTCCCCTAACAGATTCCCCTATAAATAATCCCCCATTTTTTTTGATAATATCTAGAAATAATTTATATAGTTCTGTATTAATTGGTTTTGATATTTCTTTCAATCTATTGAATGACATTACATACTTGTATTTCGCTATTTCATTGAATACATCTGCATTCATAATACTTCAATACTTCTTTATAGCTTTGTTTAATAAATCTACAGGGATACCAGAGTCCACATCATTTACAAGTGCTGATTCTAATAGAGATAACTCTATATTAGATACTTTGAAATCTATATCGTCTATTGTTTTAGTAATGCTATAGTTTTGAAATTTTGAAAACATATTTATCTTTTTTCCTGCTATATCATTACCAGAAATAGTTTTAAATATTATTTCTAGATTTCATATCTTTATCTTTTTATTCAATGTTCTATTTACTATGAAAATCTTATCTGATATTTCTAGATTTTTCATATGTATTTCTAGTGCTTTTCTACCAGAAATATAATACATAGATCATACATGACTTGTGATATATTTCTTTAATAACTTCATATAATATTTGTCAATTAAATCTATTTTATTTAACTTTTTATCTTGTTCATCAGGTACTATATATACACCAGATTTGAGATTGATAATGACTCCAGAAGCTTTTAACTGATAAATATATTTATCTAATTTACTAGCATATTCAGGCTTTTTTTCTGGATCAATTATATCAAATATGTCTTCTTTAAATATCACTTTTCATCACTTTGTTCACAATCTTTGAACAATTTTGTTAAAATTAATCATATGTAATAATTGGCTTATAATAGATAAAATGTAACTATAATAATTATATAGTTTTTACTATAAAAATCAAATATTTTTTACTATAATAATTAAATAGTTTTCTAGAAAAAAATAGAGACTTACATAGTGTAAGTCTCTATTTAAAACAAAAAAGTTTTTAACAATTTTTTTATTTCTTATTTTGCATAAAATCTGCTCTATTACTCAGAGTAAGTTGAGGATATGGAATCACAATTCATGATTGAGTAAATGCCAGATTGATAGTTTCTGTTACATTTGATTTAGTTCTTAGGAATTTACCATTTTTAGAATTTATCCAAAATCTTAAAACTAAAGTTATACATCAATCATCAAGTCTATCTAATGTTATTATAGGTTCAGGATCTTTTAATACATTTGGAAATTGATCTACGACTTGTCTCATTATTTTTTTAGCCTTTACTACATCAGAATCATAATCTATTCATATTTCTATATTTATTCTTCTTCTTTCATTAGTATGATAATTAGATACATTTTCTTGTAAGAATTTCACATTTGGGATGTATACTATTATTCAGTCATATTGTTTAACAGAAGTATATAGTGAATAAATTCTTTGAATATTTCATGTAACATTTCACATTTCTATCAAATCTCATATATGGTATGTTCATTGTGTTACCATTAGTATTCAAGATATAAAATTTGTTAGAAATATTTTTAACGTAAATCAGATACCAAATCATAATCATCCTAGAAAAATAGAAATATCCAATCATAAAACAGATAATGCAATTAAGAATCAAGTAAATAATATAGTTCAATTTATTACTTTTGAAGCTACTCATATCATTTCCAATTTCCCTGTTTCTCCTCAAGAATATTTATTTTCCATATAATTCGTTACTTTTGAAGAAAAGATCTTAGCCATAACAAAAGCTAAAACTATTACAAAAATAGCCAAAAATACATTTTTTATCAATTCACCACTAAATGATGGTAACATAGAACTAGTAGCAGAGGAGTCACTAGAATCAGCAGCAAATACTGAAAAATTTGAGATAAATAAACAAGTAAATATTAATAATAATTTAGCTGTTTTATACATTATGTGTCATATTTTTTTCATAAAAAAAAGATATAGTTAAAATATTATAATAATTTTAACATATATCTTTTCTAAAGGCAAATATTACTATTTTATCCATCTGAAATTATAGTCATCATGCACATATGTTCATTTTAAGTGACTCAAACATTTTATAATATTTGTATGCCAATTAAGTGGACTAGATGCATAAATTGGTTTATTTTTATTCTTGTTTCAATATCTACTCAACTGACTTACAGAATTATATTGTCATAGATATTTATTATTAAATGTACTAACCATCCAATATATACCACTTCTAGCATTTGGAAAAGTTCTAACAGCTCAAGAATCAGTATTTCAAACATTTCATATATTATATGGTGTTTTTAAATGTTTTCATAATCATGTTTCAGCTAATCATACACACATAACAAATGAAGGATCTACATTTCAATCTAGAGATTCATCTATCCACATTTGCCAATCTTTGAATGGCTCTGTAGCATATTTACTAAGTAAATATTTTTGTCTCTCTATCTCTGTTAATCATACAAGTCTAAATGTAATAGAATTTTCATTTATATCTTTATATTCATATCATTTTCTAGCTCTGAAATCACTATAATATTTAAATCTGTATTTTTCAGGCAATGTATTAAATCCTAAAAATGAAGTATCTAATACAGTTAATGGGTCTACATATTCTTTATCTTTGAATACTTCGAAATGCAAATGAGGTCAAGTCGTCATATATCCAGCTCATTTAGTACCAAATTCTCATCCAGATTGAGCAAAAACATCTCATTTTTTTACGAAATCATATGGCTCAACATGTACCTCACTCAAGTGTCCGTATACAGAAATATATCAATTATAATGCTTGATAGCAACATAAGAATAATCATTTGTTAATGGTTTTTCTACATATAATACATATCAATCAGCAGGTGCTTTTATTGGAGTTCATTGATTTACCATAATATCTATTGCATCATGCTCTGATCATAGAGTTTTTACATATTCAGTATCGTGGAAATATGCACTTATTCATCTACTTGGTTCTACTGGCCACTCAAAGAAATTTATCTTTTCTTCATCTGTACTTTGTAATTTTGATTCTGAATAAATCAATTTATTTATATCCAAACACTTCCCTACTAATCATCTAGATTCTGCAGTATTTTGAGTAATATCTACATATTGACAGTTATATTTTTGTAGCATTTGGTCCTTTATAGCATTGAACTTTATCTTTTGCTTAAATTTTTCTAATTGCAATTTTTTTTCTAAATCCATTTTATCCTTTACAAATTTTTCATAAAAAATTTGTTGTCATTTAGATACTTCTAAAATTCTTTCTTTAAATGCTTTTTTATCATCTAGTTCCTTCTTTTCAATTATTCATAATTTTCTCAATTTTTTCAGATTTTCTTCTTGTTTTTCTAGATCCAATTTTTCAATATACAATTTGTTTACATAATTCCTATGTTTATCTATCAGTTTTTTTCAAGTCATCTGAATCAATCATTTGTAATATAAATCATTGATTACATCTCAAATATTTTCTTCATTTAACAATATACTTTTTAGATTATCCATCTTGTCTTTATCGTATACAGTGTTTCATTTCTTGTATATATATATCATATATTCAAGCATGATTTCCATATTTTCATTTATTCTTCTGTTCAATTCTTCAATTGTAGTAGTATTTGAATCTATTTTATTCTTTGTATTTATTATATTTTCATTTATTTTATTTACTTTTAATAATGCATTACTTATATCTTCATCTAATTGTTTAATAGATGACTCTAGTGAAGTTATTTTTATCAATACTTGCTCGTTTTTCTCCATTGCTGCTTCTTTATCTTGAGTTGCTTTATCTCTGATATCATCATATAAATTCATCTTTTTTCATACATCTATGATTTCTGTAAATTCTGAAGTAGCATTTCATAAATTTGATTCAAACAACAATTCATACTGCTTTTGTTTAAACCTATCCAAAATAGCTCATTTCTGGTTACCAGAAAGAGCATAGGTCCATGAAAATGGTACCAATAATACAAAAGCATATATAATAATATGTGATATTTTAATCAAAATTTTTTGTTTAGATTATAATAAGTGTAGGTATTTTAATATAAAAAAGGCAATAAATCAAATGTTTTTTATATAATCATTTTTCCTTATTTTTCTCCCTTTTTAAAAGGGAGTACTCGTAACGCAGTGGAGAGGGAGGGATTATTTTTTAAATTCTAGAATAAATTCTTTTATTTTTTCTAGTATAAATATAAATTTTTGCTCATCTTCTTCTAATAATGTTACTCTAAATCATTCAAAAGTAGAATTAAATCAGCTTAGTGGTACAGTACAAACTCCAGTTTTAGCAAGTAAATAATAACAGAATTTTTTATCAAATCTAGTAACTCCAGACAAGAAATCAGTCACATATTTCTCTATATCGTATTCTTTAATATTTGGAATATGAGTTGTATTTACATTCTCCATATTAAATGTAATAGACATATAAAATGCTCATTTTGGTTTTATAAGAGTTACTTCTTGCATTCAACCTAGTATTTTTTCCGCTAAATCTGCTCTAGTTTTGTATTTCAGTATTCTTTCTTGGAGTGATATTTTGTAGTTTTCACTTTCATACAATTTTGGTAATACATATTGAGGTAGAGTAGTAGAACATACTTCAAGCATTTTAGAAGACAAAATTGAAGCTATATATTGTTTGAAATTTTCATCTTTTTCTTCATTGTATACTTCTATCCAACCACATCTAGAACCTGGCCATGGTAAGTCTTTTGATATTCATTTCATAGATATACCAGGTACATCTCAAATAATATCACTCAATAATACCCTATCAGCTTCTTCGTAAGTTAGTTTTTCATATATTTCATCAAATACCAAAAATAAATTGTATCTTTTCGCTATATCTACTATTGATTCTAATACTTCTCTAGAAAATACTGCTCCAGTAGGGTTATCAGGATTAATAACTAATATTGCTACTATATTTGGATTATATTTCACTTTGTTTTCCAATTCTTCTAGGTCTGGATTCCAATTATTTTTTGGATCAAGAGAATATGTAATATGACTAGTTCCTGCATGTGCTGCTTCAGCTGAACTATGTGTTGAATATGCAGGATTTGGACCAATAACTCTAGAATCAAAAGCTAAACTTCTATATATCTTGTTTATTGCATCTCATAATCAATTGAAAAATAATATATTATCTTTTGTGATTTTTGGATTCTTTGATGCAATATATTCTCTAGTTTTATCTAGTCATCTAGTAGGACAATATCCATAAACTTCATCATGATTCAATGCTTCCCTAACTATATCTTTTATCCAAACAGGAACCTGTTCTCATTTCGCTACAGGGTCTCAAATATTTTCCCAAAATATTTCTCTTCAAAAACTTCTAATCTTGTAAGCAACTCCAACTATTTCTCTTATCTCGTATGACAATTCATTGTGTCAAATGTGTAATAAATTCTTTCTCATAAAAAATTAATAATTATTTTTCTAGGTTTTGTATAAATAATTCCAAAAATATAAGTAAAATAAAAAGTAAAAATCCAGTTAATAACAGTGAGGCTCAAAGTATATAGAAAAATATCAGAGATACAAAAAAAAGTGAAACAAAAAATCACTGCCTAAAACTAGTTAATACATGATATACATAAACTCTACCTCTGTAATATATTTTTTTCAAAAAATAAAAAAATAAAGTCAAAAATGTAGAAACACCTAATATAAAAGTAGTAATAATTGAGACTATAGCTGTTAGCCTATTTTCATATGGATCAAGATAGTTCAATATGAGAAAAAATGTAGCAAGACTAATTACAAAGATTATAAAAATAATCAATAAAATAAATCTTTTTTTCATATTCATTACAATAAAAGTTTAATAATTATTCTAGATAAAATATAATGATTTTTTCTTAAAAATAAAGTAAATATACAAAAAAAGCAAAAAATATATTTTTTGCTTTTTTATAAACTTCATCTGATTCTAATCTTTTCTATACTTTCACATTTCATATCAGCTCATATTTCTATAAAAGCTCCATTTACTACATAATTTTTATCCAAGCATTGTTCGATTTTTCACTTTGGTATTCATGTTAGAAATCTATTTTCTACACTTGAATATTCTGCTCAAATCACTGAATATAAAGGTCAATTCATTCATACATCATTTATTATACCAGTACCTTTTGGTAAAATTAACTCATCGTTTGATTGTACGTGTGTATGAGTTCAGAATACAAAACTGACTTTTCAATCCAAGAAAAATCATAATCAATATCATTCCGCAGTAGCTTCTTTATGAAAATCTACTATTATTCAGTCTAGTTTTTCTCATTTTGTTTCTTCTAATATTTCCTCTATCTTAAAAAATGGACTAGTTACTTTTAGTTTCATAAATGCTTCTCACATAACATGAATAACAAGCAATCTTTTATTATTTTTTTCTACTATTTTATATCATTTCCCTGCTACTTTTAGGTCTTTGTACTCGATAAAATTAGCACATCTAATCATCTTTGAATCTGGCTTATCTAAATAGTCTTTTATTTTTATCATATTATCAAAAATATGATCTCAAGTAGTCATTACATCTATTCATAATGCTTCCAATTCTAATGCATGTTTTTCAATAGGTCCTCTTCATGAAGTGGCATTTTCTATATTTACCACTACAAAATCAGGATTATATTTTTCTTTTAATCCTGGTAATTCTTTTTTCAATGCGTTTCTTCATATTCTCCCGAATACATCTCAAAATACTAAAATTTTCATATAATTTTTTTATAATTTAAAACTCCCCCTAAATTAATCATTGTAGTCTTCTCCCCCTCAATTGAGAGGGAAATGAACGAAGTGAATAGGGGGAGTTAATTTCTATTTCAATTCTCTTTTATAAAATGATGTCATTATCATCAAAAATAATCAATTCAAGAACAAAAATGAAAGTATAGTAAATAAAACCATATGTATCTCATTTTTTCTAGCTATTTTTTCTAATCTTTCATCATTATATCATCTAAATTCTACTTCTAAAGCACTATAATAATTAGAATTTGACTCCATTACTTTTTCTTTGTTTTCTTCACTTAAGTTTTGATATACTGAATAATCAGATACCATTTTTAAATTATTATCAAGCATTACTCAAACAAATTTGATAGGTAATGAAATAATCAAAAATAATACAATTAATACTAAAAATTTAAAAAATGATTTAAACTTTTTTGTTTTATTAAATGATATTTTAATACAATCTAACAATTTTACTTTTTTTGATATATGAGATTCTTCTAAATATACCAAGTATGAAAATATAGTTCTATAAGTAATATACACAAATCAAACAATTCATAAAAATGCAATTACAAATGATAATATCGTGAAATAATTAATAGGTGAACTAGAAACCATTTCATATATTTGACTCATATCACCAGATATCAAGAACAATATTCACATCAATACTATTACAGTAAGAATAGGTAATAATAATATCAAAGCATTTAGTACTGTTAAATTGAAAAATTTTATTACTTTATGAAATTTGAAATAATCATTTTTCTTAAATTCTAATTTTTTTCATTCTATATATGAATTATTTACATTTAATAATAAAATATTTCAATAAGAATAAATTATAGCAAATACAATTACTATCAACATCAATATAATATTTCAGAAAAAATTATTCATAGGGTTACCATTAAACATTCCTCAAATTAATTGAGTAGAATCTACATGGTACAAAAATGAATAAACAATAAAGATAAATATAAATGGTAGTACAAATAAGAATCCTAATGCAATAGACCAAAAGAATATTAATATTTTTGAGATATTCCAATGAAAGAAATTTTTATACAACATAGCTGAGTCACAAAATGCATTTTTGATATATGCTACACAGCTTTTAGATGATTTTTTTTCTTTTTTTGTATGTTCTTCAGTATCATTATTTAAATGATGTTTAGTTACCTTTTTTTCTACTTTTTCTACTTTTTCTACTTTTTCATGTTCAGATACTTTTTCTGATTTAGAATTTTTTTCATGTTTTTCTTCATGTTTTTCAATATGTTTTTCATCTTCTTTCTTTATTTTTTCATGTTTTTT
>CALREY010000023.1 GCA_943356435.1 Candidatus Altimarinota bacterium
AATACGATTTTTTGATGAAACATTGACTACCATTACCAGAAATTCATTGGCTAGATAGAATCAAAATGTGATTTAAGTTTAAATAATAAAAACATACTATGACATTTATAAGCGAAAAAGTTATAGAAACAAAACAATGCAAACATTGTGATACAAAGTTTGAAATAACTGACAAAGATATAGAGTTTTACGAAAAAGTAAGTCCAGTTTTTGCATGAAAAAAATACTTGATTCCATCACCAACACTTTGTCCTGATTGTAGATTCCAAAATAGACAATCATTTATTAATGAGAGACATTTATATAAGAGGAAAAGTGATGCAACATGAAAAGAAATCATATCAAATTATTCTCCTGATAAACCTTATAAAGTATTTGAAAGTGAGATTTGGCTTGCTAGTAATGATTTCGATAAATATGGAAAAGAATTTGATTTTAGTAAATCATTTTTTGAACAATATAATGAATTATTTTTGCAAGTACCTAGAATGTCTCTAGATCAATGAGCAAATATTGAGTCAAGTAGTTATAATAATTATGTCGATGATTTAAAAGATTGTTATATGTGTTTTAATGCAGTTTGAGCAAAATCATGTTATCATACTTCTTATAATTTTAATTCAAATGATTGTGTTGATTGTTTGATTTCTCATGATAACATTGAATCATATGAATTAGTATCATGTAAAAAATGATACAAACTTTATTTTTCTCAAAATTGTGAATCATGTAGTGAAAGTTATTTTTTAAAAGATTGTATAAATTGTAAAGATTGTATGTTTTGTGTTAATTTATCTTGAAAACAATATTGTATTTTCAACATTCAATATTCTAAATTGGAATATAATACAAAGAAACTAGAATTAATAAAAGAATTACAAATAAATAAACAGAAAAGTATTAATAATTTTCAAGAATTTAAAGAAAAAAATATAGTAAAAAATCTAAATATTGTTAACTCAGAATATTGTACTTGAGATGAAATAATAAATTCAAAAAATATAAAACAATCATTTTTGGTAAGTGATTCTGAAAATGTAGCATATAGTTTCAATGCAGTTGAAGCTATAAATTGTTATGATTGTGATGGTTTTTGAATCGAAAAATCTTACTACAACTTAGTTACATGAGGTAGGAGTCAAAATTGTTTATTTTGTATTGCTTGATGGGAAAATTGTAGCAATCTGATATACTCGGATTATTGTTTTTTTAATTGTTCAAATTTGTTTTGATGCATCTGACTAAAAAATAAATCATACTGTATATTAAATAAACAATATACAAAAGAAGAATATGAAATTCTTGTACCAAAGATCATAGAACATATGATTGAGGAGTGAGATCCCACTTCACCAAGGTTTCGTGGGATATGATGGTGAGAATTTTTCCCAAGCTCAATTTCTCCATTTTGATACAATGAAACAGTAGCACAAGAATATTTTCCATTAACAAAAGAAGAATCAGAAAAAAAATGATTCAATTGGTCAACTTACGAAACAGCATTTCCAAATGTAGACAAAATAATTCCTGCAAATATGTTGCCAGAAAATATAGCAGATATACCAGATGATATATTAAACTGGGCAATAGAATCTGAATTGGAGTCAACAGAGGGCTTTAGCCCTTTGTATAGAATAATTAAACAAGAACTAGAATTTTATAGAAAACACAATCTCCCAATCCCAAAAAGACATCCTAACCAAAGACATTTAGATAGAATGAATCTGAGAAATCCAAGAAAAATATATGAAAGAAAATGTGATAAATGTGGAATAGATATTAATACTACATATAGTCCAGATAGAAAAGAATTAGTTTATTGTAAAGAATGCTACGAGAAAGAAGTTTATTAAATTTATACTGTGATTTATGAATAAACAAGTTTATGATTTTATATCAAATCAATCAAAAGATCCAATTATAGAATGGAAAGAATGTAAAATATCAAAGCAGATATTTCCTATTTTTGAATCAGATTTAGAATTTTATGAAAAATTAAGTCCTATTTTTTGATGAAAAAAATATAATATTCCTAGTCCTTTACTACATCCAGATTTAAGACATATGAGAAGAATGTGTTTTAGAAATGATAGAAATCTTTATCATAGAAAATGTGATGCAAGCTGAAAAAATATTATATCAATGTTTGCTCAAGATAAGCCTTATATTGTATATGAAAGAAGTTATTGGTGGTGAGATAATTGGAATGCATTAGATTATTGAATGGAATTTGATTTTAATAGAAGTTTTTTTGAACAATTTGATGAATTATTTAAAAAAGTTCCATTGCCTGCATTACTTAATAGTAATGTTGAAAATTCTGACTATGTAAATCAAACAGATAACATGAAAAATTGTTATTTAGAATTTTCTGCTTGTAATGATGAAAATTGTTATTATTGAAATAGAGTATTTGATTGTAAATATTGTTTGGATTGTTCTGTACTTTATAATTCTGAAAATTGTTACGAATGTGTAGATTGAGAAAATTTATATAAATGTTTTTATTGTCAACAAAGCAAGAATTGCACTAATTGTTATTTTTTATTTGACTGTTTTAATTGTTCAGATTGTTTTGGTTGTTTTAATCTTAGGAATCAAAAATATAAAATATTTAATAAACAATATACTGAACAAGAATATAATGATTTTCTAAAAACTTATAAAGAAAATATAAAATCATATCAAAATTTGGAACAATTAAAGAATTTTTTCAAACAAGAATTAAATAAACGCTGAATATTTAATGCTTCATATACTAATAATTGTGTAAATACTTTTTGATGATATTTGTTTAATAGTAAGAATACTTATAATTGTTATGAATGATGAGAAATTGAAGATTGTAAATATTGATTACTATTGAATAATGTAAAAGATATTCAAGATTGAAACAATTCAGTAGATGCAGAAATGCAATATGAAGTTTCTACTGGATGATTATGATGATTTCGTGATATATTTTGTTTAGATGTTTGGCCAAAATGTACATATCTGATTTACTCTGCTTATTGTACTTATTCTTCAAATTTATTTTGATGTATATGATTAAAAAATCAAGAATATTGTATATTTAATAAAAAATATACAAAAGAGCAATACGAAATACTTGTTCCAAAAATTATAGAACACATGCAAAAAACAGGAGAATGGTGAGAATTTTTTCCATCTTCAATTAGTCCATTTTGATACAATGAATCAGCTTGATATGAATATTTCCCATTAGAAAAAGAATTAGTATCTAGATATGGATTTCCTTGGTATGAAAAAGATAATAATAATTTTAATAATTGAAAAAATGTTTTACATGATAATATAGATAATATTAATGAAAGTATATTAAATCAAACAATAACATGTACTGAAAGTTGAAGGATGTTTAAAATAATCTCTCAAGAATTAAATTTCTATAAAATGTATTGATTACCAATTCCAAGAAAACATCCAGATATTAGACATTTAGATAGATTTCATTTAAAACAAATCAGAGATTTACACATCATAAATTGTAAAAAATGTGATAAACTCATTACATCTATTTTTGATAACAATCAAATGTTGAAGATTTATTGTGAAGATTGCTACAAAAATGAAGTATACTAGATAATACAAGTACTTCGAAGCTTTAGCGAAGAAGTATAACAGTGAAGTTTATTAATAAAAGTTTTGTATTATACAAAACTTTTTTATAATATTTAAAATAATAAATCATAAAATATATCTATGTCAAATCTAAAATATTGGGAGGATAAAATCAAAGAAAAAAGAAAAAAAACCGATTTTAGAGATTTTTTGAAAGAAATAGCTAGTTGGATACCTATTATATTGAATAAAAATTTTGGCAAACTTTCTAGATATCCTGATACAGATAGAGTATTTAATCTAACAGATCCTATTGTGTATGAGGAATCTAGAGATACTTTTTTGAATAAATGAATAAATTATGATTTTGATAAAACATTTTTTGAAAATTATCTAGATTTAAAGAAAATCATGCCATTGTTATCAGCACTTGTATATGAAAATTCTGAAAATTCAAATTATGCAGAAGGTGTTTGGATGTCAAAAAATGTTTATCTTAGTTTTATTGTTATTTCTGGTTGTGAAAATATTTTGTATACATTTTACACTCAAGATAATGTAAAAAATACTTTAAATTCATTAATGGTATGGGATAATTCTGAAAATGTTTATTTTTGAGCATGAATAATAAAATGATTCAATGTATTTTATTCAAAATATATATGTAATTCTAATAATATTTGGTTTAGTACAAATTTAGTATGATGTAGTGAGTGTATTTTTTGTGACTGATTAGAAAATCAATCTTATTGTATAAATAATAAAAAGTTAGAAAAAGATTTATATTTTGAAGAAAAAAATAGAATTTTACAGATTAAGCATTCTTTTTTTGATTATTATAAAAATTTGAATCAAAATTGAATGAATTTATGAAGTGAAAATATAGATTGAATGTTTAATACTTTTTCAAAAAATATCAAAAATTGATATTTTAATTATAGATTAGAAAACTGAAAAAATGTAGTTTTTGTTTGAGATAAAGATGGTAGAAGAAATGTTATGGACTCAATATGTTCAGACCAAGTATGACATTGAGAGATATATGCCTGTTCAAATTTATGAACTTCAGAGAATGTTTATTGTTGTGATTGTATAATATGACAAAGTTTATATTATTGTTTTGATTGTTTAAGCTGTTCTTTTTGCCTTTGATGCATTTGATTAAAAAACAAATCATATTGTATCCTAAATAAACAATACACAAAAGAAGAATGGTATAAAAAAGCAGAAGAAATATTTTCACAAATGGAAAAAGATTGAATTTTGTGAAAATTTTTTCCATGAGAATTAAATCCATTTTACTTCAATGATACTATGGCGTATTTGATAGATGATAGTTTCACCAAAGAAGAAGTAGAAAATCAGTGATATATGTGGAGAGAAGAAGAGATAAAAGTAGATATACCAGAATGAGTGGATGTAATAAAAACAACTCCCCCTGCTAGTGCCTCGCTTCCCCCTCAATTGAGGGGGACTGAGGGGGAGTTTGTTTCTGACTATCAATGATATGACTCAAACTGAAATTGGCAAATAAATCCAGAAATACTAAAAAAAGTAATAAAAGACGAAAAGTGAAATATATATAGAATAGTGCAAATGGAATATGATTTTTTGATGAAACACTGACTTCCATTACCAGAAATACATTGGTTAGATAGAATAAAAATGTGATTTAATTTTAAATAGAAATAACTAATAATTTAGTAATATAGTTAGCCAACAGATGGTTTTAGCCATTTGTGATATCACATTTCCAAAATAATTAATATCTAATAAATGCATACAAAAATGAAAATCTGAATATTTATAGGTAGAATGCAACCTTTGCATTTATGACATCAAAAAATAATAACAGAAAGTATATCAAACAATGATTTTACTTTTATTATGTTATGAAGTAGCTGAATAATAAATGAGTATAATCCATTTACAGATATCGAAAGAAAGAATTTCATAGAAAATATTTTTGAAGAAAATAAAAATAAATATGAAATAATAAATTTAGCAGATAGTGAATCTGACGAAAAATGGGTGAAAAATATAGAAAAAATAGTGAAATATAATATAAATAAAAAAGAAGAATCCGTAACATTTTATGGCTGAGATTTCGAAAATGATTATGCTATAAAGGTAATTAAGCAGTATGAAGATATTATAGAATTTTCTAATATTAATTATAGAGAAATAAGTAGAAAAAATATATATGCCGATTATAAATGAGAAAAAATCTATATATCAAGTACTCTAGTAAGAGAATCACTAATAAAAAAAGATTTAGAAATATTGAAAATATTATTAGATGAGAGGGTATTTAAATTATTATTAGAAAAGATTTAGTAATAATTTGATATTTTTTTGATAAATAAATTACTATCTAATTTTGAAAATATTAGATTATATGATAAAATAGTTGTAGATAAACTTCTACAACTATTTTTAATTATATATTATGATAATAAATACTTTAAAGAATTATTGATTTACTGAAAAAGAAGCTAAAGTATATTTAGCTTGTTTAGAGTTGTGAAACTGAATAGTGAGCTCTATTGCTAGGCATGCTGGAGAGCATAGAATAACTACTTATTCTATTTTAAAAGACTTGAAAGCTAGATGAATATCAAATGAAATAACAAAAAATAAAGTGAAGTATTTTAGTGTTATCTCTCCAGAACAACTACTATTAATAGAAGAAAAGAAAGTAGAGAAATTAAAACTAGTTATGCCAGAATTGTTAGCAATATCAAATGCATTTTGAAATAAACCAAAAGTATATTTTTATGAATGATTTGAAAGAGTTAGAGATTTGTTCAAAGAAATAGTGGATTATTGAGATTATTTGGATGAGGCTTTTTTGAGTATAGTTTGAACACAAGATATGGATGAAAGATTTGATGATTTTTTCAAAAATGAATTTGTAGAATATAGAAAAACACAAAAAAATCCTACAAAAGCAATAATTACAAAAGATAAATCAAATTATTGAGAGTATCATATAGATATGCATAATACATTATTAATAGAAGATCCTATTTTTGAAATGTGAAATGAAATAGTAATATATTGAAATAAAGTAGCTATTTTAAGTTATAAAAAAGAAGAAATATATTGATTGATAATAGAAAGTAACATTCTTAATAAATGATTAAAAAGTATGTTTAATTTAATATGGAAAGCTTATAAAAAATAATATATGAATAAAAAAAATAACAATTCAATTGATAATTTTAATAGTAATGAAACAATATTTAAAAGATATATTTTGAACAATAAAATTTATTCTATAATTGCTTTTTCTACTATTATATGAGTAAGTAATTATAATGAAGAAATAAAGAATAATATTTGATATTTTTCTGATAAAATAAATTCAATTATAGAAAAATTCCAAGTATCAGATGATAATATAAAATTATATTCATTTATTCCACTTTCTTGATGAGCTGAATTGTATTGAAAAGAGGCTTTAAATGTTTATAAAATGTATATTGATAATGTTAATAATTCTTGATGAATAAATTGAAAAAAAATTGAGTTACAACTAATAGATAGTAAATGTGGAATGATTACACATTCTTATATTAGTAATCTATTAGAAGAAGTTAATCCTCAAGTTATACTTTGAGATATTTGTTCAGGTACTAATATTCCTTTATGATATGAAACTGAATCAAAACATATACCATTGATTTCATCTATTGCTTCTTCACCAGTAATTTCAGAAATATGAAGTCATGTAAAAAAGTTTTTTAATGATAAAGCTTATTGATTAAAACTAGCTGAGTTTATTAATAAAAATTGATATACTAATATCGCAATATTATCAGAAGATAATGATTATAGAAATGAATATTTAAAATCATTTAAAAGTAATTATTCTTGAAATATTATAATAGATGAACATTTTAATGAAGATGAAAAAACTTTTTATCAAACAGTAAAAAGTATAAAAGATAAAATTGATAAGATTGATTTTTTGATTTTTTTAGGAAAACCTGATGATAATTATATATGAAAAGTAAATATATTAGCCAAAGAATGAATATTAGAAAAATTAAAATCTAGAGTTTTTGTTGCAGATTTATTTATTAATAATGAATGAGTAGAAAAATTGAGAAATAATAATTTAGATTGATTGTATACTATTGAATTACCTGGTTTATTAAACTTCAGTGAATTAGCATATGATTTCATAAAAAAATATGAATCTTTATATTGAAAAGTTTCTAATCCTTTAGCTGTAATTTTAGAAGCGGAAAGCATTAGTTTAGTTTTGGATTCAATAAATGAAGTATGATATGATAGTGAAAATATCCATAATTATTTATCTTCCATAACAAAAGATAAAAAAAGAAATTGACTCATTTGAGAATATTATTTTGATTGATCAGATGCAATTTGATTTGATTTGATAATTAAAAAATATGTTGACTGAAAATTAGTTGTTGTAAATAATATATAGGCTAAATAGCTAAAAATAGAGTAAAACTAATAACCTGTTGTAGATTTTCTACAACAGGTTATTAGTTTTTTAGTTTGACTTAATGTTATTATAATGTTTAATATGAAATATCTTTTTCAAGAAATCAAAATTATATCTAAGTTAAATAGTCAATTTAAAATTTGATTTCTTAATAAAAAATATTTACGTATTAGAAAAAAGAACTTATTTAATTTTTAAAAAATTTACATGAAATATAAATTAGTATTAAATGATACAATAACTTATTTAAAAAAGAATTATAACTTGGATGTATATTTATTAAATAATAAAGTTTGATTAAGTGAACAAGTTGCACAATGGGAAAATAATATAATAGCTATTGATGTAAGTAAAAGATGAATTTTAGGTACATTGTTTATTTTATCACATGTGTTTTGACATTTAATTCAATATTCAACAACAAATAAATATGAAAAAATGTTAAATATTGTAAATTCAAGACCATTACCTTTAAAATTGGATAATGTATTTAAATCAAAATATTTTAATTATGAAATGGAGGCATTTAAAATATGAAAATGACTTTTAGAAAACTTTATTAAATTTGATATTAATTTAAATAAAAAATTTATTTCATTTATGTATACTGATTTTGAACATTTTTGGAATTTCTTAATAACATGAAAAAAAAATCCAATTGAAAATTTTAATGAATTGTGGAGTGAAAATTATTTAAAATGTGTAGATAATAAATTAGATAGCATAGATGCTCCTTTAATTGTAGAATTTAGCAAAGCAAGACAAGTTAAAATAACCGTTGTTTAATTTATATTATAAATATTAAGATATGAAAAAAATTGATAATAATAGTAATAATGAATCAGAAATTATTTGGATAGAAAAAAGTTTTCCTATAAATTATTCTGAAATATACTATAATTATAATATAATCTATATAAGTATAGCATGATTAATAATAAAAGTTTTATTTCAGGATAATAAACTATTAGAACAAATTGAAGAAAAGTATACTATTATAAATGAGAATGAAATAGATAATATAATGAATTTACCGATTTTTATTTATCATTGATGAGAAAAAATAGCAAAATGATTTATTGATAGGAAATCAAATATATGTGAAATTAAATGAAATTGATTTTGAAAATTCAAATCTGAGTTAGTTTGATACATAAGTGATTTAATATGATTGGTTCCAGTCCACGGTAGTGCTATTAAAAGCAATGAAATTTGATGAACATTAATGATTGCATGAAGAAATTGATGAAAAAGCACTGCTTTATTAAATATAGCTAATATTTTGAATTGATGAAATATATTGTCTGATGATTGGATAAACATAATAAAAGATGAAAAATGAGTACTTCTTAAGTCTTGAGATCCTACAATATCATTTGATAATAAAACAATTATAGAAAATAAATCAATAGATTGGTTGCAAAAAAATGAATTCATTAATAGAACAAATTATAGAAAAATATGTATTCCTATAGAAGATTGATTTAATTGAAAATATTTGAATAATGATTTCTATCTAGATAAAGTTATATTATTATCAACATCTACTTCATCATTAGTAACAAAAATAGTAAATTATAAATATATATGAGATTTTATTATTAATTCTACTTACCATTATCCATATACGTCTAGCGAAATAAAAAATAAACATAAAAATTTTTGGGAAAATAACCTTGTTGATAAGCCAGTGTACGTATACAATAGAAATTATTCATCAGATATAGTTAATTGATTTAAGAGATTAGTTGATTATATAATTAAAGATTAAAATAATAAAATATAATACTAATTATTTAAAAAATGAAAATTACTAATTTATGTAATATTACTAAAAATGATAATTATTGATCTAAAGCAAATAATTTATGATATGCAAGTAATATATGATATAACATTCCTAGGTGATTTGTTATTGATTTATGAGATGATGATATTGATGAAGAGTTAATATATAATGAAATTTCAAATATACAATCAAAAACATTTGCTGTAAGAAGTAGTTGTAATATTGAAGATGGTAAATTATATAGTTTTGCCTGACAATTTGATACATTCTTATTTGTAAGTAAAGAAAATATTGTTGAAAAAATTAAAGAATGTGCTGATTGAATAAATAATATTAAACTTAAATCATACCAAAACATAGTTGATTATAAAGTGAATAATATTAATTTAAAAATGTTTATAATAGTTCAGGAAATGATAGTCTGAGAATACTCATGAGTATGTTTTTCTAAGAATCCTGTTAATTTAGAAAATGAAATTATAATAGAATGAAATATTTGAATTTGTGAAAATATTGTTAATTGAAAAGAGTTATGATTCAAATATGTTTATAATAGTAATAATTATTTATTTCCAAAATCAATAATTAATCATAATTTTATAATATGATTAATTCAAATAGTAAAAAATTTAAAAAATATTGTATGATATGATGTAGATTTAGAATGGACTTATATTTCTTGAAAAATTTATATATTACAATTTCGACCTATTACAAAAAATATAATAAAAAAAGATTTTTTTTTAAATAGTAAATGAATAGATGAATATACTAGAATGTTTGAATCAGAGAATAGACCATTTATTTTTAGTGATATTTATATGTGATATTATTCTAAATTGAAAATTGTTTTATATTTCGATTGAATAATTTGGAAAACTTACATTCCAAATGACATGAAGTCAAATTTATTATTAAAGTGAAAAGAATTATATGAAAATAAGCAAAATGTATTAATGTTTAAAAATGATTTTAAAAATTTTATTACAGATTCTGAAAAGTATTTGGAAGACAAAATGGATAATTATATTAATTTAAAAATCACTGATGTAGAGAAAATTTATAAAATTTTTATTAATTTTTTTAAGTATTATTCTAAAACAGAATTTTTTTATACAGATTCATTGAATACAAGTTATGTATTAGACAAAAAAATATGAAATATAAAAAATCCATGAAGAAAATTCTTTTCTAAATTATTTTTCTGAAATAACTCATATTTGAATAAAGTACTTAATAAAATCTCAGTTCAATATAAAATTGATAAATTGTTACTATGGCATTTATCATTCTCTGAAATTTTACTAATAATAAAAAATCAAAAGTATTTAGATTTAGATATTATAAATAAACGTAAATCTTGATATATATTTTGATTATTATGAAATAAATATAAATTAATAGAATGAAAAACAGCATTAGATTTTATAAAAAATATACAACAAAAAAAATTATTAAATTTAAATTGAACTATAGCGTCATATTGATTTATAACATGAATAGTAAAAATTATAAAACCAGATTTCTTAAAATTTGATTATTTGTATAAAGGAATTAATTGAATGGTTGATAATTCTATTTTAGTTGTTGAAAGTGCTACTCCAGATTTAATATTAGCATGTAAAAAAGCTTGATGAATTATAACAAATCAAGGTTGAATATTATCTCATGCTTGAATTTTTTGTAGAGAAATAGGAATTCCTTGTCTAGTATCAACTGAAAATGCAACTAGTATTTTGAATGACTGAGATGAAATAATTTTAAATTGTACAGATATTAAAACATGATGTTGAAAAATATTATTAATAAATAAAAAAATATGATAGTTGTATTAGAATGATTACCATGAGCTTGAAAGTCAACATTGGTAGATAATATATTTGCAAATAATTTTAAATCAGTAAAAAAAATTTTACATAAACCTTTTCTTAGATCAGAAGTATTAGATATAATTGAAAAATCAAAATTCGATTGTATAAATGATTCATTAACAATACTAATAAAAAAATTAATAACAGTATTAAAGCAAGAAGAATTAGAAAAAATTATTAATATGAATAAATGAAATGATTTAATAATTATTGATAGATATATTCATACTGTTTGATGATTAATATATGCTTATTTTTATCCATATTATTCACCAGAAGAAATTCATATTGAATTACTTAAAGAATCTATATTTTTTGACATTCATGTAATTGAGATTACTATACCTTTTTTATCTTGAATAGAGCGATTTGAGAACAGTAGATGAAGAAAATACGATGATAATACTAAGAATATTATTAAACTAATGTTAGAATATTTGTATAATATAGAAAAAAAATGACTTATTAAAATACATCGACTAGATGGTTTGAAAAATAAAAATCAAGTGTATGAAGATTTTGAAAAGTTGTATGATTTTTTAAAATAATTCATTTTTATTTTGGTTTATTAATATTATATAACTTATTAATTATGATTTGATTTGAAATAGAAAAAGCATTGAAACTTTTAGTAGAATATTTCCCAATAGATGAACAAAAAAAACCAGCATTGTTTCATAGTATTAGAGTATGTACATATTTGTATAACAATTGATATCCAGAGTATTTATGTATAGCTTGATTATTACATGATGCTTTAGAAGATACAGAATTACCTGAAGAAACAATTAGAAAATTTTTTGGTGAAAATGTTTTAGAAATAGTTAAAGCTAATTCTAAAAATATGGATTTGCCAAAAGAACAAAGATTAGAGGATATTGTTAAAAGATGTGTATTGAATTGAGAATGAGCATTAATTGTAAAGATGGCAGATGTTTATGATAATTTTGAATTTTATATAAGAGAAGGGATATCAAAAGAAATTGATAGATGTAAAATTTTAGCAGAATTGATAAAAAAATTCAGAAATGTTGAGTGGGATGATAATATTTTTAATAAAATTAATAAAATTATCAATTATTAGTGATAAATTCATTAGCAATGCTATTATTGATTTTTGATGAACTCAAAAAATCAAGACAAAATGGAGAACAAAAGAAACAGAGATAAATATAAATGATTATAATAATATTTTAGACATTGATGCATATACAAATATAGACGAAATAGATAATAATATATTAGAAAAAGTATTAATATGTAAAATTTCAAAAAGACCTTTTAGAATAGTAAAAAAAGAATTGGAATTTTATAAAAAGTATGAAATAGCAATTCCGAATATTCATTATGATGAAAGACACAAAAATAGAATAAACAAAAAAAATTCTGCAATATATAATTGATAAATTATAAATACATATATAATAATAAATA
>CALREY010000024.1 GCA_943356435.1 Candidatus Altimarinota bacterium
AAAATTAAAAGAAAAAGAGGATAACATAGAAAAAACAATTGCGTATTTTGATAATCTTAGAAATAAGAGAACAGCACTACCAGAAGTAACTTTTTATCAATGAAAAGAAGGTCTAGAAAAACTATACACAAAGATATTAGAAATAAATAAACCAATAGATTCAATAGAAGATAATTGAGAAATGCTTACTTTGATACCTGAATTTGTAGATTTTTTCGTAAGTGAAAGAAAGAGAAAAAAAATATATAACAGAGTAATTTGTCCTTCTAAGAATGCTGTAAATATAGATTCACCAGAAGAACTGAGATCAGTTAAAACTATAAGTGAGAAACTATTCCCATTTACATGAGATATAAAAATATGTTGAGACCAAGTAAATATTATGTCTTTCATAGAAAATAATTCCGTAGCAATATCAATTACTGATGAAAATATAGCCAATAACTTCAGATTGATATTCAATTATATTTGGTCACAAATCGGTGATAATAAATAAAAAACTGTTTTAAAAAACAGTTTTTTTATTTATTTACATATTATTTCAAAAATACTCTTGACTTTTATATTTTTTTATGTATTATCTTCTTAAGAGATGTAAAAATAATCTCAAAAATTAAACAAAAACAAATTTTTTTCGGAGATACGAAAATGAAAACAAAATTATTAGTAAAATTGATGTTGTTGTTTGGTATCGTGATTTTGGCTAGTGGATGTACACATCGTCCATACAGAGAAAATCTACCAACTGTTCAAACACAAAAACATACTGAAGTAACATATGATCAGCATGGTCAGGTTATTCAAAGAAAAGAAGTTATTGATGAAGCAACTCTTCAAGAACCTGCCGAAAAATACGAGCGTCGTTTCTATGGTGGTAATAGAAGATACAATGGTGGAAATGGATACTATGGTCGTAGTGCTATTCGAGTTTGCATCATAGGTTGTGGAGATGGTGGTCATCATGGTCACCATCGTCACTAAAAATATATATATCGATAATAAATATTTGCCAGATTGTAAATATTTTGGTTATTGATAATGATATAAAGAGATAGGATTAAAAAACCTATCTCTTTTATTTTTATATTATAAGTTTTATTAAAAACATTTATTACACATTGATATGCTATACTTTTTTCAATCATTTATAATAGCAGATTTAAGTAAATCAAAATCATAATCAATATCAAAATGAAATGGTAATATATTTTCCCATTTATTTTTTTTATTTGCATTAGGACATATTTTATTAAATCCTGATTCTCAAATACTATGTATTACATATTTTGTTCCTGTGAATTCTAAATATGATGCTATTAGTTCTGGAAATAATTTCTGTACTTTATAATATAATTTAGTATCTCATTTAACTAATTTTCTAATTATTCATCAATCTGATATAACTTTTCAATTAATATGATTAATTTCATGTATTAATATTGATATTTGTTCCTGACTTTCTATTCAAGTTCACTCAAAAATAAAATCTATCTTCTCAAATAATGAATTAAATCAAGTAACTCTTATTTTTGTTGGAACCATATTTAGAACTCATAAAGGATTAGTATCTACTGTTTCTATACTTCAACAAATCTCATGTAACAATACATAATTTGATCATATCATTTCATAGCTAGGATTAAGTATCTCAAAGTATTCTGAACCATTAAAATTTCTTATTACAAGTATTTTTTTATAAAAATCATTATTACTAATTATTCAAGAATCAACGACTAAATTTTGTGGTGATACTCATGCCCAATTATTTTTATCCATCATGAATATAAGTTTATCCTTTATTTCATCAATTAATTTTATTGATTGTGGTAAAAAATCATTCCCAACTATTCGTAATACTTCTGGATTACTGAATATGTTTGATTTTTTCATACTATTGTGGCTAGTTAATTTTTTCTGCATATAGATTTTATATTGTTATTATTTGATTTATCATAAAAGATATTTTATATTAGTCAAACTTAAAATTTGCTAATTATATTTTTTTATTTATAATAAATAAGCTAGAAAAAAACTAAATCTGGGAGGAATATAAAAATGAAAAATTTAATATTACTATTTTTTACAGATTTGAGGGAATTTGTGAGAAATAATTGGAAAATACTGTTTATTTGTTTGATGACTATTTGCGTTATTCAGTACTATGGTAAAGGTAATTTGCTCTTAAATTTATCTGTTATATGTCTTCATATTATTGGTGATATATTCATGATAATTGCTCTTACGAAATATTCTAGAGGAGAAAAAAAATCTGGTTTTGTATACATGTCTTCATCGTCATTATTTTTTACATTAGTTGGTTTGGCAGCAGTACTACAATCAACAGAAGGTAAAAATTGGCAATATTTCTTGGGTAATTTACCATTTCTAGTTTCCAATGTATATCAGTTATTTGATGCTTGGAATATCAGAGGAAAGAGATTTTTTAACCACAAGTTGACGCTATTAGCAACCATTGTACTCGCATATATATACTACAGATTTGACTTGGTATACAGTCACACTTGGTTACAAATATTTGGCTACTCTATGTTTGCAGTATTTCTAGGAATGAGCGATTCACCCAAAGTATATTTGGGTAGAATAACGGCTGTATTTATTATGTTGATTGGTGTTTTGATTGATATTTATGTTCAATCTAGTTTTTCTACGGTGATACCGGCTTCATCTTTATCCTCATTTTTTATTACTTTGATTGCATTTTTTGGTTTTGTAAATAATGCTCATATGTATGTAAAAGATAGCTTTAAAAATGATTTTTTTACAAAAAAAACTTTAGCAATGTTAGTTTTAATTAATAAATAAGCTAAAAAAGGCAAAAATCCAAGCAAAGCTTGGATTTTTTCATGCCTTCAATTCAAAAATGGTAACAACTAATTACTACCTAATTATATTGCTTTAAAATAAACAAAAAACGATGTTCTCTAAATTGTAATAATTGAATAAATATATTGAAATATTATAATACAATTACATTTTTATTATATTAATATTTCCTTATATAAATTTATGAAAAAGATACTATTTTTTATGTCTATAGTTATTTATTTATATATTTCAGTAGCAAAATACTTTGCTATGGCTTATAATTTCTAACAAAAAACAGAAAACTAATAGTTTTCTGTTTTATTTTTATACATTTCACGAGCTAGTTTTTGAGCTTCTTTATGATTTATAATTATATCTATATAATCTAGCTTGTTGTCTATTGGATTATGTATTGCCTTGATATCTTGAGTTTCTAATTCTGGCAAATATTTCCTGATAAATTTAGCTTTTTTATCAAATTTTTCAGATTGTAAACATGGATTGAATATTCTAAGTGGTTTAGGATCTGCTCACACTGATGCTGACCATTGCCAATTTCAAAAATTCACATTTTCATCATAATCTAGTAAATGTTTTTTGAAATATTCTTCTCACATTCTCCAATCTATATGCAAATCTTTAGTCAGAAATGATGCAACTATCATACGAGCTCTACCATGCATCCAGTTTGTCTCTAGTAATTGCTTCATAGCAGCATCTACTACTGGATATCCAGTTTTTCATTCGCACCATTTTTGAAATAATTCTGTATCATTTTTCCATTTTATATGCCTCTTATTTTCTTGAAATTCATATTTTTTAGTAAATGGGAAATAATAATCAATATGTTGCCAAAATTCCCTCCAAGCAAGTTCACTTACATAAGTTTCTGATTCATATTTTACCTTTAAATACACTTCCCTAACAGAAAAAATACCAAATCTCAAATAAACTGATAATCTAGAAGTACCATCCAAATCCAAATCATTTCTAAAAGATTCATAATGCTTGAAATCAAATTTTTCTAGTCTATTTTTTCAAAAATCAATAGTAAAATAAGGATGAGTTTCTCATTTTATTAATTCGTCTAATAATTGTTTAGTATCTTGTTCATGGATTAAAAGCTGATTAAAATATTTCGCTTCTTGTAAAACTATTTCTTTCTCCTGCAATTGTTTTTTCCAGAGTTTAAAATAAGGAGTAAATACTTTTCTTTGCGCTATTTCACCTGGTTCATTCAATAGATAATCATTTTCTAATATAAATGAAATATTGTTTTCTATTCAATATTCTTCTATTTTTTCATCTCTTGATTTACCATATCTACTATATGATTTATTTGCATAAATAGTATTTATATCATATTTTTTACATAATTCTGGAATAATTTTTTCTGGAAAATCATGAAAAACAGTCAATTTTCATCATAGTTTTTTTAACTCTATATCCAGATTTATAAGTGCTTCTTTTAGAAATAAAAACTTTTTATCAGATAGTCATAAAAATCATGGAATAATATTTTTATCCAAAATAAATATAGGGAAAATACTATCACTATTTTCTATTGATTTTATTAGTCATTTATTATCAAAAGTCCTTAGGTCTTGCCTAAACCAAAAAATTGAGTTTTTTTTCATCACTTTATTTATAATTCTAAAATCCTTCAACTATCAATTAACTCTACCAAATCTTTAGGAAATGGATTAAGTATAGTTTGTATTAATATGTATTCTTTTTTATCTCTTAATGCCCAAGTTTTCAAAATACTCATTACAGAGCTAGTAGGTATTCTTCACTCTCTATATACACCTATTGTTTCCAAGAAAAATTGCTTTTCTTCAATTGAACAAGTATCTTTAAAATATCAAAATATATGAGTTAGAGTATTAACCATTTTTCATATATTCGTTTTAGTATTAAATAACTTAATTAATTCTTTGAAATAATAATTATATATTTCATTTGAATTTTCTTTATTATAACTAGCAACAATTTGTCATAACAATACTTGAATGGATGGTGAATAAAACATAAATAAATATTTATTTTTTGCTTGGAAATCTGATAAATCAGATATTTTTTTTGTTTTATTTATCTCTCTGAATTCTGCTAGACAAAATATTTTACTCAAAAATTCTTCTCTAAGTCTGAAATTTTTCAGTCTTCATTCATCTTCTGTTGGTATATTTGGAAACATTTCATATAACTTATTTCCAAATATTCAACTTGAATATTTATTATTTATACTATAAGAATCTACTTTATCATATACTTTTACATCCTTTATCCCACAGCTGGGACTACGATTTTTCATTATAAATCAATCTATTTCTTTCTGAGTTTTTAAAAAAGTTTCAGAAAAATAATCCATTTCATCTGTTAAATCTGATTTACTACTTGGTTGTAACAATCTAGTCTCATTATCTACATTTACCAAACGTAGAGGCATTCTAGGAGTACCTAATCAAATAGCGACTTCTGGACAAACGGGTATATAATTCACAAAATCTCAAAGTTTTTTCAAAAAATTATCATTTATCATATCACCATTAAATCTACAATTATCAAAATTCAAACATTTAGAAATTATTATATTAGGTTTGTAGAAAGTCTTATTCATTTATTTTTAATTAGTGAATTAATACTAATATAATATTTAGAAAAAAATTTATAGCAAAAAAAAGAGTATTTACTCTTTTTTTTTTACCTAACCATAGGCGAAACTATATTTGTATTAGTATTCAAGAAATCTTTTACTAGTGGAACTGTCACTGTTTCTCCTGGATAAATCATTTTAGCATCATCACTTGGAGTTAATACATCAAATCTCATACCAGGTACAAAATATTGCTCAGATGTTTGTGTTTGTTCATTGTAAATATATTGTCTTAGATATACTATTTGTGGATTTCAGATTTCTACATTTATTTCTTCAGGTTCTACTGGAGCCTGTGCTGGCATGCTAGATGGTGCATCTAATGTAGCTCAAGTAGCAACTGTTCATTCACTTCCGCTACTTCATTCTCTTACTCATGCTTCATTTTTTACTGTTGCATCCATATACACATTGTTATTTTGTCATTTTTTTGCTATATCTAGTATCTCTCATGATGAAGTCATTAAATCATATTTACTTCATTTTAAATCCATTTTTTGAATAGGTCATAGTGAATTCACTTTCATATCTCTTACATTAACTGTAGTTTCTAGTCATATTGGATTACCATAACTTTCATATACTCAGATACCATCTACATTGAATTGATAAATAACACTTACTACATCTGGAATATAATAATTTTGTTTATCTGTAGACATTTCATAGTATTTTTTCCATGAATTATTTACTACTGGCTTAGAATATGAATCTAGATTTATAGAGTATTTTTTAGTGAAATCATCTACTATTCATATTACTTTATCATCGCTTGGAATATCATTTAATGATAATTGTTTTTGATTTGAATAATCAACCTCTTGCCATTTTCTATAATTTCTATATATATTTATACTTCATTCAGCCAAAGAAACATCTAATTGGTATCCATCTTTTTGATCTTCATAAATACTTAGATAAGATAATCCTAAATTATCCAATTTAGAAAAATCTATTATATCAGTTTTTAAAATATCACTTAGATTTGAACTATTTGTTTTTATATCTGTATTTTGGTTTTTATACACATACATATTTGCAGGTATTTCTGGTAGAGAAACTCACTGTTTTAGGTTGTAAGTATATGTTTTTGGTTTATAATCAGGATAAGGCAACATAGACATTTTTGAGTCTATAGCTGGTTCTGTCATAGCCATTGAAGTACTTACTTTTGGACTAGTACTTGGATTATTTATTACAGCATCAGAGCTAGCAGATGGATTTGCGCTACTTGTTGTAGTATTTACAGAACTTGCTCATCATCATAATTGTCTACTAGAAATAGATTCTGGAGATACTCATGCATTTACAGCTTTTGCAGCTAATTCTCTATCAGTTATTTGAGAATTTTTATCTATTTTTAGTTTTCCAAATGCATTATCTTGTTCCAATTTTTCTATTTTTGGACTAAAAGATAAATTTATAGATTTTTCATCAGTATTTGGTACTAATATATCAGTAGTTTTATTAAATAAATCTGGATAAATATTGATAAATAATCACACAACTGCTATTCCAGAAACAAAAGTCAGTAAATATTTCAAAGAAGCTAAATTAAAAAAACTTGTACTCTTATTATTCATTTGATTTAATACTTTAGTTTTTAGTTCTCTTTTGAAATCATTATCTATTTTAGAATTAGGTTTTGAATCCATCATTTTTGATATGACATTTATCAATTCTTTTTCTTTATTTTTTAGTGATTTATCATTTTCATACAGCTCATTCAGTATTTCATTTATTTCAGGTTTCATATTTTTTATTTTTAGAAAGTATTTATATTCAACAATAAAAGTAATATCATTGTTACATTACTATTTACTTTTAATAGTGTTCTTGAAACTATTTTTTTACAATTATCTTGCGATTTTCATGTTATCTCTGATATTTCAGCATATGATAGATTTTCCCATATTCTCATTATCAATATTTCTCTATGTGCTTGTTCTAATCATTTTAGATAATCTAGTACTTCTTTTAATTTAGATTTATTATCTATCTCTTCTCAGATATCAGTCTCTACTCATTTTTCTAGAATATCATCCAATCATACTTCTTCTTTTTTTGTTCTATAGTAATCAACTACATTATTATATGCTATTCTTAATATCCAAGATTTTAGGCTAAAATTTTCTTTCTGCGTATCAAATTTATTCAATCATTTAAGCACTTTAAAAAATGTATCACTAGTAATATCTTCAGCGATAAATTTATCATAAGTTTTAAAATATATGAAATCATAGACTTTATCTATATATCTATCATATATAATTCAAAATGCCTGGCTATCTCATGATTTACAGAGATTTATAAGTCCTATTTCATCCATAGGGTTGTTTTTAAAATGTAATTTAATATTAAGTTTACAAATACATAAACGATTATAACTAAAAAATGTGACAAAAAAAGCAAAAAATAAAAAAACATTAAAAATTATTAATGTTTTTTTAAAACCCACTCTGCAATTCAAGCATTCTATTATATATTCATTTTTGTGAAATTAGTTCTTTATGTGTTCATCTTTCTGCTATTTGTCAGTTTTCTATCACTATTATTTCATCTGCGTGTTTCACTGTCTGCAATCTATGTGCTATTACTATAACTGTCCTTCATTTAAACAAATTATTCATTGCTTTTGTTATCAACTCTTCAGAAAAACTATCTAGTGCTGATGTTGGTTCATCCAATATTATAATCTTTGGATTTTTTAGCATTATTTTTGCTATTGCTAATCTCTGTTTTTGTCCTCAACTCAATTTGACTCATCTTTCTCATATTTGTGTATCTAGTCAATCCTTGAAATCATATATGAACTCACATTTTGAGAGTTTTATTATATCATCTATTTCATTTTCATTTATATCTCAGTCAATAGCATAAGTTAAATTATCTATTATACTTCCATCAAATACACTTGGTTCTTGAGTCAGATATCATATATTTTTATAATAACTTTTAAGTGATACTTTTGATATATCTTGTCAATCAATAACTAGTTTTCATTTATCTTGTCTGATAAATTGTGATACTACTTTTACTAGTGTAGTTTTTCATCCCCCACTATTTCAAACGAGTGCTGTTATTTTTCATCACTCTATATTTAAACTAAAATTATTTAATACTTTTTTCTCATTATTGTATCAAAATGATATTTTATTTAGATCTATGATTCATGATTTATAGATAAATTGTTTTCCTGTTTCATATCATTGTATTTCAGGAATAGTATCGAAAAAGTCCCATAGTTTCGTGATAGAAGAAAATTCTTTAGTAATATCTTTTACAAATCTAATTGAATCCTCTATTCACTTACTCATTAATATCAATGATCCTGATAATCAAACTAGAACAGAAATAGATATTTTATTTTCTAATACTTGATATCACAAAATCAAAAATACTAATATTCTAACAACAAATATAAAAAAAATCGGTAATCTAAAAAATACATGCAAATATGGAACCATTTTTTTATTTGCTTTCAACATTCACAATGCCCTATCGTCTAATACATCTACTTCATTATCTACTTTTCAATTCTGTAATACTTCAAACTTTGACATAATTATTTTTACCAATTGTTTAGTATAATTATGCTTTTCCTCTATTCTTTGATTTCTATGTTTTATGAGAAATGTATTCAAATAAAGAGAAAAAATATGAAGTAAAATATATATAATTAAAAATAATAATCCATAAATAATATCTACTCTAAATATCATGTAAATAGTGAACAAAAAAGTATAAAATACTCTTAATCACATTTCAAATGTCATGTCTATAAGTCTTCACCATTCTTTTAATCATGTTTCTAGTATAGATACTATTTTTCATGTTCAGACTTTTTCAGTAGAAGTGTTATCTAGTTTTACATATTTTTTTATATAATACCTATGAATATTTTTTTGACTTAGTGGAGTTACCTCAGTCCATCACCAATTTCTGAATAACCGTTCTAGAATTTCAATAATTACAATAAAAATAACATAACTAACTAATATTTTTTCAAATAAAATTTTACTTCATATATTTAGATATGATATTGTTTTTTCTAAAAAAATTACATGAATAAGTGGAGTAATAGCCCAAATAGTATAAATAATAAAAGCTCTGAAATACAATAATGGGTCTATCAATATAGGTGATAGAAACCTTTTTACTACTTCAATAAAACTTCTATTTATTTCTTTATTTTTCATTATTTCAAAGTTACATCTATCAGTAAAAATTCACAATCTACAGTATTAGATTTGAAATCATATATTCATTCTAGTTCAAATCTCAATTGGTCTCATTCGCTAATTGTAGTTTTATTTATTATCAATTCTCATTTATACATATACAAAAATAATCATCTATTCTTTTCTACAGTATATTCAAAAGACTCATATTTATAATATTTTCAATAATACACTTTTACATCACTATCCAAGTACCCTAGTCATTCTTCTACTATATTTGATGCTAATAAATTTAATTTATTATTTTCTATTTTTATATCCAAATCTTTATAAGTAGGAGTATTTCAAGCATGAATTGGTAAAAACCAGATTTGATATAAATGTACCAATTTATCAGAACGATTTTCTTCACTATGACGAATACCTGTTCCTGCACTCATAGTTTGGATTTGTCATTTTTTTATCGTTGCTTTATTTCACATACTATCTGTATGAGTTATTTCTCATTCTAGCATAATTGTTAATATTTCCATATTTGAATGAGGATGCATTCAAAATCCAGATTTTCATTCTATAAAATCATCATTAAATACTCTCATATTCCCAAAATGCATATTCGAAGGATCATAATAATCTGCAAACGAAAAAATATGCCAAGATTTCAACCATCCATGATCTGCTGCAAATCTATATATAGATTTAATTATTCTGTTTTTCATTTTATCATAGATTATTTTGTAATTAGTTTTATAATACTTTTTTTCTAATTCTTTTCAATAAAAAAATATTCTTATTTTTTAAGAATATTTTTTTAATGTAGACTCCCTCCCTAATATTAGGGAGGGAATTTAGGGTGGGTTAAGTGTTTCTTATATTTTATGACAAATCTGGTCTTTGTATTCCAATCAGTTCTAATACTTTCTTTACAGTTGGATTATTTACATTTCAATTTTTTATTAGTAATGATTGTCATGTTACAAGTCAAAATCTAGTACCATATCAAAAATACAAATTATCAAATTGTTTCATCCTAATTGTATTTAAATCAATTTGGATTTTGTTTCCACTTTTATCACTAGGATAAGCTAACACCTCTCTAATATGTTCAGGATTATTGTATTCTATATCATCTGATGCTAAATCTCATCTAGATATTCATCATTTTTCCAAAACCTTTTTCAATACTTTAGTTGCTTCTCATCAACTTGCTCTTAATACTCAATATCAATTTATTTTTCAAAAACGTGTATTATAACCAAAGTATAATTTTTTAAAATTTTCTAATCAAATAGTTTTCAAATCTACTTCTAATTTATCTCAATACTTATCTGTGATGCTAGATAAAATAGTCTTTATATGAGATTCATTGTTATAATCAATTGTTTCTGATGGTAAATCTTTCCTCTCTACTCAGTTCATACTCAATATGTTTCTAAGTGTTATATTATTCTCTCATCATACATTTATTAATAAAGTTATTCATTTTATTTTTCAAAACTCAGTTCAATGTCACAAATTCAATTTACTAAATTCTATTAGAGAAATTTTATTATAATCAACTTCTACTTTGTTTAATTTACTATCAGTTACATTATTTAATAATTCTTTAATATGTTCTTGATTATTATAATCTAATTTTGTATCAGCTAAATCTTTTCTATTTATTCAATATATTTCCAAAACTTTTTTTAATATAGCACTATTAGTTCATCAATTATTTTTTAATAATCTTTGCCCAGATATTTTTCCATATTTAGTATTTTTTCAAAAATATAGATTTCTAAAATCTACCACTCAAATAGTATTTAAATCTATATCTACTTTATTTCACTTTGCATCTGTAATACTTGTTAATATTGTTTTTATATATATTTTATTGTAATAATCTTGTTCTCTTTTATTTACATCTTCATCTGTTATTTCTGAATCTTTGTATTCATAAAACTCTTTTTGTAAAATCAATTCCTTTAATTCCTTTGTATAATTTTCATCATAAACTATTCTAATAGGTCTTTCTCAATTAATCTCTTGTCATTTTGTAGTAAATTCAAATGACTTTGGTTCGATAATTGTATTATATATAAAAGTAGCTTCTCAAATTTTATTAGATAATAAAATTGTTTTTCAAATATTATTTCAATATATATTTATTATGAAATACGGAGAGTTTCTAACTTTAGAAGAGTCCACATTTTCCATATATATTTTTAAATCTACATCTTTTTTTCAAAAAAATAATTCATTATACAATTTCAAAAATTCTTCATATTTAAATCATTCTTTGAAATCGAAATTAGATTTTCAATTTTTTCATCTTTCAATAGTTCATTTAGATTTGAATATACTATAATTTAATAACAATGCATTACTTTTATTAATATCAATTATTGATAATATAGCCTTATTGAAAGTATTTTGAAATAATTTTTCTACAGTTTCTTCTACTTTTTCTTGATTTAGTTTTTCACTACTAGATAAAAGTACAAAAACTTTATTTTGTACTTCTTCGTAGATTTCTAGGAATTTATCTGTAAATTTATTTTCATTTATTCATTTAGCTCAAAATAATTCATTTAATTCCCTATATTTTTTTTGAATTTCTTTTGATAAATCTTTTCTAGTAATATTAGTTATATTTTTCATATACTTAATTAGTTTATATTATAATAATTTTAGCATATTCATTGAATAAATACAAAAAAACAAAGCTAATTTTTATTAAAAATATATTTTAAATAAATATTTATTTTTTTTATTT
>CALREY010000025.1 GCA_943356435.1 Candidatus Altimarinota bacterium
AAAAATAGAAAAATAAAAATTTTCTTTTGACTTAAGTATAAAAAAGATTAAAAAAGTTAGTGTAAATTTATTTGCTAACTATTATAAATATGGCAAAAAATCTAGTGATTGTCGAATCTCCAGCAAAATGAAAGACTATTGAGAAATTCTTATGACCTGATTATAAAGTAGTTGCATCTATGTGACATATTAGAGATTTACCAGTTAAAACTCTATGAATAGATATAGAAAAATGATTTATTCCAGATTATCAAATAAGTGAAGATAAAGTAAAAACTGTAAGTAATTTACAAAAATTGGCTAAAGAGTCATGAGAAATATGGATAGCTACCGATGAGGATCGTGAATGAGAAGCTATATGATGGCATCTTTGTCATGCTTTGAAAATAGATCCGGCAACAACGAAGAGAATTGTATTTCATGAAATAACTAAAAAAGCTATAACTTCTGCAGTAGAAAATCCTAGAACTATTGATATGTGACTTGTTGATGCTCAACAAGCAAGAAGATTACTAGATAGACTAGTATGATATAAAGTAAGTCCAGTATTGTGGAAAAAAATCAGGAAATGATTATCAGCAGGTAGAGTACAGTCTGTAGCTGTGAAATTGATTGTAGAAAAAGAAAGAGAAATAATTGATTTCAAACCAGTAGAATCATGGAAAATATCAATAGAATTAACTCATAAAGGTAAATCAAAATTTAAAACTACTTTATCAAAAATAAATTGAAAAAATAAGACTTTTGATTCTAAAGCAGACGTAGAAAAAGTACTATCTACACTTTTTGATGATATAAGCGTATTAAAAGAAGAAAAAAACAAGAAATGAAATCTAGTAATTCATGGTAATACTGATCTAGATTTCAAACTTATTGATAGTATAAAAAAAGATTCTAAAAGATCTCCAGGAGCACCATTTACTACATCTACATTACAACAAGAAGCGTCTAGAAAATTTGGTTTTTGAGTAAAACAAACAATGATGGTAGCTCAAAAATTGTATGAATGAATGGATTTATGAAATGGTGAAAGACAATGACTTATTACATATATGAGAACTGATAGCGTAAATCTATCTGAACAAGCATTAGATGATGCTAAAAAAGTAATAGAATCAAGTTTTTGAAAAGAGTATCATAAATCAAGAACCTACAAAACTAAATCAGCATGAGCACAAGAAGCTCATGAGGCTATTAGACCAACAGATATGTCTAGACATCCTGATAGTTTGGTCAGTGTACTAGATGCTCAACAATTGAAAGTCTATTCATTAATATGGAAGAGGACTGTAGCTTCGCAGATGAGCGATGCAGTAGTAGAAGTAACTACTTTTACATTTTCACCTTTAAAAGCAACAAATCAAGAATGGATAACTAAATGAGAAGTTATTAAATTTGATTGATTTATGAAGCTATATATAGAGTGAAGTGATGATGAAAATGAAGATGATGAAGAAAATGCAAAATTACCAAGCATTGATTTATGAGAAATTTTGCCAGGTAAAAATCTGGAAGCAATACAATGATTTTCTAGACCACCTAGTAGATATACAGAAGCATCTCTCGTAAAGAAATTGGAATGAGAATGAATAGGTAGACCTTCTACTTATGCTCCTACTATCTCTACTATAATAGATAGATGATATATAGAAAAATTTGAGAAAAAATTCTTGAAACCAACTGAAGTTGCATTCACTGTAACAGATTTCCTAGAAGAATATTTCAAAAAAATGATGGAGTATAAGTTTACAAAAGATGTTGAAGAAGACTTCGATAAAGTAGCTATGTGAGAAGTAAAATATGAAAAAATGCTTAGTGATTTCTGGGAAATAACACTGAAAAAAGACTTGGAGCATGCATGAGCAAATGCAGAGAAAGTAATAGAAAAAGTATGAAAAGAATGTCCTAAGTGTGGATCTGATTTAATATTTAGACATTCAAAATCTGGTAAATTTATCTGATGTTCTAAGTATCCAGAGTGTGATTTCACTGATCAACCAGAATGAGAAAAAGATAACCTAGAACATTTGAGAAATAAATATGAATGAAAACCATGTCCAGACTGAATAGCTGGTACAATGGTAGTAAAAACTGGAAGATTTGGTCCATTTTTGGCTTCAAGTGAATATCCAAAAGTAAAATGGATAGGTAAAATAAAAGATGAAAAGGAAGAAATATTAGAAGAAATACTTATAAGAAAATGATTAATGATAGATTCTGAAAGTGGGGAAGAAATGGTGATAAAAAATTCTAGTAGATGACCATTTCTAGCAGCTAAAAACTATCCAAAAGTAAAAATTGCTAAAAATATTCCAAAAGAAGTATGGGATGAAGTAAGTGCTAGAATGCATAAGGAAGAAGATGTAGAAAATGTCTCATAATAAAATAAAACACACGATTAAGTGTGTTTTATTTTATTATTCTTAGTAATAAAACATATTATACATTTGTAAAATGAAAATAATACTAATAATTTGTATATATTAAAAAATGAATAAAATGATTTAGTTATATCTCTAACAAATATTGTATATGAAAATAAAAAAACAAAAAGCCTTCACATTAGTGGAACTAATTGTAGTTATTACTATTTTAGCTATTTTGGGTACTATCGCTTTTATAAGCTTACAATGATATAGTCAAAATAGTAGAGATAGTGTAAGAATATCTGATATATCTAGTATGAAAACATCACTTGAATTATTTCATTTAGAAGCAGGTAAATATCCAAATCCTACAGAATGAGTAGATATTACTCTAAGTTGAGCAATAGTTTGGAATCAATGAACATTTTGAGAAACAGTAGAAGCAAATGTTGATAAACTGGATAAAATACCAACTGATCCATCAACAGATACTAAATATACTTATAGTACTACAGCTACTAGAAACAAGTTTCAAATAGGTTGAATATTAGAGGGAGAACCACTTTCATTTAATTATTTTGAAAATACAAATGCTGCAGATACAGAATGAACAGCTTTAGTATCTGGAACATATAATTGACAAACAGCTAAAGCATTATCTTGAACTACTTGTAATATGGTAAGTGTACCATCTATAATTACAAATGATGTTACTACTACTGATTTGCAACAAATAATAAATTCTTGAAGCTTGGTATATAATTGATTTAAGAATTTACCTAGTTCATTCAAAACTAGTAAATTTAAACATGACTGATGATTTGCCTTTGTTCCAAATAATTTAATAGCTTATACTGATGCTAGTAGTTGTACACCATTAACAGATGGTTCAAACTATTTACCAAGAGTACAATTATTAAAATGAATACAAGACTCTTATTCTGGTACAGTTTTAGCTAGTGAATCAGATATAGCTAGAATAATAAGTTTACCAATAAATGTATTAACTCCATCTGAAGAAGTTAAAAATTTGGCTGGTACTTATGTAAATAATAATTTTTGATGATCAGTAAAAATAGTTGTACAAGCTCCTGTTTATGCTAGTTGTACTTCATGAACTATGTCTTGATATACATTTTGAAACTTATTGCATAATCAATCAGAAAATGTAACAAAATCAGAAAGTATATCTAACTGAACAAAGAATTATTGAGCACAAGCAGTATGTACTGATTGAGTTTCATCTGTTCAAAGTGAAATATATAATATAGTTTGTACTAGTGGTTATGTAGAACAAGCATGAGCTTGTGTACAAGATATATGTATAAATTCAGTACCTACAAATGCTCATTCTACAGCAACTAGTCAAAGTGCTGCAGTTGCATGGATACATAATGCTTCTACTCCATGAGTATGTACATTTGCATGTGACCTTCATTATACTTGGAATGGTTCTAATGCCTGTGTAGCTGATACACAATCAGCAAACTGTACTTGATTACCTGCAAATGCTATTTGGAATACTGCAAGTAGTATAACTCAAACTTGGAATTCAACTGTATGGAATCCAGTAGATACAGGAGATTACAATCTAACACCTAGTACTACTACATGTAATTATAAATGTGATTTACATTATACTTGGGATGGAGATAGCTGTGAAGCAGATATACAAAGTGTAAGTTGTGGTTGAAGTATTCCTTCTAACGCTACTGCATCAACTGCTACAACATATAACCAAACTTGGGATTGAAATGCTTGGGCTCCTACTGTAAGTTGGTCTGAAAATTTCCCTTCAGCATGTGATTTCAACTGTGATGCAAATTATAATTGGAATTGAACTAGTTGTGTACTAAATACATGTACATTTGGTACTTCTACATTCTGAAATTGTAATTTCTAATTTACTAATAAAAAATCAAAGAAATTTTCTTTGATTTTTTTTGTTATCATAAAATTAATTATGATATATTTACTTGTTTTGTAAATCAAAAATACTCATTATTTATTGCATAAATTTACACAATTTTTATAATAAAACTTATGTTTAATAATATATTTTAATTAATTTTTATGATTATTAATAATTTAAAAAAATGAATCATACAATGATTATGAATTATATCTGTATTGTGAATATGTGGTGTTGCATGCAAGTATTTCAAGTTATAATCTAAACTCAGGAGATGTACTTACTTCTACTGCTTGGAACTGAATAGTAAATGAAATCAAGCCAGTTGCTGCTAAGTATAGTGTTTCCTCTAACCAAAGTTTTCCACACTGAACAAATACAATAGTTAATTTTGATAGTATAGATTATGATTCTAATACTGCTGTTACTACATGATCAAACTGGAAATTTACAGCTCCAAAAGATTGATTATATCGTGTGACTACATCATTTAATACTAATTCTGTAGCTTGGTGAGCATCTGATAGTATGTGGATATGGACTAAAGTAAATGGTACTTATAAAAATCTAATTTGAGGATGATTTATATGAGCATTAACAAACGCTGGAAATATGAATTGATCTTCAACATATAATTTAACATCTGGAGACTATTTGCAAATAGATTTGACTATATGGAGACCAGGATGAACTACTTTAAATTGATCAAATCTATGATTGAATTGGGTTACTATAGAAAGAGTAGGGGATAAAATTAATTAAAATAATATTATTAATAAAATATATGAATAATAAAAAAAATAAAGCCTTATCAAAAAATATTGCCTTCACTTTGGTAGAGCTTATAGTAGTTATTACTATTTTAGCTATTCTTTGAACTATAGCATTTATTAGTTTATCTTGATACAGTCAGTCATCAAGAGATAGTGTAAGAATATCTGATATGGCATCTATGAAATCTACGCTAGAGTATTTTAATATAGATAATGGTAAGTATCCTGTTTCTACGGATGCAGTTGATGTAACATATTCATGAGCTATTGTATGGAGTCAATGAACTTTTGGTGAAGTAACTACTACTAATATAAATAAATTGGATAGGATACCTACAGATCCTTTAACTAGTTCTAAGTATACTTATTCAGTTACAGCTTCTAGAAATAATTATTTAATTTCAGGAGTATTAGAGTGAGATGAATACTTGTCAATGTATCTAGCAACTAATACATATGCTGGTAATACTACTTGATATGCACTAGTTTCTTGATCATATAATTGATTTACAGCTAAAGCTTTGTCTTGAACAACATGTAATATGATAAGTGTTCCTACTCTTATAGCAAATGATTTATCAAATCCTGATGTATTAACTATTATAAATTCTGGTTCACTGGTTTATAATTGATATAAAAACTTACCTAGTTCATACTGAAGTGCAAAATTCAATTTAAATTGATGATTTTCATTTACTCCAAATAATGTAATTGCATATAGCGATACTTGAAGTTGTTCTGATTTATTGAGTGGAAGTAGTTATACGGCTAGAATACAATTGTTGAAATGAATACAAGATGCATATAGTGGAACAATATTAAAAGATAATCCTGAACTATCTAGTATTATAAATTCTACAATAGATGTAAATACTCCTTCTGAAGTAGTAAAAAACCTAGCATGAATATATGTAAATAATAATCTTTGATGAGCAGTTGCTGTAACTTGAGCAAGTTCAATTACCACTAGTTGATCTACTAGTACTGGTTCTGTATGTATATTAGATAGCGGACAATTAGATACTTGTACATTACAATAATAAAAAAATAAAAAAAAGAGCAAAAAAACTGCTCTTTTTTTTGACATAAAAAATAAAGTATGTTTTAATATATATGTATTTTAACTTTTTACAATTATTTTATGAAAAAACCTACAAAAAAACAAGTAGCACAAGCACTTAGATGGTCTGTATTCTGTATGGCAGCTATCACTATGGGAATAACTATTGCTGAAGCAGCAGCTTACAATAGTTTACAATTAATAATTAGAAATCCAGAAATTGCACAATATTCAACATTGGTAAATTCAGGGTATCTATTTATTAGATAATTTAAAAAATAAAAATTTTGATTTTTAAAGCTTGTTACTATAATAGTAACAAGCTTATTTTTTAATTAAATAGTAATATGACAACATATTATTTAGTAATACGAGTCGTTAAAAATTAATAACAGGCAATTTTTAAATTTTAACAATAATAAAATACATATATGACTAATATTGAGTTTCCAAAAAAATATACTCCGAAAGATTTCGAAGATAAATTGTACAAAAACTGGGAAGAAAATGGTAGTTTTTTACCAAAAGAATGAAAAACAAAAAAATCATTTTATATTCCTATGCCTCCACCAAATGTAACTAGTAAGTTACATATCTGACACTCTTCTATGCTTACATTAGAAGATATAATGACTAGATACCATAGAATGATAGGTGATACTACTTTATTATTACCTGGAACAGACCATGCATGAATATCAACACAAGTAAAAGTAGAAGAACAACTAGCAAAAGAATGAAAAAATAAACATAATATTTCAAGAGAGGAATTCCTAGAAGCATGTTGGGATTGGACTAAGAATTATTGAGGACAAATCCAAAATCAGTTTAGAAAAATGTGAACTTCATGTGATTGGTCAAAAGAGAAGTTTACAATGAATGAAGATATGAATGTATCTGTAACTAAGGCGTTTGTAGATTTATACAATAAATGACTTATTTATAAATGAGAATACATGGTAAACTATGATCCAGTTTTGGATACAGTAGTTTCTGATCAAGAAGTTATATATAAAGAAGAGAAATCAAAACTATATCATATCACATATTTCGTATCTGGTAGTGATAACGAAGTAATAGTAGCAACAACTAGACCAGAAACATTACTATGAGATGTAGCTGTAGCTGTTCATCCAAAAGATAAAAGATATAAGAAATTATTAAAAGCAGGAAAAAAATTGATACTACCAATAGTTAATAAGGAAATACCTCTTATTGCTGATGAAATGGTAGATATGGAATTTGGTACTTGAGCAGTTAAAATAACTCCTGCACATGATGCTAATGATTTCGAAGTAGGGAAGAGACATGATTTACCACTAAATAAAGTAGTTCTAGGTAAAGACTGAAATATGACTGAAATCGCAGGAATATTTGCTGGTCAAAATTATAGAGTAGCAAGAGAAAATATAGTAGAATTATTAAAAGCAAAAGGTAATCTAGTAAAAATAGAAGACCATACATCTAAAGTATGATATGGTGAGAGATCACATGCTAAAATAGAAACAATTATCTCTACTCAATGGTTCGTAAAAATTGATCCAATAGTAAAAAAAGTAATAAAGTGATATAAGGCTAAAGAATTCGAAATAATACCAAAAAGATATAATAAAGTATTTGAAGATTGGATTTATAATCTGAGAGATTGGTGTATTTCTAGACAATTGTTGTGGTGACACCAAATCCCTGTTTGGTATTGACCAGACTGAGAAATGTTTTGTGCACAGAATGAAGAATTAGCTAAAGAAACAGCTAGATGACATTATGGTGAAGATAAAACATTAGTGAGAGACAAAGATGCGCTTGATACATGGTTTAGTTCATGATTATGGCCTTTTTCTGCATTAGGTTATGATATAGATTCTAATGAACAAAACGACTTAATAAAAAAATTTTATCCTGCTCAAGTACTTGAAACAGGTCATGATATAATATTTTTCTGGGTAATTAGAATGTTATTATTCTGATATGAATTCACAGGAGAAACACCTTTTAAAACTATTTATTTACATGGATTAGTTAGAGATAAACTAGGTAGAAAAATGAGTAAATCATTATGAAACTGAACTGATCCACTAGATATGATAGATAAATATGGTACTGATGCTCTTAGATTGACTCTTTCTATATGAAATACTCCATGAAATGATTTGAAATTTGATGAAGAAAATGTAGAAAATAATATGTTTTTCGTAAATAAATTATGGAATGCATCTAGATTTGTAGGTACTAATATAGATGTTATCAGAACTGATATAGATAAATTAGAAACTGAAATTAAAGCAAACTACAATGATTTAATGTTTCATGAAAAATGGATTTTATCTAGAATCAAGCATTTATCAGACTTGGTAACTGAATCTATGGAAAACTATGATTTTTCTGAAGCAGGTATTGAGCTACAATCATTTACAAAAAATGAATTTTGTGATTATTATATAGAAGAATTCAAACTTACAAAAGATGTATCTAAATATGGTACTAATGTAATAACTTATGTTATTAATAAATTGTTAAAACTATGGCATCCATATATTCCATTTGTAACTGAAGAAATATATCAAAAGCTTTGATTTGAATGAGAACTTATAAGTGCTGATTGGTGATATGTTGCTATAGATAGAAATCTAGATATAGAGAGAGATAATAAATTAGTTTTAGATATTATCAGAGAAATCAGATCGATAAGAGCAGATAATAATATATTACCAAATAAAACAATCTGAATAAAAATCTATGCTAAAGCAAAAAATGCTGAAGTAATATCTGAAGTAATAGATTTGATAGCAGGAATAGTGAAATCTGATGATTATACTCTAGTAACAAAAAGACCAGATGATGCAAATCTAGCATATTGAGTGATTAAGGCATGAGTTGAAGTATATGTGGATACATCAAATGCACTTGATTTAGATATAGAGATATCTAGAATAAAGGAACAAATAGCAGATACTAAGGAATATATATCATTATTAGATACAAAATTATTAAATGAAGCATTTGTAAATAAAGCTCCAGAAAAATTAGTAAGAGCTGAAATGGAGAAAAAAGATCAAGCAAAAAACAAACTAGAAAAACTAGAAGAAAAATTATTGAAATTAAAGAGTTAATAGTTAAAAAGGAACACTAAATGTCTTATTTTATGTTCCTTTTTAATTTAAAAAATACTTGACAAATAAGTAAAATATTGTAATATTCCCATTGTTATAATTAAATAAATATCCATGAAATATATATTATCTTTTCTAATATTTTTTACATCATTGTTTTTAAACACTGGAGTATTTGCTGTTGATTTACAAAGCAAAATTTCTAGTATTTGATATGAATGAAATCTTTCAAAATCAACAATCATAAATATCAAGTGAGAAAATCTAGATAAATGTAATATATTAAATATAAATTGAAAAAAAGTAGATGTTACTAAAAAAGATAAATCACTTATTACATTTATTATTTGAGATAATTACAAATATGATTGAATTGTAAAACTAGATTGTACAAATATAAAACTTGAAAGACAATACAATTTTCCATATATAGATAATGTATCATGATTAAACAACACTACATCAAATAGACAAATCACTATTATATGACATAATTTTTCTAAATTACCTAATATTACAGTAAAGTGATGAAACTTTTCAAAAGTATTTGCTGAAGATAGGATGATAGTATGATTATTACCAGTAAAAATAGATAATAATGAATTGTATATAACATCAAATTGACTGAAATCAAATATTTTTAACTTAGATGTAAAAATACCAAAAATTAATTATATATTTTCTAGTAATTGATTTACAAAAAATTGAAATATATTGGTATATGGAGACAATTTAAATGAATATAATAATTCTAAGCTTTATTTCTGAACAAAGATAATAAGTACTTTTACCTACAATAAAAAAGATTCTTATATATCTTTTCCAGCAGAATTAATTGAATGAAAAGCTGCTTTAAAAATTCTATCAAACTGATTTGAATCTAATTCACTTGAAATAAAAGTAGCGAATTGAAAACCTATAATAGAATCAACATCAGTGAAAAGCTCTATGATAGAAGCTAGCTGAAAAATAGTTCAAAAAAATTTTTTAGTATTAAATACAAAAAATCTACCAAATAATTTAAAGACAATTACTATATATAATAATAAAGTAGTAATACCAAAGTATACTATTATAAATAATGATATTTATATAGAGTTGAATAAATTTTGATACTGAAATAACTTTATACAATTAGAATTGTATTGAGATAAATCAAATATATATAATTTCAAAAATGAATCTAGACTTCCAAATTTGGTATCACTTGAAATAATGAATACTGATAAAAATATTAGAAATATTCAATTGTTTATACAAGATTTTAATATAAGAGAAGACAAAATATTTTTAAATGGAAAAGAAAATAAAGTTCAATCATGTGTAAGTAACATATGCAAGATACAAATCGCTGATACAATTTTGAAATGAACAATATCAGTATGAAAGTGAAATATCAAGAATTCTAAAGTATTGAATTTCGATATAACAAAAGAAAAATACACTTGAAAAACTCCATTATTGTTATCATATAAAATATATAATAATGATTGATTAGCTAAAAATAATACAGATATAGATTTGAAATGATTATTATTTAAAAATACTGATATTCTAACAATCTGAAAAGATACTGTTGTTATAAAATTCATTGATTCAAATAATATTAGATTTAAAATACCTAGTAATATAGAAGCATGAGAATATGAAATGAGTCTGAAAACTAAAGAATGAGTAATTAGTAATAAATTAAAAATAATAGTTACAAAAAATTCTAAATCACAAGTAACTGTAGATAAATTAAAAATAGAAAAATCAGATTTTGATATAAATACTGTAAATACTTGAGCTATTTATTCTATTTCACTTGAAAATAAGTTGGAAGATATGATACTGAAAAATATAAATTTCAAAGTAGAAAATTATAAAAAAGAGAGCTATTTATCTACATTTAAATTAAAGATTTGAAATACTGAATATGATTCTACTTCAATTTCAAATAATTGAATAATAAATTTCAATTGAAGATTTGAGTTACCTAGAAGTGCTAATAATCATACTATTTCTTTAATAAAAGATTCTAATTATATTAATACTGAAACTTTTAATGTAAACTTTATTAAAGATAATTTCGAAATAGAAAAAGTTATTGATTGAACAACATACAAAACAGTAGTATTTTGAACTTTTTGAAACAATACTATAAAAATAATTAATAATGATAAATACATAAATTGTAAGGATTCTAAATCTGATAACACAAATTGTAACAAAGTGTTAAAAATAATCCCAGTCAAAGTTGAAGCTAAAGTAGTAGAACCTGTTAAGTCTAATACTAAAACACCAGATATAAAAAATGTAGAAATTAAAACTACTGAAATAAAAAAATAAACTATGAATCTGTCAACAAGAAATATAAAATATTATTTTATATTTCTTGTTTTTTCATATAATAAATATGTATTTATATTTTTATTTTTAAATATTATGAATATACAAAAAACAAAAGCATTTACACTAGTAGAACTAATAGTTGTAATTACTATATTATCAATACTTGGTACAATAGCATTTATAAGCTTACAATGATATAGTGCTCAATCTAGAGATGCTGTGAGAAACAGTGATTTATCATCTATTAAAACAGGATTAGAACTATACAATCTAGATGCAGGGAAATATCCATCTCCAAATGATGAAACAGTTATTACATATAGCTGAGCAGTAGCTTGGACACAATGAACTTTTTGAGAACAAGCAAAGAAAAACA
>CALREY010000026.1 GCA_943356435.1 Candidatus Altimarinota bacterium
TTTTTCTTTATTTTTTCTTCTCTTTCTTCAGTACTTGAGATGAATGTTCTATTTATTTTTGGATTTTTTGTAATAGCTCAGTTCAAATGTGTTAAATCAAGTGTTTCAGCATATCATTCAGCACAATCAAATGAACTTTTTGGAACATCTATTACTATTGTATCAGACTGGCTAAATCTTTCTATTTCTTCATTTGCCAATTCTTGTCATAGACAATATCTAAGTAGATTTGAAGACTGATTTTTTACTTTTGTTCTAGGATCAGCGAAATATACAGTTTCAAAGAAACAACTAGATTTATTGTTTTTATTATCTAGTTTCATTTTTTTCTCCTTTATATTTTTTGATTTACCGCTTACTTCAACAAGTCTACCAGTTTTTAGAAATTCGTAGTCATGAACTCATACTTTGTCTAGAGCTGCACTTTCGCTAGATAAATAAAGTTTTCAGTCTTTTATTCACCATGCAAGTGGTCTAAATCACCATCTATCTTTTGAAAAAGCCATATCTCAATTTCTTGATAACAATACCAAGTTACAGGCTCAGTCTATTTTGTTATTTACATATTCTAGTATGTTTTTTAGATTTGTTTCTCATGATTTTACTTTTGATAAAATCATATGTTTCAATACGTTTGTATCTAGTAGAGGATATTTGAATTGTATATTATCAGATAATTCTAATTCTTTTGCTAAATCTGTTGCATTTACTATGTTTCAATTAAATGCAAATGCCATACCATTTTTTAAGTGCATGAATTCAAATGGTTGCAAATATTCATTTCCAGTTTCTCATCATCCACTTGTAGAATATCTAGCATGTCAAATAACAGCAATTACTTGACCATTTACTTCTTCTATTATTCATTTTGTATCATTATTTAAATCACTGAATTTAAATGTTTCCATTATTCAACATTCTGTTAATGCTGATAATCCATATCAATCCTGACCTCTGTTTTTATTTCATTTTAATAAATTTACAGCTATCTCTCATATATTTTCATTTCTTCAATCTAGTGAATAAACTCATACTATTCAACACATAAATATTTGATAATTACTTTAAAATTGGATGTATAGTTTATATGGATAATAAGCCAAAAGTCAATTTTAAATTATATTATTTTTTTGTAAAACAAATATATATGAGTATATTTAACCCTATATTAATTTTTAAAAACAAAAACGAAAAATGATTAAGAATTTCAATGTGTGACCTGCAGAATTATTTATCTGAGTAGAAGAATTTTTACATAAATCTATAGAAAATAAGACTATTATATTACCACATAGAGGACCAGATTTTGCAAAAATATCTGAAAATACAGATGCTATAATGAGAGAATTTTTTAATATTCCTAGTAATTATCATATATTTTATACATATTCAGCTACTGAATCTATGGAGATAATTATCAAGAGCTTAGCAAATCCAAAAATATCACATATTATTAATTGAAATTTTTGAGAATTATTTTTATCAGAGTCTCAATCACTTAGAAAAGAAGCAGAATCAATCAAAAAAACTAGAGGTCATAGAGTAGAAATAGAGGATATTAATGCTAATTCTGAAGTAATTGTTTTGACAGCTAATGATACTTCAACTGGTATAGAATATTCACCAAATGAATTGAAAAATATTCGTGATAAATTTGCAGATAAATACATAGTAGTAGATGCTACTTCATCATTCTGAGCATTGAATTATGATATAACTAGTGCAGATTGTTGGTTGTTTTCAGTACAGAAAAATTTCTGACTACCACCATGATTATGAGTAATGATAATAAATGATAATGTAATACAAAAATCTATAGAGTTAGAAAATGCTTGATTAGATGTATGAGCTCATCATAAATTATCAAATTTTATGAAATTCAAGGCAGTAAATCATACTCCATCTACTCCAAATATTGTACTTATTGCTGGATTGTGATTTGTAGTTAATCAATTCAAAAATGTATTTTGAAACATAGAAAAATTAGAAAAACACACACTAGAAAAAGCAGAATATTTCTATAATAATATCGAATTGAAGCCACTTCTAGAATCAGATAATGGTAAATCAAAAACTACTTTTGTATTATCTACTACTCAAGTACAAAATGAAAATATATTCAAGTTCTTGAGAGAAAAATGATATAGTATAAGTCCAGGATATGCATCACATAAATCAGAAAATATAAGAATAGCAAATTTTCCAGTCCATAGATTGGAAGATATAAAAAATATAGTAGAATTAATAAATAACTGATAGATTATGAAAATGATATTTGTTACTGGTTGAGTTATTTCATGATTATGAAAGGGTATAACTTCAGCTTCTATTTGAAAGATTTTACAAGCTAGTGGTTACAAAGTAAATATGGTGAAAATGGATCCATATTTGCAGATAGATGCTTGAACTATGAGTCCATATGAGCATTGAGAAGTATTTGTAACAGATGATTGATGAGAAACTGACTTGGATATAGGAAACTATGAGAGATTTTTATGAAAGAGATTTTATAAAGATAATAATATAACAACAGGTAAAGTATATCTAGATGTTATTACAAAAGAGAGAAGATGAGACTATTTATGAAAAACAGTACAGATAGTACCACATGTTACAGATAATATAAAAGAAAGACTTAAGCATATAGCAGGATTTTCTGATATCACGATAGTAGAAGTATGATGAACAGTATGAGATATAGAGAGTTTGCCTTTTTTGGAAGCCATTAGACAGATGAAAAAGGATTTATGAGACGATAATATTGCATATATTCACCTAGCTCCATTACTGCATTTGAGTTATTCTGGTGAAACAAAAACTAAGCCAATACAACACTCAGTATCAAAACTCAGAGAATATTGAATAATACCCAATATATTGGTATGTAGGACTGAAACAACGATGGATAAATCTATCAAAGATAAGATTTCTTCTCTATGTGATATTCCAGAAGAAAATATAATAGAATCAGTAAATGTATCCTCTATATATGAAATACCTCTAGTTTATAAAAATCAAAATCTAGAAAGAATACTAGAAAAAAAATTAAATCTAAAGAAAAATATTGCAAATCTAGATAATTGGGAAAAACTTACAAATAATATTATCTCTCCAAAAAATACAGTAAAAATAGCTATTGTGTGAAAATATACAGAATTTAAAGACACATATCTGAGCTTGAAAGAATCACTAATACATTCATGAGCAAATCTGAATACAAAAGTAGAAATAACATGGATAGATTCTGTTAAACTAGAAGATAAAAATTTAAATTCTAATGATTATTTAGCTAATTTAAGTAATAATTGAGAAATGGATGGAATGATTTTAGCATGATGATTTGGTAAGAGATGAGTAGAATGAAAAATATTAGCTATAAAATATGCTAGAGAAAATAATCTGCCATTTTTATGAATATGTTTAGGATTACAATTGTCAGTAGTAGAGTATATGAGAAATGTATGAGGATTAAAATGAGCTAATTCTACTGAATTCGATGCTGAAACTAATTATCCAGTAGTTGATTATATGATATGACAAAAGGGGATAGATATGTGATGAACTATGAGACTTGGAAGTTATGATGCATTTTTGAAATGATGAAGTCTAGCAGCTAAGCTATATAAAGAAAAAATAATATCTGAAAGACATAGACATAGATATGAGGTGAATCCAGAATATCATGAAAAATTAGAAGAATTATGAATGAGTATATCTGGAAAATCACCAGATTGAAAATTGGTAGAATTCGTAGAAATACCTAGTCATAAATTTTTCATAGCTACTCAAGCACATCCAGAATTCAAATCTAGCCTAGAAAACTCTCATCCATTGTTTGATTGATTGGTTAATGCGAGTATGAATTAAGCAATTTAGTTTATCCTAACAGACCACCCCCTAACCCCCTCCTTACTAAGGAGGGGGGAGAAAAAATAAGTTAAATTTGATTTTGGAATTAATAAAAATATTATACTTTTACTTTAAATTTTAACTATAAAAAATGAAAAAACTACCAACATACGCAGAATTAAAAAGTGCTCTTATAGAAGTTGTTTGAGAGAAAAACTGAGGTTTTTGATTACATATGTGGGCATCTATAGTAGATAGAGATTGAGTTGTTCAAAATGTAGTATTTTCTTGAGATGATAGAGGAGCTCAATGGCCTGGAAGTAGAGTTATTTCTGCTCAAAAAGCTAATACAGCAAATGCTTTTAGTTTACCAGGATTGGCACTTTCTACTGCGAATTTATTTACTGCAACTCAAGCATGACAAAGCCTATTTGGTTTACAACACAGTAATCCTGTAAATATTCATGTTGCTTACAGTGGTGATAATGAAAAAATCGGTACTGAAGAAGACCCTATGATAGGTGGAAAAATAGGATGAGTAAATGTATTTGGAGGTGGTTTAGCATTGTATAATGATGAATGAACATTATTATGAGCATTATGAGTAAGTGGAGATAGTTCTACTGCTGACCATAATATAGCTTGGAAATTGAGACACAAATTAGGACTAGATTTCGTTCCAGCATGAGTAAATAGTGATGGAACTGATAATATAGTTTATGATATAGTTAATTGAGTAAGCGCAAGTGGTTGGTGACATCCAGAAACTACTTCTGAAGCTAAAGAAATAGCTACTAATTTCCCAAAAACACATCCAGTATCAAAAAAATAATTTTTTTTGGACAAATACTACTTCTTTCTTACAATACTTATACTTTAAAATACATTAATAAATAATTAATTATGGCAAAAACATATATAGATTGAACTACTTGTAAAGCAGTAAGCTGACAATTTGGAGAATTTTTTAATATGAGTTTTAATATTGAAAAATTGAAACAATATGCAAATGAAAAATGATATATAAATATGACTATGAGTAAGAGAAAAGAACCAGGTCAATATGGTGATACTCATTATTTTGTATTAAATGAATGGTCTCCAGAAGGAGGAAGTGCAAATAATAATCAAGCACAAAACAATTCAAATTATAGTTCAAATGATTCAGACATATCTGTAGAAGATATTCCGTTTTAATGAAAAAAAAAGCTAAAGATTTATCTTTAGCTTTTTTTGTTTTTCTTTTTAAATTTAAAAATTTTCAATATATCAAGTCCTCATTTCTTTTCTGCTTTTTTAATTTGTTTATCTTTAGTATTATCTATATCATCTAATAATTGCTCTACTTTCACTTTTACTTTGTCTGTTACTTCATTTAATACGATATTTTCTACATCAATACTAGATAAAAAATATTGCAAAAATATAGCTCCACTCATAGACATTTTACTCACTTCTTTTCAATCTCTTGTATGTGTAAATTTTACTTCAATTGTAGTATGTTTATCACTTGCATTTATATTATCTATTTTTATATCATCTCAAATTAAAAAAAACTCCGTTTTATTTTTTCAATAATCTTTTTGCATTGTTATTGGAGTGAAATCCTTATTCAATGAAAATTGAAATCATTCTCATAATTTTTCTAATGTTTTTTCTACTGCACAAGAATTGAAATTTATATTGTGGGACTGAGCTTTGTTCATATATTTTTTTAAAATCTATTAACTATTTATTATTTACTATAACATCGTATACTATAGTACTTATAATAATATTTCTATTTTTGTCAATATTAAACTTTCATAATTCTATCCTTTTATAGCCTTTTTAAAACTAATCTTGTATTTGATTTGTAAATTCATAAAATATGTGAGTTATTTAATAATTAATAGATTATGATAGTTACTGATATCTTGGAAGAAAAATTTTATAATGCTGCAAAAAATATATTAATAAATAATTTAAGAGTAAATGAACTTGAATATATAAATCATAAAATAGTATTTGTATATGATATGGATTCTGCTTTATCTACTAAATTATCTAATGGCTATATAAAAGCATTACATGAACTAGATTTATGATTATCAAAAAGAGAAATAGAGATAATAAACTTTGCACAAATAGATAATCAAGAATTAAAAGATAAATTATTATCATTAAGTGAGTGATCTACAGTTGTATTGGTACAATCTACTGATTTCAGATTGGATGATTTTCGTATTAGATTGAATCTGCACAATGCTTGAGTTGGATGTTTGGAGCACAATCACTTGCAATATATAAAAGACGATGAAATAGAGAATTATGCTGATGCATTGGAATACAAAATGCCTTATTATGAATCTTTAGCTAATTATTTGAAATCATTATCAGACAAAGCAAATACTATGACTTTTGTATGTCATGATGGAAGTAAATTGGAAGTATCATGATGATTTGAAGATATGAAACTAAATACTTGAAATTATGAATGAAAAAATAGATGAGGTACTTTTCCTATTTGAGAATGTTTTACAGAAGCTAAAATATTTGATAATGTAAATTGAGAACTAAGTATTTATGCATATCCAGATGATAAATTGCAGGTACAAATAGTAGAACCATTTAAAATAAAAATAGAGCAATCATTTATCACATATATTGACCCAAATAGTCCAGAAGAATACAAGAAATTGATGGAAAAAATTTCTTCCTGAGAAGATAATGAGATAATGTTAAGAGAATTATGATTTGGACTAAATAATTGAATCTCAAAACAAAAAAAATTATCAGATGTAAATGCATTTGAAAGAGTAGCAGGCTTTCATTTGTCACTTGGTAAAAAACACCAAATATACAGGAAAAAATTACACAAAGATGTAACTCAGAGATATCATATAGATATATTTCCAGATATAAAAGAGATTTATATAGATGAAGTTTTAGTTTTTACAAATGGTGAGTATAAAATTAATTTGATAAATAATTAAGTTCTATATAATAAAAATAATATTTTATAAAAACAACTATGAAGTCTAAGATAAATATAATATTAGCAGAAATAGAAAAGAAAAAAGAAGAGCTAAAACATGAGTATTTTAAATTGATGGATAGATATGGTTTTACTATTAAATGATGAAAAATAGTATTCAATACAGATACAAAAATAAAAAATAAAAAACAAAGAAAATCTATATGGGAAACAATATTCACAGCACAAATAAGAGAATTAATATCAATGCCTTTTATATATGTAATGATTGTACCTGCAATATTTTTGGACTTTATGTTATTTATCTATCAACAAACAGCATTTAGATTGTATAGAATACCTATAGTTAAAAGGAGTCATTATATGATAAATGATAGACAACCCCTGGATTATCTAAATTTCATACAAAAAATAAACTGTATGTATTGTTCATATTTCAACTGACTTATGTCTTATGCAGTAGAAGTAGCTGGTAGAACAGAAAGATATTGGTGTCCAATAAAACATGCAAAAAAAATGTCATGATGACATCCATGGCAGAAATATTTCGCTGATTATGGTGATCCAGAATGATTCAAAGAAACATTTAGTAATCCAAATAAAGTGAAAGATTATTATAAGTAGAAAAAAACAGAATGCTAAATAACAGAAAGCTAAAGCATTCTGTTGATATGTAGGAAAATACATTTTGTCAACAGATGGCTTCAGCCATTTGTATCTTATTCACCATTTGTTTAATTAAAAAAAATCTAAAGATTTTCTTTAGCTTTTTTATTTTATCCCAAATATTTCTAGTGAATTTTGAAATATTTCTTCACTACAATCATCTCATCTAAGTTCACTGATTTTTTCTATTACATATTTCGTGTATAGTGCTTCGTTTTCTTCTCTTCATCTAAATGGTGTAGGTGTCAGATAAGGACTATCTGTTTCTGCTAATATGTTTTTTAGTGGAATATTTTTTGCTGTTTCTTGTATATCATTAGCATTTTTAAATGTCACTATTCATGAAAAACTTATTTTGCAATTAGGAGAAAACTCTATCAATTTATAAGCATATTCCAAGTCTTCGCTATAACAATGAAAGATGAAATTTTTGAAATCAGTTTTTTGAAGTATTTTAAATACATCATCTCTAGATTCTCTATTATGAATTATTACAGGTAATCCTAATTCTCTTGCTAATTCTATTTGAGCTATGAAGAATCTCTCTTGCTGCTTTTTTTGATTATTTATTTTTATATTTCTATCTATTTCATTCAATTTATTAGTAGTTTCGTCTCTTTCCATCCAATAGTAATCTAGTCAACATTCTCAGATTGCTACTATTTTTCATTTATTTTTTAGATACATGATATTCATTTCACTGATTGTTTTTTCTATATCTAATCCATCAATATCACAAGGATGAATCCCTATACTAGCAAATACTCAATCATATTTTTTAGCTATTTCTAGAGCTTTTTTATTCTTATTTAAATCTGTTCAGATTACTGTCATATATTTTCCTCAATTTTCAAAAAAATTTCTAATTGTTTCATCTGGATTTTTTATATGATTTAGATGTGGATGACAGTGTGTATCAAATATTTTCATTAGTTATTATTAATAATAAAACTCCCCCTAAATAAGTTACTTATTTCTTCTCCCCCTCAATTGAGGGGGAAATGAGCGTAGCGAAAGGGGGAGTTGTAGTTTTTTTAAAATGTTATTCCTGAAGTAGATAATAAAAATTGTCATTTATTATTATCTGTAAAATTTGCATTTACAATATTTATATTTTCTGATTTTTCTTCCTTTTTATTTGTTACTATTTTTAATACTTTTTCTCATCTTGATATATTTTTTACTTTATCTGTTGATAGAATAATTGAGCTTATTCATTTATCATTTGATAAATTAGCTATTTGTCATAGCTCTGATCTAATATCTGTAATAGTAACATTTTCTGGATTATAGATAATACTTAGTGATAAATTATCTAGATTTGCCATATTTTTATTGGCTACTAAAAATAGTTCATTATCTATTTTTTGTAGATATATATCTGCTTTTTCTACTCCAACTTTAGAATTCAGTACACTTGTTTTCAAACTTTGACCAATATTTGTTCAATCAACAACAAATACATTGATTAAAACAGCCAAAACTAAACTAGCTATTACAATATTTACATTAGTCATCAATTTATGATTTTGATATTTTTTTATGAAGTCTTTCATTTTGGATTGTTATAAATTATTAGTTTATATTATAAATACAAATACATATATTACAACTAGTATTTACTATTATCAATTGACTAAAAATAATATTTTATGTTTAATATATTTTTCCATATTTCTGCCCCTTTTAGGGGAAGTACCACGAAGGGGGGGAGGAGTAGGGATTATTTTAATCTATCAATCAATGATTTTCTAGTGTTTCTATTTGAGTAATATTTAATATTTTACTTAGCTCAATTCTATCTATATCTCTTAATTTTTCTACACTTCAATATTTGTTTAATAATTTTTTTCTAGTTTTTGGTCCAAATCCAGGTAATTCTTCTAATATATTTTTCTTCATAGCTTTTATTCTACTATCTCTGTTGAAAGTAATCGCAAATCTATGAGCTTCATCTCTGATTTTTTGTATCAATCTTAATTCTAAACTATCTTTTTTTAATAATATTGGGTTCGATTCTCATGGTAAAAATAATTCTTCTTCTCTCTTAGCAATTCAAACTACTTGTAAATCAATATTATTTTCTTTTATTATTTCTACCACACTACTAAGTTGTCATTTTCAACCATCTATTATTATCAAATCTGGTAAATTATTATATTTTTCTAATTCCTTTATTCTTCTATTCATTACTTCTCTCATAGAATTGAAGTCATCTATTTTTCATGCTGATAGAGATTTTATCTTCAATTTTTTATATTTAGAAGTATTACTTTTTCAGTTTTCTATTATACTACGACTTGCAACAGTATGATTTCCAGAAATATGAGAAATATCATTACATTCAAAAATAATATCTTTATTTATCTGTTTATATCATAGTATTTCTAATAGGTTTTGCATAGTTTTCTTCGTAAATCACTTGGTGCTTAGTGAGTCTAGATGTGATTTGTATGCATATTCATAAATATTTTTATAACATAGGTCCAATAATTCTTTTTTTACTCATATTTGCGGTGATTCTATTTTTATTTTCTTTAATAATTCTTCTCATTCTATATCTATATTTATTGGTAATAACAATGTAGGAATACTTACTTTTTCTTCTGATATAAGTAGAGGAGCAATGATATAATTTTCTATAAAATTTTTGATTATTTCACTATTATCTTCATCTAGTTTATTCTCTATATCATAGTTATAATATCATGTGATTTTTCAGTCAATTATTTCTATCATTCATATATGAAATTTATCAAATTTTTCTACGAAATTAATCACATTATAATTTCATGTTACTCATTCTCTTACTATTTGTGTTTCTTCTAATATTCATATTGATGCTAGTTTTTCTTTGATTTTTTGTGCTTCTTCAAATTGTAGATTTTTGGCCTTTTCTCTCATTTTTTCTTCTAAAGATTGCTTTATTTTACTTGTATTTCAGTTTAAAAAATCCTTTATATTTTCAAGTATTTTATGATAATCAGACAATGTATAATCATTTCTAAATATATATTTATCTAGAGTGTAGCTATTTTTTGACTTAAAAAAATTATGTTCTCATACTCAGTATCAAAATACTGTTTTTAGTATTTTTAATATATTTGATACATAATATGTACTAGTATATGGTCAAAAATATACTTCTTTTTTTGTATTGTTAGATTTTTTGTAGTTTGGTGATTTAAATCTAGTTTTTATTACTTGAGGATATTCTTCATCTGTGATTTTTATGTATATGTGATTTTTTCAATCTTTCATCAATATATTGTATTTTGGAAGATGTTTTTTGATGAGAGTTGTTTCTAATATCAGACTTTCAGTTTCATTATTTGTAACTATTGTTTCTATTTTGCATATCAAATTTACCATTTTTTGTTTAGCAAAATTTAGCTTTGATTTCCCGTTAAAATACGAATTAACTCTTGATTTCAGATTTACTGATTTTCAAACATAAATTATATTATCATTTTTATCCATGAATTTATAAATTCATGGTGATTTTGCTATCTTATTTAGAATATTTTTTATATTTGACATAATAGATAAAAGTTAGTATAATTGAATATACATTATTTAAATTTGTTATAAAAGAGAGGGAAAAATAATGAATATCTTAAAAATCGATTTGAGTTCAGGCATTGAAGTAATATTCTTCATTTTGGGTGTAGGTATAATTCTAATTTCTATATTGATATTTGGATTTGCTTTCCAAAGAATTAAATATGGAACAAGTGGTTATACTTACGATAGTATTAACGAACAAAGCAAATTCGATCGAAAAGCAAGATTTAGATGTCATATGACTTGGGCAGCAGTATTGCTTGGCTTAGGTAGTATGATAATGTTACTATTCTTTGTAAGTAAATAAGAATAGTTAATACAAAATTGGTTGATTTATTAATCAACCATTTTTTTATCTCAAATCTAGAGTTCCATTATTATATTGTACATCTTCTATTGCTCTTTCTATTTCTCTTTGTTTATCACTTTTGCTCATTTTTCTTTCTAGATAATTTTCTACTACTCATCAGAGAGCATCCATTATCAAATCAAATTTATCATCTGGTACTTCTTCTACAGCAGCTTCCTCACTTGTTTCTTCTATTAGATTTACTCATTTATATGGATTTGAAGCATTTTGTAAAAGTAATACATTATCTCACATCTTATGAATCATTAGGCTTCATTTTTTTAGCATTTTATCAT
>CALREY010000027.1 GCA_943356435.1 Candidatus Altimarinota bacterium
TCCCTAAATCTAGAACAAACCAAACGATTATTTTCGATCCTAGTGATACTGATTGGCCAATAGCATTTAACATGCTTGATGATGTAAATCCTGAACATAGATCCCTTGTAGCTTCTGGATTGGTATGAATATTTAAAAAAATATTTGGTGATTCATGGGGGCCTAGACTAGAACATATACTTAGAAATACTATTTTAGCATTGCTAGAATATCCGAATTCAACACTTATTTCTATTCCTCTTATGCTTACTTCTGATGTATTTAGAGCAAAAGTAGTAAACAAAATATCAGATCCAGTAGTAAAAAAATTCTGGACTTGAGAATTTGCCAAAATGGCACCAAATCAAAAAGTAGAAGCAGCAGGTCCAATACTGAACAAAGTATGACAATTCTTGTCTAGTACAATTCTCAGAAATGTACTAGGTCAACCAAAAAACAGTTTTTCTATTAGATGGGCTATGGATAACAAAAAAATTATTATAATAAATTTATCAAAAGGTAAGATTTGAGAAGATGCATCTGCATTATTATGAGCGATGATGGTAACAAAATTTCAAATGGATGCCATGAGTAGAGCTGATATAGCAGAGAGTAAGAGAGAGGATTTTTATCTATATGTAGATGAGTTTCAAAACTTCGCTACAGATTCATTTGCTACTATATTGTCTGAAGCAAGAAAGTATAAACTCAATCTAGTAATGGCAAATCAATATATAGACCAGATGCAAGAATCTGTTAGATGAGCTGTTTTTGGTAATGTATGATCGATAGTATCTTTTCAAGTTTGATATCACGATGCAAGTATATTAAAAGAAGTACTTACTTGAGAAATAGCAGAAGATGATTTAATGAATCTTAAAAAGTATAATATTTATACTAAACAATTGATTGATGGTATGCCTTCACCTGTATTTTCGTCTAGTACATTTAGTCCAAATCAAAAAAATGATGAAGTATTTTCTAGTAGATATGCAAAAATATTATCAGTATCACGTGAAAAATATTCTAAACCTAGAAAAAGTGTAGAGTGAAAAATAAATAAAAGCCTAGAAGAAGTAGAAAAACAAGAACAAGAATGGGATAAGAAAAAAGCAGAATTCGAAGATAAGAAAAAAGAAGAAAAAGCAAAAAAACATGCTGAATTATTAGCAAAACAAGGAGAAGGGAAAAAAGAATAACCACCCCCTAACCCCCTCCTTAGTAAGGCGGGGGAAAATAATGATTAATTAATAAAAAAACTAGATAATTATTATCTAGTTTTTTGTTTATTTTAAACTAATATATTATAATTATTATATATATTAAATTTTAATAATTATTATGGGAGAATTAGATTTTATCTATCAGACATTTTCATTTATTTTTTTACTTACAATGTCTACATTTACATATGTAGCAAGTAAAAGAATCAATCTACCTTATACTGTACTTCTTGTAATTGTATGATTACTTTTAGTACCTATTTCGCATTTTCAATATTTTTGATTTATTGATGATTTCAAGCTATCTCCAGATGTATTGTTATTTGTATTTTTACCAGTTTTATTATTTGAGTGAGCATACAATGTAAACTACAAATTATTATTAAATAATTGGAAAATAATTGGTTCATTATCTATCATTTCATTATTAATATCTGGATTTTTTGTTTGAGGAGTATTATATTACTTACTTCCATTTGCATGATTTAATGTACCATTTTTGGTATGTTTGTTATTTTGATCACTTATATCATCTACAGATCCAGTTGCTATATTATCAATATTTAGAAAACTATGAGCTCCAAAGAGGCTTACTATGATATTTGACTGAGAGAGTCAATTCAATGATGGTGCTTCCGTTGCATTCTTTTTAGTTGTTTTATGACTTATATTAGAATGATGACATGTAAGTTCTTTTACTTATTTTGAATGAGTTTGGCAATTTTTCTCTATGTTTTTTTGATGAATTATTTTTTGATTAATTACATGAGTATTGTTTAGTAAAATATTAGAAAATATTAACAATAATGAGGAAGCTGAAATAGTTCTTACCATGATAGTTGCTCACTTTACGTTTATTAGTTCAGAGCTTATAAGTCGTAGTTTTAGCGTTTTTCCTATTTCATGAGTTATTGCTACAGTTATTGCATCAATGGTTATCTGAAATTATTGAAAATTCAAAATTACTCCTAGAGTAGAAGTACATATGCATAAGTTTTGGCAATTTTTTGCATTTATTACTGATTCAATCATATTTGTATCTATGTGATTTATGTTAACTGCTATAGATATTGATTTTTCTAAGTTTTTCTTACCAGTTGTTATTTCTACTATTACAGTTTTGATTGCTAGAACAATATCGGTATATATTCCAATATTCACTATAAATGTATTTAAATTAGAAGAACATATACCATATGATCGGGCAAAATTATTATCATGGTGATGTTTGAGATGAGCTTTGGAAATAGTTATGGTTATGTTGATACCTGGTGTATGAGATCCAGGTTACTATAAAATACTTGAGTTTCAACAAATGGTTTGATGGACTTATGCATTTAGTATAAAAGATTTTTTGATGGTACTTACTATATGTAATATAATGTTTACACTTTTTGTGCAAGCACCTCTGATACCTCAAATGATTAAACAGTTAAAAATAGATAAATTAAACAAAAATGAAGAATTTGAATATGATGAATGAAAAATATTAACAAACTTAAAAGTAATAGAAAAACTAAATTCTTCATACAAAAAAGCGTATATTACAAAAATAGAATACGATGATCTATTATTAAAATATACAAAGAAACTAAATGCTGCAGTAGAGCATATGAAATTTATATTATGAGAATCAAATGAATCATCTATCAGATTTATCAGAAGAACACTGACATTGCATGCACTATGAATAGAAAAACAATATTTAAAAGAATTATTTTTATATAATGAAATAGAAGAAGATAATTATAAATACATACTTAGAAAAATAGATAGGGAAATAGAAAAAGTAGACCATAATCATAATCAATTAAACAAAATTTCAGACAAATGAAATGATTATGATATATTTTCTAATTTTTTCTTGAATGCATATGAAAAAAAATCAACACATGTAGATTCATATATCAGAAATAGAACTCGTCTAATTATTACAAGAAAAGTAATAAAAGAGTTGAGATTATTAGAAGAGATAGATTTTTGATATGATAAAAATCTAATAGAAGAAATAATAGAGATTTATGCATTATTTAATAAAGAAGCAGATGAACAAAGAATTAAATTATTTATAGATCACAAAGCTACAATAAATGCTATAGAATCAAATCTGATTAATAAATCACTTATGAAATTAGAAGAATGAATAATAAATGATTTGTTAGAAAAAGAAATGATTACAGATAAATTACACAACAAATTTATGGAAGATATAGAAAATGAAATGTATAGTGATGTAAAAACAATATTATAAAATAAATATATAAGAGTAGTCAACAAGAAATATTAAATGAAATTTAATATTTCTTGTTTTTTTTGTATAATTGAAATGTTATAAACAGTTATTATTTACAAATAAATTATGCAAAAACTTAACCCACCTTTGTCCACAGGATTCACCCACAAGGGGATCAATTTCCTCCCTAATATTAGGGAGGAAGGCTACAATTTAACAACTAATAAAGTCCCCCTTATCAAGGGGGATGTCCGCAGGACAGGGGGATTCACCCTAGTAGAACTAATAGTGGTAATAACTATATTAGCTATTTTATGAACAATAGCATTTATCACTTTGCAATGATATAGTGCAGATGCTAGAGATAGTACTAGAATAAGTGATATAAGTAGTATGAAAACTAGTTTAGAATTATACAATCTAGATGCTTGAAAATTCCCAGCACCTACTGATTATGTAAATATTACATATAGTGGATGAACAGTATGGAGTCAATGAACTTATTGAGAAACAGTGTATGCTAATACATCAAAATTGGATAAAATACCACTTGATCCAGTTACAAATAAAGAATATACATATAGTACAACTAGTAACAAATATGAATATCAAATATGAGGAATTATGGAGGGAGATATTATTTCAATGAATAATGAAAAATGAATAATGAATAATGTAGCCTCATCGCCCCTTACAAGGGGAGAATTGAGAGGGGTTTCTGCCTGAACAACAGAAGCAATTGCATATGTTACATGAAATTATAATTGAAATATGTCAAAAACCTTGAGTTGAACAAATTGTAATGTTTTAGCTGTTCCGACTATTATTACAAATGACACAAGTGTGACAGATTTACAACAGATAATAGCAAATAACAGTTTTGTATATAGATGATATAATAATTTACCTAGTTCTTTTGCTACGACTAAATTTAATTCTAATTGATGATTTGATTTCGCTCCTAATAATCTAGTTGCATATGATGATACTTGAGCTTGTGAAGTACTAGTTGAGAATACAAATTCTTGAACTATAGCAAGAGTAGAATTGTTAGATTGACTTCAACAAGCATATAGCTGAACAGTTATAGCAAATGAGTGAGAAATAAAGAATATACTTGCTCTAGATATAGATGTAAATAATCCTAGTAGTGCAGTAATAAATTATGCTGGAAATTTCGTTAATAATACTATGTGAGCTAATATTATTGTAGATAATACTTCTATTTCATGAACTAGTACAAGTACATGATCAGTTGCTAGTTCATCATCATGTAAAGATTTATATGATAATTGAACTACAACAAGTTGAGATTATTCTGTAAATATACCATGAATATGACAAACAACTATATATTGTGATATGACTTGATGAGGTAATACATGGCCTTATGATACTTCTTCTACTTTATGAATTACTAAATTGTTAATTCAATCAAACGAAACTTCAAATTGATCTACTACATTTACAGATTCTAGTACTGGAAATCATACATTATGAATAACTGGTAGTCCAAGTCATAGTTTGTTGATGTCAAAAATGTTTAATAGTTCTATTAATTTTCCAAATAATGGTGCTGTTAATACTGTAAATGTTACTAGTTCACCGACTGATTTCAATTTCTGAATAGGGGAATTTACTATTGATTTTTGGGTATCTTATGATAATCTATCTGATAAGCATTGATTATTTTGAAAAAATGATCAAAATTGGATATGATTGATGTTCAATCATGATAATGATCATAAGTTGAACTTTTTTGCATACAATCCAGGGTCATGGTGAACTTGAATTAAGTGAGCAAAAACAGATTGGGTAAAGGATACTATGTATCATATAGCAGTTGTATGAAGTAATAATACTTATTATGTATTTGTAAATGGTAAGTTGGATATTATACATACTGCTACAAATAATATGACAGAACCAGCAGTGAATCTACATTTTTGAAATTCACCTGCTAATATAGTATCTCATCAATTGCATGGATTTATGGATGAGATAAGAGTAGTAAAATGAGTTAAAAAATGGGATTGAGTATGACATATAGTATGAGATCAAGTATTTACTCCACCTACATTACCATATAAATATTCTACTATACCAGCTCCTTTTGTAAACAATGCTAAGTCTTGTAAAAATATACTTGATTCTGGTAATTCTACTTGAGATGGAATGTATACTGTTGATAGAGATGGTCCATGAGGTATGCCTTCTGTAAATACATATTGTGATATGACAAATGGTTGACGGACACTGGTAGTTAGAGCAGCTAACAATTGAGATAACTGATTGAATACAACTTCAAATTTTTGAACTACTATCAGTCCAAGCTGAACTACAAGTGCTAAAGCACAACATGCTTATATTCAATATTTAGTGGATAATTCTACACTAGAAAATCCAGTAAAAATGGAATTCCCTGAGGCAAGTGTAAATAGATATGTATGGAAAAATTGTTCATGGACAAGTTCAGCAAATAGAAATAAATGTGCGTCTTGGGCAGTAAATGATACAACAACAACACATACTACAAAATGTTGATGATGAGATTGACCAAATCTAAATAACTGAAACTGATGAGAATGGGCTTCTAATAGTATATCTTGGCCATATCAAGATGGTACCTGTGTAGCTAATGGATGATTTTCTACATCTGCTTGATGTACAGCAGGATTATGAGATTCATGGTGTAATAAAGCTTCTTGGTCTAGTATTACTTGACTACCAAGTACACAAAATTACAAAGTAAATTTTCGGGTGAAATAGAGTAAAAAGCTAAAGATAATTTAATCTTTAGCTTTTTTATTTTTGCAAAAATTGATAAAACAATTAAACTAATAAAAATTACTTTTTATAAAAATAATAAATATGAAAATAGATAATATCACACTTACATTTTGAAATAAAACAGTTTTAAAAGATGTAGATATAGAGATAAAAAAATGAGAGTTTGTATTTTTTATTGGTTATTCTGGTAGTGGTAAAACTAGCTTAATAAGAGCATTGATTTGAGACTTCAGACCTATGAGATGAGATATTATTTTGGATAATAATCAGTCTTTGTATAAAGGTATGACCGAAGATAGTTTGCTAAATTATAGGAGATCAATCGGTGTAATATTTCAAGATTATAAATTACTAGAATCAAAAAAAGTATATGAAAATGTAGCATTTGCCATGGAAGTATGTGGATACAGTGATGCAATAATTAGAAAAAAAGTACCAGAAGCACTAGAAAAAGTATGATTATTAATAAAAAAAGATAAGTTTATCTATGAATTAAGCTGATGAGAAAAACAAAGAGTTGCTATAGCTAGAGCTTTGGTACATGATCCTCAAATAATTATATGAGATGAACCAACAGGTAACCTAGACCCAGAAACAGCAAAAGAAATCATGGATATATTCTTAGATATCAATTCTGATGGTAAAACTGTTATAATGGCTTCTCATGACTCAAACATAGTTAACAAATTGAAAAAAAGAGTAATAGCATTTCAAAATAAGGTTGTTATAAGTGATGATGAAAAAGGTCATTATCATATTCACTAAAAAAATCCTGAAAAACTTCGTATTTCTTAGTCAGAAAAATTATTTCTCAGTTACTTACTTATGTAAGCTCCTATCAAAATAATTTTTCTTCCTCGAACTACTCGTTTTTGAGGATTTTTCAACAAAAAAAAGCACTTAAATTATATTTTAAGTGCTTTTGTTGTGAATGGACCTTTTTTTACTCATACTACTGATATTTGTAATTCTTTTTTTACGAAATTACTTTTATTTTCATCTGTTGTATTTTTTGTTTCTTTAGTATTTTTTACTTTTGCTTTTCCTTTTGCTAATCTTTTTCTATTTTTTACTGTTTCTAATCTGATTTCTTTTATTTTTTCCATTGTTTCTATAAAAGTATCATATTTTTTAGCTATTCCAGAATATACAACTCATAGAGAATATTTACTACATGATTTAGCTTCAGAAATATTGTGTTGTTCCATTATTCTAGCACTATCACATTCTTTATTTAATGATTTACTTTCTACTATTACTAGATTTTTTAAATCTATTTCTTTATTATTTTTATCTCTTAAATCTTTTGTTTTAATATCAAAATCAATAGTTAATCTTTCTGAACCATCATTTTTTACTAGAGTGATTCTTTTATATTTAGTTTGAATTGATGGAGAGATTTTAGGTGCTTTATCTTCGTTGTAAATACTTTGCCATACTCATTCAAAAAATCTTTTTTTACCTTTAGTCATAAATCCGTGTTCTTCACATGGGAATTCATATCTATATTTATTTGTTACTCAATCAATTTTTTGTTTGTATTCAAAATAAGCTAAGTTAGAATCTATATAATATCTAGTTCTTACTTTTGTTCTAGAGCTTTTTCTATCTTGATGTTGGTTGTAAAAAAGATAATCATCACTATCCATATATATATTATCATATGAAAATATTTTTTTACCTTTTATTTCTAATACTTTGAAATCATTTTTTAATTCACCTAAAACATCTGCAAATTGATCTGCATTTAATAAGAATTTTTTATCTATTCTTTTTAAAAAGCTTGCTTTAGCATTCAGTTCTGATAAACTAATAGGTTCAAAATCTTGTAATTTTGTGTTGTAAGTAGATTTCATTTTCAATAAAAGTTAATAAGTATTTTTTGTTTTTGTTATTTATATAGAAATTTTATCATATTTATTTTTTTAAGTCAAAAAAAATATTAGATTATTTTAAAAATATTTCTATTTTTATATTTTAAGTTAATTGCATTATTAATAAATATGCTAATCATGAAATGATTGCAGATATAGGAATAGTAATAATCCAAGCTAATGCTATATCTTTTACTATTGAAGAATCTATATATTTTTTATTCTCTCATTTCATTTTTTTTATTTGCTGTCTAACAAGTCATACTCAGAATACAGCTCATAGAGTAATATGTGTCAAACTAACAGGGATTCATAATGTAGATGCAATAATAGCAGTTGTTGCTGCTGATAATGCAACACTAAATGCTCTGATTTGGTTCAATTTAGTTATTTCATTTCATACAGTTTTTACAAGTCTAGATCAAAAAATAGTTACTCAAAGTATTAGTCACATAGATCATACAAGCATTATCCAAGTTTCTATTTTTATATCTGTTCATGTAGATGCAAAATGATTAATAGTATTATTTATAGCTGATATTGGTCATACAGCATTTGCTACATCGTTAGCTCAGTGAGCAAATGATAATAATGCAATAGCAAATATTAGTGGAACATTGAATAATTTATTTGTGAATTTTTTCGAATTTTTAAATATAGAAGATTGTTTTTTATAATATACTCTTAGGCATACAAATGTAATTATTCATAATACATATCATATAAAAATAGCTATTGGTAATCTCAGAAATACATCATAATGACTTTCATATAAAAAATTATGTAATCATTTCAATATTATATAACTTGAAAATAACCATGTCATCAATCATATATATATTGGTACCCATATTTTAGCAGCATCTCATCTATCTTCTTTTTTGAATATGTTATGTCTAATTGATAAAAGTATTAATGCAGCAATAATTCATCCTGCAAAAGGAGCGATAATCCAAAATATCATTATTTTAGATATTAATGCCCAATTTATCAATTTCAATCATACTCCAGTCATTCATGCTCATAATAATCATCAAATTATAGATTGAGTAGGTGATACTGGTGCTTTGAAATATGTCGCTACATTTAACCATATTGCAGCTCAAGTAAGAGTTGCTATCATTATAGCTATAAATTGAGAGGGGTCAGTTATTAGAGCAGGATTAATTATTCATTTACTAATTGTATTAATATTACCTCATCATGCTAATACTGCTCAAAATGCTTCAAATCAAGCTGCAAGTATAATTGCTCATTTTATATTGATTGCACCTGATCATACTGCAGGTCATATATTATTTGGTATATCATTTGCTCATATATTTATAGCCATGTACAATCATAAAAGTACTGCAACTAATAGAAATAAACTACTATGACCTCCATGGAAGAAGAATATCCAAGTAGTAATTACAAGAACCATAGTAGCTAATATTTCATATTTCAGATTCGTATTTTTTTCAAACATTTTATATTATTAAAATTATATATTTTTACTTATTAAATTTTAGCATTTATTTGTTTTAAAAGCAAAATAATCACAAAAAAAACTCCAAAATATTATTCAGAGTTTTTAATATGTACTTTTAACCATATTTTTAAATTTTTTGAAATTATTTTTCATATTTGTGAAGCTTCTAGTTATAGCTACATCTATTTCATCATAATTAGGATTTTGTTCTTCTATTTTTAATAATAGGAAGAATGAATTTGCACTATAAATGAAGTTTTTATATCTAGATACTATTCCATTTATTTCATAATACGAATAATCTCAATTTCTACATTTTTTTATGAATTCATTTTTTAATATTTGGTCTTTTGATTTCAAATCATTATACACATTTACATATTCTTGGTTTTGAAAACTTATGTTATTTAGCTTTATATTGTCCAAATTATGAAGTTCTACTCAGCATTTCAAGTCAAGCATATCAGATATATATCATTCTTCAGCAAATGTATAAGAGCTACTTGAAAAAATGATTATTGTTGATATAATAAAAGTAATAATTTTTTTCATATTATTAGATTAAAAATTAATATTGTTATTTTATAATAAAAATATAAAAAATGTCAAGTAATTATTATGATATATTGTGAGTAGATAAAAATGCAAGTACAGAAGATATAAAAAAAGCATATAGAAAAATGGCAATGAAACATCATCCTGATAGAAATAAATGAGATGATGCTAAGTTCAAAGAAGTAAATAATGCTTATGCGACTTTATCAGATGCAAGTAAGAGAAAACAATATGATATGTTTGGTTCATCTGGATGAAATCCTTTTGGTTGATGATCTGGTTGATATTCTAGCTCTTGATTCTGAGGTTTCGAAGATATATTTTCAAAAGGTGGATGATATAGTTCTGGAGCAAGTTGATTTGATTTCAATCTAGAAGATTTATTTTGAGGTATGTGAGGAGGAAGTTCTAGGAAATCATATACAAAAAAAGAAGCTCCAAAAGAACCAGAAACGCTAGATGTAGAAAAAACTTATGAAGTGCCTATTTTTGATTTATTATTATGATGCAAAATAGAAGTAAAATGAGAAAATAAGCAAACTGCAAAATTAAATATTCCTGCTAATACTAAACCATGAACAAAGTTCAGAGTAAAAGAATTTTGAAAAATCATATGAAATCAAAAGTGAAACTTAATAGTAAAAGTAGAAGCAATAATGCCTAAACATATTAGTGATGTAGATAAAAGTCTACTTGAAAGAATCAGGGAAAATGTAGGGTATTAAGATAACAATGAAAAAAAGCGAGGATTTATCCTCGCTTTTTCATGTAGTAAAAAATGCAATAGTTACAATCACCCAAGTTGCTTCATTTACAACTTCTGAGATGAACATTGTTTTTTTATTTTTATCAGCTTTATTTGATTTCCATAGTTTGTAGTTTTGGAAACATCTAGGTAGAGTCAGTATATGAAATGCAACAATCATTTCAAGCGATACACCTAAATTGCCTTCTTGCCAAATAGTAAAAGCAAATGTTAATTGAGGAATCCCTTTTACTACTGCTCCTAATAGATTTACAATAGTATTTATTTTTACTGTTAAAAACAATATCAAAAACATACTTAAAACAGAAATAACATTGACTGTATCATAGAATTTCCATGAATTTTCCATTTCTTTAGATACAATTATGTATATCAATAATCCATAAGTTAATAGAGCTAATATATAAACTATTAAAATTTTTAGATTAAAATATATTTTTTTATTTTTCCATATATTATATGCCTTTTTTGTCATAAATATGAAAAAAAAGCAATTTGCAATAAACATACTTATTACAACACCTTGGTTTGAATCTAGCATCTTCAATGCTTGTCCATAAGCAAAAACCAGGCATGTAATGGTATATACAAAAAAAGATAAATTACTCATTTCACACCTCTATAAATCAAAACTGTAATTATAGTCTAAAATAATAATTATAATTGTCAAATATAAATATATTATAAATATTAAAATAATAACTTGTCCAGTCAAAAAATAAATATATATATTAAAATAAATAATAATTATTATAATTAAAATACTTATTTATTTTT
>CALREY010000028.1 GCA_943356435.1 Candidatus Altimarinota bacterium
GGACTATATGTAGTCTTCATATCTACTCAACATTTATCACATTTTCTATCATATAATTTCCTAGGATTTCTCAGACTCATTCTATCTAAATGTCTTTGGTCTGGATGTCTTCTAGGTATTGGAAGATTGTGCTTTCTATAAAATTCTAGTTCAGTTTTGATTATTCTAAATGGCTTTTTTGTTATTTCGCATTCTATTGCCCAGTTTAATATATCATCAGGTATGTCGCTTATATCTGATGGTAGCATATTAGATTTTATTACCTTTTCTACATTAGGAAATGGTGATTCGTAATCACTCCACTTGAATAATCACATTTTATCATTGCTAATAGGAAAATACTCCATTGCAACTGTTTCATTGTAGCCAAATGGCGAAATATTGCTTGGAAAAAATTCTCACCATTCTCATGTTTTCATCATATGATCTATGATTTTTGGAACAAGAATTTCATACTCTTCCTTTGTGTATTGTTTATTAAAAATACAATAAGATTTGTTTTTTAATCAGATACATCAAAATAGATTCGAAGAACTTGCACAATGTATACTATATAATATAAATGATGAACTTAAATCAACATTCGAACAAAATGCTAAATTATTACAATGATCTCAAATAGCAACTCATTCATAACATAGTTCTGATTGTTGTCACCATGAATATGCGTCATAACAGGATTTTGAATCATGAAACCATGCTAAGTATTTACAATCTTCTAGATTATTAACATCATAACAACTATGTGTATTTTTAGAATTTCTAATATAATCTCAAGAAACATTTTCATTTCAATTTCAAGTAATATATTTGTTAAAAGATGGCTTTTTAGAAGTATAATTATGAAATATTGATTCTATTTTTTTAAAATATTCTTCTTTATCATATTGTATATTTTCTATACAGTAGCTCTTATTAACCTGATTTGTACATCAAAAACAATTCTGACAATTTACTAAATTATTTGAATAATAACAACTGTTACAATCTACACAATTTTGAGAATGATATACTTGATAGCAATTTTTACAATCAACTACTTGATAACAATTTTCAGAATTAAAAGTCATAAAAGTATCCAAACAATTATTAGAGTCATTAGTATAACTTGCGTATAATAGATTTTCATTTCTTGAGGATGCAAAAGTGAGATAACAATTTTTTTGATAATTTACACAATTACAAAATTCACTATTTTCTCAAAAATACGCATACATAGATGAAAATGGTACAACTCTCATCAATTCATCAAATTGTTCAAAAAATCATCTAGAAAAATCGAACTGTTTTCAATAATTCATAGCATCCCATTTATCTGTATGCCATATATTTTGGTCATACACTTTATATGATTTGTCTGGTGAATACATAGATATTATAGTTTTTCAGCTTGCATCACAATTTCTCTTGTAAAGATGTCTCTCATTTCTCCATGACATTCTTCTTTGCTGTCTGCAATCTGAACATAATTTTGGTGTTGGGATTGTATATTTATTTCACAAAATAATAGGACTTACTTTTGAATAAAATTCTAAGTCTTTATCTGTGATTTCAAAAGATATATCACAATGTTTACATTGTTTTATCTCTATTACCTTTTCTTGCATATTGAAATATTTAATTTATAAGTAAGATTTGTATAATTAAAATGTTTTTTCACAAAATGTAAAGTTATTTTTTTGTATATCCTTGATTTATATGTTAAAATAGAGATAATTAAGTGTGATAATTTATTCACAACACCTTACTAATATGAGAATAATAGAATATTTTGAAAATTTATGATTGAACTCAAAAGAAACAGATATATTTCTTTGAGTTTATAAGCTTGGTTTAAATCCTGCATCTACTATAGCAAATTATCTAAATCTAGAAAGAACTTATGTTTATAAAGCTCTTATCAAGTTAACAAAATTAAATCTAGTATATGAAACTTCTAAATGATGAGTAAAGCACTTTTTCATACCTGATTCTGATGTAATAGAAAAATATGTAAATAAAAAAATAGAAAAATTTAATGTATTAAAAGAAGATATTCAAAATATAAAAACAGAACTATCACAATACAAACAAACTCAATATAGTTCATCTATACCAAAAATAACAATATTTGACGGTAATCAATGAATAGAAAATATGTATAATGATATCTATGATAATGTTACATCTAACTGATATATTTCTATCAAATTATTCTCTACTAATACACTAGATTCTCAAAGCTCACTAAAAATGGAACTCAAAGAAAATAGAGAAAATCTATTCAAAAAACTTACAGAAAAAAAAGTCACAGTAGAGACATATCTATGAAATGGTATATCTACTATGGAAGAAATAGTAAAAATAACTCAGATAGAAAATCTATACAATCTACCAGCATCAAACTCTGCTATAAATATATTTTTAGCAGGTAAAATAACATATATAATAATATACAAAAAAAATCCATTTTGAATAAAAATGGATTCGCAAGACCTAACATGGGCAATGCATTTCATATTTGATAAAATAAAGGTAAATTAATTTTATCAATAAAGTCATATTTTTCTTCCCCTACCAGGGGAATGGGTAAAAGTATACATGTTATTTAAAAAACGATTTTTTATAAAATTCCATAAAAAACATAGATACAATTCTATTGAAATCCATGATTTTATTAGTTTTCTTTCAGAATAATTTACTTTTTGACCTGATCATAGGACATGATTTGTATTGATTGAAAGGAAATTCTTTCTTGCTTGCTTCTCTTTTGTATTTATTTAATGAAACTGTGAATTCTACACAGTTTTTTTGTGGATTATAACTCAATATATTTTCATCTTTATCTAGCAAATCTAATAAAAATATATTTGATCTAGCTAAATCTATTATTAGATTATTAGAATTTTTAAAAGCACACTCTTCTAACTTTTCATATAATATTACTCAATCTTGCTTATTTATTCACTCAAGAGCTACACTAAAAAATAAATTATTATTAGCTATTGTAGCTCATATTCATGAATTCAAAAACAATTCTAAAAAATATTCTAAATCTGTATTTTTTACTATTTGTAATAATTTATGTACTTTTGAATCTGTGTTTTCATTAATATTTTTGATTTTATCAAAAATTTTTATTTTAAAAAATTGAAACAATTTGTCATTAAATTTTTCCAAGTCATTATCTATTTCTAGCCAAATTTGTTCATCAAATTCAGGTGAATTTAACTCGTATTTTCATTCATTATCTATTACCAATTCATCCATTATTTCATGAATAATATCTTCCATTACTCTCCATTGTATTTCACTATACAACATATGTTCACTTGAGTTGAATCACTCTACAGTTTTGAATTTTGAAATATATTCATTCAGTTCATCATCAGTCATCATAAATAATTTCAAATACAATTCATCTATCATATTCTCATCTAACACTGGTATATTATCTGATACATCTTGCATTCACAATATTTTTGCTCATTTTTTGAATGTGATTTTTTCTTTATTACTAGGACTATTTAAAGAAATTAGAGATGTTATTTTATTTAATAACATCTCTTTTATAATTGCATATTTATTTTGAAATATTTTGTATGGACAAGTAGGATTTACTACATTGTCATCTAGTTTTAACATTTTATTTTATTACTATATAATCGGTTCTGCAAAATCACTTACTTTTTGGATTACATCTTTGTGTTCTGCAAATACTTCTTTTTTGGCTTCTTCCATACTTCTAGAGTATTTTTGTCTAGAACTATCATAAAGTCTATTAATATAATCTGGTGGAGTATTTGAATCTGCTACATAAATACTTTTTAGTGAAAATGGATCTTTTACTTGTCATTTTACTAGTAATTTACAATAGAATTCTCTTTGATTCAAGTTTGCTAAATCATAAGCTCATAAGAATGGATCGAAATGTTTTTGCATATATAGAGCATCTTCAGAAGAGATTCTGAAACTCACTAGAGTACCTACATTACCAAAAAGTGCATCAGATATATTATCTGGAATTTGTTTGATAAATTGGTGTGCAACAGCTAAACTCAGTCAATATTTTCTTGCTTCTGATAATATTTCGTTGAATGTTTCTGTAGCGAAGTTTTGAAACTCATCTACATATAAAAAGAAAGGTGTTCTAGCTTCTTTTGCTGTTCATTGTCTTCACATTGCTGCTTGGAAAATCTTGGTAACAAACATAGCTCATAGAAATCACATTATTTCTTCTTGTAGTTTTCATTTAGGCAGTTTTACTAGAAGTATTTTTGATTGATCCATCATTTCTCTGAAATCTAGTTTATTTTCATGACTTGCAAATATATTTTTTAATATATCTATACTTAGTATTTGTCATACTTTGTTAAGTATAGGCATTATAGCCTCAGTATTGAATTGTTGACTCCATCCTGCAAACTCATTTGTCCAGAAATTTCTAACTACATCATCATTTATAGCATCTATCATATCATATCTGAAATCTTTGTCAGTTAGAGCTCTGATAATATCAAAAAGAGTAGAATTTGGCTTATCTAGCAATGCTAAGAATATCATTCTCAGTACATGTTCTAGCTTTGGATTCCAGTTACTTCAGAAAAATTTCTTGAAAATATCTATAAATCATTTTGCAAGTACTTGTTTTGATTCTGTTGATTTCACATCTAGTGGATTGAAACAAAATGGGAATTTTTCATCTGTTGGGTCAAATATAATTACATCATTTATTCTATTTTCTGGTATATGAGCGATAATATCTTCTATCAAATCACCATGGGGATCTATTACTCATAGTCATTTTCATTGTTTCAAATCATCTATCATCAAACTAGTCAAAAATCTAGATTTACCAGTACCTGTTTTTCCGACTACATATAGATGTCTCAATCTATCCTCATCATGAATTCAAACTGGGATTTTTGTAGATCTATAATCACTAGTACCAACTATATTTACATCTCTAGGATAATTAATAGCTACTCTTTCTCCATTTTCTAATACTTTGTAATCAAAAATTGGTGCTCATATTGGAAGTGCTAATTTTTTTGATGTTACTTTTAATAGAGAAGTTTCATTTTTTGGCTTATTTGGAAAATGAAATATACTAGATAATTCTTCTGAAGAATACATATTAGAAGATAATTTAATTCATTTTATATTTCAATTTTTTACTGAATCAATATTTTCATGAATTTTTAGACTAAATTCATTTAAAGGATAATTTTTAAATACAGTGAAATTATTAAAAAATGCTTTTAGTTTCCCTATTGCCATTTGTTTATTCTCTCATTGTACTATTATATATATCTTTGTTTCGAATAAGTCTTGTTCCAATTTGTGTTTGAAATACTTATCTCACAAATCTTTCCATCATTTTGATATTTTATTGTTGAATAAATATTTAAAAAAATGAAATGCTAACTTGATTTTGAACCATCTGTATGATAATTTTGATTTGATAAAAAATTTAAAACTTTCTCAAATAATTGGCTTCATTTCAACAAAAACACCTATCTTGTCTTTTATAATACCAAAGTTTTCAAAACTTCTAAATAGATTGAATACAAATTCTGTTTGATCAGTAGTAGAATATTTAAATGGATAAAACCAAGAATTTTCTAGCTTCAATTCTCAAATAATAGTATTATTTAAATCATAATTCCAGACTCATTTATCATCAGGAATAATCTGAAATTCATTGAAATAGCTATAAAATTGAGATTCAAAAGCTGAATAAGTAGAATCATCAGATGTCATACTATAAAAAATCTCTCAACCAGAGTAATTAACACCTAGAGTTATTTCTCTATTTTCAAGTGTTTTACCTATGTCTTGAAAGAATTCTTTTACATACTGCTTACCATTTGTATATGAATGGAATACCTTGATTAAATAAGTACTTTTCATTAATTGGATAGGATAAATAAATATATATAATAATTATACTTATTTTTGTATTAAAAACAAATTTTATTGACTATTTTATATATTATTGTATTAAATATTAATTATGGGACCATTATTCCGTCATAAATACGTATTATTTCTAGTTTTTCTTGTACTGTTGCATGTTCAAATAACTTATCCAAATTATATTTTGCTACTACCATAGATCACAGTATCAAAATAGCAAATACTTGTCATACTACTAGGGTCTTAATTTCCTCTACATTATTTGAGCTAGTTCATCTATATCATTCAAAATTGTGTCATAATCCATCTCAGACGAATCTCAATCTAATATCTGGAAATTTTGTTTTCCAATATTTTTTTATAAATCATTTCACTTCTGGAGTGAATTTTTGCACTAATTTCCTAATATTTTCTCCATAATTAGAATCCAATTTTTTCAAAAAAGGATCATTATAATCAGCATATATATCTAGTTTTCATTCATAATTATATTCTTTTAAAATCTCTCAAAATTTATCATTTATTGTTTCATCATCTGTTGATAAACTTTCTATGTATTCTTGAGTGAACTCAATATTTGGATTTTGTTTTTGAATTATTTTAAACAATTTTGAGTTAGCAAATTCTGCCATATTTATAGGAGGACAAATTAATTGAATATGATTTATTTTACTTAATATAGATGGATTTTTTATAATAGCATTCATTATAATTCTAGAACCCAAACTATGTCACCTCAAAAAAACCTTATCATTCTCAGATATTGTTTCTAAGTTTTTTATTAACAATTCAACTGATTCATCTAATGATCTAGTTTGATTATTTTCATTTAAATGAACATTCCATACTGTTCAAGGATTTGATTTACCATGAAAATATTTCTTTACTCAAACAGGTATATCAGATACAGCAGTTCAAGGAACATTTATTAAATGATTATTTGATTTATTCATAAATAAATAGTTAATTACATTTTTATTATTATAACATTAAACCTTAATAAATCAACTAAATAAACTCTAATAATATAATTGACAAATAAATATTTTATTTTATACTTTTATTATTAAACAAAAACAAAACTTTCGGAGTCTTACAATGAACAAACAATTGACTTATATTTTAGATTTACTTAATGTATATTTAATCCAATTAAATTCAGAATTATCTGTATTAAATGATGATTTGAAAAAAACTCTAGATTTAAAAAGAACTAATGAAGATGAAATATTGAAGGAAATTATTCCAGATAATTCATCTAGTACTTGCGATAGTATCAAAATAATGTTTCCGTCGATTATTATTCCTACTAAAAAAGTAAAAATTTTCTTTAGTATCATTGATATATCTGTAGAAGATTTGCGTGAAAAAGTAAGAGAATTAGCTGATAAATACTCTTACTACTATGAAAAAGACAATGGTAGTCTGAGAGGTTGGAATAAGTACTATTATTCTAAGAGATTTAGTGAAGGAAACATAAATATAAAAAATCAAGAAATTGATGATACAAAACAAAAAATATCTATAATCGAAAGATTAAAGAAAATAAACAAAAACAAACTTACAGATCAAACAATATCCAAATTAAAAAGAGAATTAGGCGAAAATATGGATTATTTCATAGATAATCCACCAATTGAAAACACTTTTTTATGGGTTTTGTTGTTACATGATGATAAAATCAAGGAAGAAATATCAGGATTAGAAATTGCTTGTGATTTTGAGCCTGAGAATTAAGATAAAATTGTTGATACTAAATTTTTTATGTAAAAACAATAATTAAAAACTGGTTTAAAATATTTGAAAACCAGTTTTTTTATTATGAATAAATTGACTTTTAAATATTACATTGTATATTCTGACTATCAAAACAAAAACAAACTTAAACCAATGGAGTTATTTATGAATACTAAATTAATTACACTCAGAAATACATTAAAAAATAAGCTAAATGAATTAAATGATGAATTAATAGAACTAGAAATAATTCTTAAAGAAAAGGAAAAAGAAATAAGTGAAAAAGAACAAGTAATTCTGGAGAATTATGTACCAGATACAAGCATGAAAACTATTAATTTTCTAAAAAATCTGTTTCCAGATTTAACAGTCGATACAAAAAAAATTCTATTTTTTGAATTCAGTTTTGTTTCTCTAAGTTTTCTGCGTATTAAAGTAAGTATATTAGCAGATAAATCACCTAATCTAATAAATGGGTGGTCTGAATTGTATGCTGAATCAAATATTCCAAACATTAATGTAAATAACAAAAAAATTGAGATAACAGAATATAAAAAAATTCTTTACTCAACTGAAAGATTGATAAAAATAAACAAAAATAAATTAAGTACAAATACAGTACAAAAAATTGATACTGAAGTATCTCACCAAGTCGATTACATTAGTGCAGGGCATAATTTGGATTTTGTAATGTTATGGGCAGCATTTATAAGCAGTAATGAAATATCTCATGAAATAATCGGCTTAGAAAATGATGGAGAGTTCGAAGATGCTGATGATTCTGATACAGATTCCGTCGCAGAAGTAGTAACTATTTCTCACGAAAATAATTCTGATGGACCTGATGCAGGTGAATGAAATAAAATTGTTTTTGATTAAAATATTTATGTTAAAAGCAATATTAAAACCCCAAAATTAATGCAAATTAATTTTGGGGTTTGTTTTTTCTTCTTCGCTCTAGCTACGAAGTACTTGTGCTTACTAATAAATTTCTTTTTCGTAACACTTTTCACAATACACTTTTTCTGGTCTTTCTGGACTATATGTAGTCTTCATATCTACTCAACATTTATCACATTTTCTATCATATAATTTCCTAGGATTTCTCAGACTCATTCTATCTAAATGTCTTTGGTCTGGATGTCTTCTCGGTATTGGTAAATTGTGTTTTCTATAAAATTCTAGTTCTTGCCCTATTATTCTATACAAAGGGCTAAAGCCATCTGTTGACTCCAATTCAGATTCTATTGCCCAATTAAGTATATCATCTGGTATTTCTGATATTGTATCTGGTAATTTATTAGCTGGAATTATTTTATCTACTTTTGGAAATGGTGTTTCGTAATTTGACCAGTTGAATCCCCTTACTTTTTCTGGAGTTAAAGGAAAATACTCCATAGCAACTGTTTCATTGTATCAAAATGGTGATATTGAGCTTGGTAAAAATTCTCACCATTCTCATGTTTTTTTCATATGCTCTATTATTTTTGGGACTAATTCTTCGTATTCAGATTTTGTATATTGTTTGTTTAGGATGCAATATTGTTTTCATTCTAGATTTACGCATAGGAAGCAATCTTTGCTTTTTTTTACATCTATACAATAAATCAATTTTTCACCTTTTCATACAATACTTGAGAATAATATATTATTTGAATATCTTCAAACTGATACTGATTCAAACATTTTATTTGATTCTTCTCAATAAGATGATATATCAAATAAGTCTGTAGAATAATTTATATTTGTACAATATTTACTATCACTACATTCTAGTACATCATAAGAATTGATACAATTTTTTGAATTTATAATATTATCTCATAAACAGTTTTCAGATCATACTATATTTAATGCTTTAACTATTCTATTTTTTAAGAATTCATTGAATTGTTCTCTAAATTTTATTATAAATTGGTGATTTCATAACTTTATCAAATATTCTTCATATTCTCATTTAGACACAGGTTTATTAAATATATGATATGATTTATTATTCAAATTACTGCATCAAATACAATAACTACAATTATAACAATTATCCAAAAAATAACTAAATTTACATCCAAATGATTTATTAGTATAAAAACAATTATACATATCATAACTATCAGTGCATTCATATACATATTGTGAATTTCACACGAAATTGCAGTCAACTGCATATATAGAATTTTTAATCCCAAAACAAAAAAGTGAATTTTCTATAGTATTTGCTTCAAATACGAAATAAGAATCTTTTATCTCTGATGTATGACTAGTATAAACAGCATTGTTAGTCACATTTGATGATGATCAGATCAGATTTTGAAATACTGTTTTTTTAACTAGTTCTCAAAACTGACTAAACATACTTTTAGTAAAATCAGGTGCTACTCAAAACTCTAATTGGTCCCATTCCTCAGATGACCAACATTCATTACAATAATTTTTGATTCAACTCTCTATATGAAATCTAGAAATAATATCTTTATTACATTTCAGGCATATATTTTTGTATAAATTTCTCTGATTTAGAAAACTTAGTCTCCTTTGATGTCTACATTCTGGACATAGAGTTGGAGATGGTATTAGGTATTTGTTTCATCAAAAAACAGGACTTATTTTTTCATAAAATTCTAAGTCCGTGTCTGTAATATTAAATCATGTATCACAATGTTTACAATTCTTTGTTTCTAGTATTTTTTCTGGCATAGATAAAATTATTTAACTTACATTATTATATTTATTATTA
>CALREY010000029.1 GCA_943356435.1 Candidatus Altimarinota bacterium
GCTTATGTAACTGGTAATTATAATGAACAGCTTACTAAAGCTCTTAGTTGAAGTATATGTAAAGTATTAGCTGTACCATCTATCATAAGCAATGATACTGCTGTTACAGATTTAGAACAAATACTTAGTGAACAAAAACTAGTATTTAGATGATATAAAAATCTTCCTGCTTCTTTCAAAACTTCTAAATTCAAATATGACTGATGATTTGATTTTACTCCAAATCAATTAATTGCTTATAGTGATACTTGAAGTTGTTCTGAATTAACAAATCCTAATAGTTCTAGTGCCAGAGTATTATTATTAAAATGATTACAAGCCTCATATAGTGGAACTATACTAAAAGAACATTGAGAAATAAAAAATATTTTATCACTAAATATAAATACTAGTTCTCCTAGTAGTGAAGTAATAAACTATGCAGGGAATTATGTAAATAATGCATTAGGATGAAATATTGCTACTTCTTGAGCTAGTTCTAGTAGTTCTTCATCTTCTACTAGCAGTTCTTGATGACCTTCTTGATGGATGGCATTGGACACTAACTGTGATATTCCTGATATAACTATATGAAGTCAAACTTGGGCAGGGTGTAATTCGACTCTTGGAAACTGAGTAGAATGGGGAAAACAAGATAATTGAACAAATTGAACTGTTGATACTTGTTATAACTATAATGGTAGCAACTCAGCAACTTGTACTATTTGAAGTACTGTTATGGCTAGTAATACTAAAGCTAATGCTTGGTACTCTGGAACTAATACAAACTGAGACCAAGAATATGCTGCTATATGGTGAAAATTATATTCTTGGAATAACGCATGAACTGCTTGCTCTAGTTGACGGCATTTACCAAGTGATTCTGAATGGTCAAGTTTAGAACAATCTTTGTGATGTTCTTCATGAGATGCTTCTAGATTTAATTGGTGATGTACATGATTATGATGGAATTGACATAATTTGTTAACAGAAAATAATAATCTAGCTAATAGACTTAAACTACCATTAGCTGGAAATCGTCATTTTAATTGATTTTCTTTCTTTAGTCGTGGACATAGCACTGACTTATGGACAGCAAGTGCTTATGATGCAACAACTGCTTATAGTAGAGATTTAGTTAGTAACTTTAATACTGTATATCGTTATAATCATAATAAATCTTATAATTTCAGTGTTCGTTGTATAAAAGATACAAAATACCCTTGATGTGATACTTCAGATATAATAGTATGAAGCTATACAATATCTGCATGTAATATATGATCTACTATAGCTTGAACATGACCAAGTTCAATTGGTAATTACTTCCAATGGTGAAGAAATAAATGATTTAATAATTGAGATACGAGTCAGCAATCTTCTGTAATAACATGAAGTGTTTGACTTAATTCATCTACAGATACATATTGATTTGTATGGAATTGATCTCTATCTACACCATATACTTGGGCTACATGAAACATAGATAACAATTGGTGAAATACAACAAATACATCTATATCTAGACAATGACCTTGTGCAAATGATTATCATGTACCAAGTCAATTAGAATGGAGCTGAATTATTACTGCTTGATGATGGTCTTCAAATCCAAATGCAATGATAAATACATTGAAATTACCAGCTACATGAATTCGTTCATATTATTCTGCAAATGTAAACAATCAGTGATATTATTATTATTGGTCATCTACAATAGCTCCAGGTTGAACAGAATCATATTTAACTTATTTGAACTGATCTTCTGCTTCTACATTAAATAGCAATCCTAGAGCATACTGAACACCAATTCGTTGTATAAAAAACTAATAAGTAAATAAAACATTTTACATTTTTGTAAAGTGTTTTATTGTTACACAAAATCTTTTTTATTGACTACATCCAAGTTAAAAATATAATACAAAACAATAAAATTAAACTATAATTATGCCAGCAAAATTTTACGATACACTATTAGGTGAATATATAAAAAATCCTTGAATGAGATGAATATCTCTAGATAAATTATCTGGGAAAGATTTCTGATACAGGATGATAAGTTATGAAGATATTACAAATAAAAGCAAGATAAATTTCAAAGATGTAGAACTAAAAAAAGCTGCTATTTATTCAGGAGAAGATGTGTATATTACAAATAAATTATACGAGAAACATATACTAGAAAAAACAAACGAAAACAAAGTATTAAATGAGATTGAGCTTCCACTTATTCATGTATTGAAAAAAATGGAAATAGATGGTGTGAATATAGATGCAGATAGATTGAAATGAATATGAATATTACTAGATAGTGAAATAAAAAGATTAGAAAAAAGTATATTTGATGAAGTTGAAATGGAATTCAACATCAAGTCTCCGAAACAAGTATGAGAGATACTTTTTGATAAATTAGCATTACCAAAATGAAAAAAAACTAAAACAGGCTATTCAGTGTGAGCAGATGTTCTTTGAGAATTAGCACACGACTATCCTATAGCTCAAAAAATAGTAGATTATAGACATTATACTAAATTACAATCAACATATATAGAATGATTACTAAATATGTTAGATGAAAATTGATTTGTACACTCAAACTACAATTCAGCAGTTACTACTACAGGTAGGCTCTCTAGTACAGACCCAAACTTGCAAAATATTCCTAGCTCAGATTGAATAGCAGGTGATATTCGTGATGCATTTGTCTCTAGATTTGAAAATGGTAAAATAGTAGCTCTAGATTATTCTCAAGTAGAAGTAAGAATTCTAGCAATCATGTCAGGAGATAAAAACTTACTTGAAGCATTTCAAAACTGATTAGATATCCACCATAGAACAGCTCAGTTTATATTTCCAGACAAAACAATCACAAATAGTGAGAGAAAAATAGCAAAATGAGTAAATTTTTGAGTAATATACTGAATCAGCTCATTTGGTTTATCAAGCATGTTATGAATAAGTATGAAAGATGCTAAAACATATATTGATAAGTTTTTTGAATCATATCCTAATGTAAAAATATTTCTAGATAATACTATCAAATTTTGCGAAGAAAATAATTATGTAGAAACATATTTCGGTAGAAAGAGGTATATAAACTGAATCAATGACTTGAATAGAATAGTGAAATCATCAGCAGAAAGGGAAGCAATAAATATGCCAATACAATGAACAAGTGCAGATATAATAAAAATATCAATGATTAGAACAGATGAATTCTTGGAAAAAAATAATCTGAAATCAAAGATGATTATGCAAGTACACGATGAACTAGTATTTGATGTTTATCCAGGTGAAGAAGAGATAATAAAAAAAGAAATAAAAGAAATAATGCAAAATGTACTCCTAGATAAACCTATTACTTTAAAAGTAGATTTCTGAGAATGAACTAGTTGGAAATATGCTAAATAATATTTAATAATAATAATATGGCTTGAGAAGATAAATTGGATTTCGTATATAAGGAATTGAAAGCACAAAAAAGAAATAGAATATTTAATTTGTGTTTAAAAATTACTATGTTTTGATTTATTATATTCTTATATATTACATATATTCATTGAATGAGTAAACAAGAGCTTACAAAAGAAGCATCAAAAATATTATGAGAAATGATTAGACCTATAGCAAAAGATATGGCTACAGATATAATAAATAATAATGGATTGACAGCGTCTTGATGAATAATGGATACTATAAATAAAAAATAGATTTTTATCAACAGATGGCTTTAGCCATTTGAGTTATATTTAATATAAAAAATTCATCCATTTGTGTATAAATTTAATAAATAATTGATAAATAATGATAGTAAAATTGATTTATTCGATATTTTTCATAACATCATGATATTATATCATAAAATATAGAAGAATTGTAAAAACTTGGACATGAAACTTTATATGGGCAGAACAATTCTTGTGAAGTTGATGAACATATTTGATAATAATTCTTATATGAATGGGGCTCATTTTTTTATGAGTTACTTATCCATTTTGAGTATTTGATACAATTTGAACTGTTCCAAAAAAATAATTATAATTTTTTAATAAAAATAAATGAAGAAAATATTATCCGTTTTTCTATTAAGTATAATTTTTTGTTTTAATTTTTCATCTAGTTATGCAGCAGAAGAGTTATGAAATAAAATAACAATAATCAATTTCAATGAAGAAAAATTAAATATTTGAAGTATATTCAACTATTTTGCTAGTAATTTCGAATGAATTCCTGAAAGTTATAAATACATAACTGTAAATTATAAAGATGTAGTTAAATGAAGTGATTTAGAAGCATCATTACAAAAATTGATGTATTTAGATTTGATAAAAAATCCAAAAATTCAATTACATAAAGAAAAAGAATTAAATGCTTGGAATTATTATAGATTAGCTGAAAAAATATATAAAATTTCAATAAAAGATACAGAATCAAAAGAACAATTATTAAAAAGAAATGCAAATAGCAATGATTTAATAAATGTATCAAATAAATTGTGAAATAAATCAATAAAAATAAACACAAACAAAAATAATGCAGATATAAATCAAAAATTAGAAATATTAAATGATGTATATACAACTATCACTAGGGAGCATTATGACAACGACAAAATAGATGAATGAAATATGATTGAGTGAGCTATTTCATGATTAGCACAAGGTACAAAAGACAAACACACAGTTTATTTCCCACCTTTAGAAAGTGTATCTTTTCAAGATTCATTAGCTTGAGAATATGAATGAATAGGTGCATATGTAGATATGGAACAACCTTGAATAGTTAAGATATTAGCTCCAATACCAGGATCTCCATCTGAAAAAGCATGATTAAAATGATGAGATAAAATCATAAAAGTTGATACAAAAGAAGTAACAAAAGATAATTCATTAAATGAAGTAATATCATGGATTAAGTGAGCTGCAGGTACTACTGTGACACTTTCAATAGATAGAAATTGAGAAACAATGGAGATAAAAGTTATCAGAGCAAAAATAATAGTAAAAGACATAGAATCAAAAATAATTAATTGAAATACTTATTACATACAAATAAAAAGTTTTTGAGAAAATGTATCTAGTGATTTCAAAAGTTCTCTTTTGAAACTAAAAGAAGAAAAAAATATAAATAGAATAGTAATAGATGTTAGAAATAATTGAGGTGGATATTTAAATGAAGTTGCTGAAATGTTATCATACTTTGTTGCAGAATGAAAAAATACAGCAGTAGTTAAATATCATGATAAAGAACAAAATTATGTGTCTAAATGATATGATTTAATTGATTTTAGTAAATATAAATTAGTTATATTACAAAATTCAGGAACAGCATCAGCATCAGAAATACTTATAGGTACAATCAAAGATTATTATCAAAACACTACTCTAGTATGAGAAAATACGTATGGTAAATGATCAGTACAAGTTATAAAGAATTATGTAGATGGTTCTATATTAAAATATACAATAGCAAAATGGTTCACATGATTAACAGAAACTTGAATAGATTGAATATGAATTAAACCAACAGAAAAATTAGAGCTAGATTTAGAAAATTTTAATAAAAACTGAATAGATAATCAGTTAAATAAAGCATTAATAATAAATTAAAAAAATGAAAAAACTATTAATTCTTGTTCTTTTATTTATATCTATTACTTCTTATTCTTACGCAGAATGAGAAGTAAGTCCTGCTGCAAAAAAATGGTTTACAAACTATGCTAGAAATATTAGTGCAAAAAATTCTGACCAAAAAGAGATATTGTATTTCGAATGATTTGCAAATAATTTGAATGAATTAATAGCAAAGAAAAAACTTAGTGATGCTCAATCAAATTTGATTAATGATTTAATTAAACTTTCAAATGAACATATATTTGAATTAGAAATAAAAATAAATGAAAGTGATTCTAAATCAATTTTAGATAATAATCCATTATTAAGTGAATTCAAACTCAAATCATATAATCCTGAAAATATATTTTTAGAAAACTGAGTATGGTATACATATAACTATGATAAACATTTAGTTTTTCCTAAGTGAGCAAATGTTACTAAAAAAGATTTATCATATAATCATATAGATACTCAAACTTCTATTGCATTTCTAGAAAAAGATTGAACATTATGATTTTTAGTTGAATTTCAAAAAGTTAAACTAATAACGGATGATATTATTTATTGAGTATCTGATAAATACGATTTTCTAAAAGAGATAAAAGATGATAAAAAGAAATTAAACACGGAAACAGATGAGTTGTTTAAAAAACTAAAACTAAATAGTATAATTATATCTAAATGAAAAACAAAAATTCAAAAAATTAAGTGATTATATGATTTTGTACTAAATAATCTAGAATATCCTAAAACTTTTTCTCTAGATGATGCTAGATTATTTTCAGGGATAGATGCATATAAAAATAAATTATGAGTATGTGAATGATATACAAAAATGTTTAAATATATGCTGAATTTTTCATATGTAAATAATGTTGATGTAAGTAGATGATACGTAATAGATGCTTTAGATTTTCCAAAAGTATGACATGCTTGGATTACTATTTGAAGTGATTATTATGATCCAACATTTGATGACCCTATTTGAAATGTAAAGACAAAAACATTTGAACAATATATTTATTACTCATTACCTAAAGATTTATTTTATACTAATAGATTTGATTTCGATAAACTTCCTGAATATCTAAAAGATAAAGATATGGATTTCAGAAAATGAGTTATTAATCAAAAAACAGCACTTTTAATATCAAAATACAAATCTAATTGATACAATTTATTGAAACCTTATATCATGAGATTGGATAAATGAATTAAATTTGATAAAAAATTAGATATAGAAGATTTAAAAACTATTATGTGATTTTCAGATGTAGAAAATCTAAAGGTAACAAAAGATTGAAAAACAAAAAATATTGCATCATTATTATACTATGTAGTTGATTGAAATAGTGTAGAAAATATGCTTGAACAATTAGAATATAATTTAGATTGATATTACTTGTATAAATGGAAATTAGATGATTGAAGCTATGAATATAGACTAGCTTACAATGTAGTGTTTAATTAGAAACAATCCTATCAATTTGTAAATCTGAAATAATAATATAATTTTATTATTTCAGATTTTTTTGTATAATTTTATAGTTTAAAAATAACAATTTTTCTATGAATAAACAAAGAATAAAAGCCTTCACATTAGTTGAACTAATAGTTGTAATTACTATATTAGCAATTCTAGGAACAATAGCATTCATAAGCCTACAATGATATAGTAAAGATGCTAGGGATAGTACTAGAATAAGTGATATGAGTACAATGAAATCTGCTCTAGAATTGTATAATTTAGATGCAGGTAAATATCCAGTACCTACTAATTGAGAAGATATTACTTACAGTGGTTCTGTAGTATGGACTCAATGAATATTTTGAGAAACAGTGTATGCAAATCTAAGTAAATTAGATAAAATACCATTAGACCCTACAACAGATAAAGAATATACTTATAGTACAACTGGGAATAAGTATGAATATCAATTATGAGGTATTATGGAAGGCGATACTATTTCAATGAATAATAGTTGAATAGATAACTCTTTTGCCTCTTTAGAAACTGCAACTGCCTATGTTTCTGGTAACTATAATTGAATAATGCTTAAAAGCTTAACATGAACTACATGTAATATATTAGCTTTACCATCTATAATAACTAATAATCTAGATTATAAAGATATACATGAAATAGTTACTCAAGATAATTTAGTTTATACTTGATTTAAGAGTTATCCTGCGTCATTTAGTGGAAGAATATTACAAAATTTAGCTAACGAAACTGCTCCTAGTGAATATGTTGCTTATAGTGATACATGAAGTTGTATAGCACTTACGAATCCAGATAGTTCTACAGCTAGAGTAGCATTATTATCATGATTACAAAATGCTTATAGTGGTACAATTTTAGAAAATGTATGAGAAATAGCAAATATAGTAAATCTAGATATAAATACTAGTTCACCTAGCACTGACGTAGTGAATTATGCAGGAATATTTGTAAATAATGTCCTAGGTAGTAAATTATCTGCTGGTAGTACTAATAGTTCAAATAATATTATTATTGCAACATCTACTTGAACATTTTCATTATCTCAAACAGGTGTTTTAGTATGAACAAGTGTAACAATTTCAGATAATTGTACTTCTGCACCTACTAGTTATACTAGTTCTAATACTTCTGTAGCAACTGTTACTTGAACTACTATTACTACATTATCTGCTGGAACTACAAATATAACTCCAGTATGATGAAGTTGTTCTGATACATCAGCTAAAGTATTAACTGTTAATGCTCCAAGTGATTCTTATTGGTCAAATGTAGTTTTATTAATGCATTTTGATTGAGCTAATTTAAGCACTAATATAACAGATGAAAAAAATAAAACTGTAACTGTTTGATGAAACTCTAAAATAAGTACAACTCAATCAAAATTTGGATGAAGTAGTGCATACTTTGATGGTAATAACTCAAGCTTTTTACAATTAGCTGACTCATCAGATTGGGCTTTTTGAAGTAATAATGTTACAATAGAAACTTGGATATATCAAACTGCTAGACCATGAAGTTCTGCTTCATTATGGTGACAAAATCCTGGTACATCTTCAAATATGAGAGTATATATATTATCTAATTGAATTATTAGTTATTCAATTGCATCTGATTCTACATCATACAATACAAGCACAACATTACCTTTAAATACATGGGTGCATTTAGCATATGTTAAAAATTGAAGTAATTTTACACTATATATGAATTGAACTAGTATAGCTACTAATACTTATTCTACTACTTTAGCCGATTTTGCATATCCTTGGCAAATTTGATGAGAAGAAAGTGTAATACCATTTACTTGATACATGGATGATTTCCGTATAACTAAATGAGTAGCTAGATATACTTCAAACTTTACTCCACCAACAGAAGCATTCCCAAATCAATAATTAATTAAAAAACATAATAAGTTAATGTAAATCTGAAATGAAGAAATAAATTTCCTCATTTCAGATTTTTTTGTATAATTTTATAGTTTAAAAATAACAATTTTTTATGAATATACAAAAAACAAAAGCATTTACACTAGTAGAACTAATAGTTGTAATTACTATATTAGCAATACTTGGTACAATAGCATTTATAAGCCTACAATGATATAGTGCTCAATCTAGAGATGCTGTGAGAATCAGTGATTTATCATCTATTAAAACAGGATTAGAACTATACAATCTAGATGCAGGGAA
>CALREY010000030.1 GCA_943356435.1 Candidatus Altimarinota bacterium
CTATTATTCAATCAGAAAGCAAATAACTTGTAGCATCCAATGTTCAAGTTCCATTAAAATTTGCAATTCAAGTTCAAGTTTTCATGAAATATAAGCCAGGACTAGTAGGAACATTAGAAGGTAAGTTTTGTATTATATCAATTGTTCAAGTTTGAACTGTTCATTCTACAAATCATCTATCAACTATATCTCACTCTATATCTGTATAATATATAGGTTTGAAATTAAATGGTAGATTTGATAACAATGTAGGTGTAAAAGTAGGATTATCACTTACACTTCAAATAATACTATTTAATGTGAAATTTCATTTTGCATATTGTCTACCTCTTGTATCTGTTGCATTATGAGTAGGAGCATATACTTTGAATTTTAAATCATATATTCAATCATTATTTCATGTATTAGCTATAGTCATAGATTTATTAGTACTTGCTCAAATTATTCAATCAGTATATAATGTATCATCTATTCAAGAAATTTCTACTCAAGCTCAAGCATCATTTAATTGATCTGTGTGTAAATCATTAGTATAATTAGCTGTAATATTTACATTTCTTACAATTGTAGAACCATCAGATTGTTTAACTGGAACTATTTCATTGTTAAATACATCTAATAATTTTATTCACAATGTACTAACTTGTCAATCAGCAACTTCATCATCAAATTGTCATGTTCATGAAACAGATGAATGATAAGGATCTAATAAATTTGTATTAATATTTCAAGCATATACATGATATGTAAATGTTTTTATATTATTTGTACAATTCTCTGCTTCATCACATACTCTTGTTATATTATATGTATAATCTCTATAATTATTAGCAGTTCTATCATTATCTACTATACTAATATTTAATGGCTTTGTTAATGGACTAGATGTAGAACTATATGGTATAAATCATGATGGTGTAATATAATCTTCGAAACTTCAATCAATTATATTTATAGGAGATCAAGAAGCATTTGATACATTTATACTTACTGATTTATTATCAATTGCAGTGTGATATAAACTTCAAGATAAACTTGATGATACATCATTAGCAACTGGGAAAACTGTGTCTACTTTGATAATATTAGTATTATTAATATAAGTAGTATTTCCTGCATTATCTGTGATTAATAATATATACTTATAAGCTCTACCATTAATCAATGTTAAGTTACAAGATGTTGATGGTTTCATATTTGTACATGATGCTACAGGTAAATATGCAGAGAATGCAAAGAAATTTGGAGTATCTGTTGCAGTTGAAACTAGCAATGTATAATTTGATACTCATGAATCATTATCAGTTGGTATTGTATTTATACTAATTGTTTGAGTAGTATCATTTGTCCATCAGTTAAAATAATCTATTCATCAGCTTGAATTATTTTGATCGATTTTTATGATATTAGTATTTGTTGCTATATATTGATTTCATGCTACATCATTTACTACTAGTCTATATTTATATGCTGTATTGTTTGATAATGTAACATTACATGTTGTTCATGAAGTCATACCTGTACATCATGCAACATTTCACCATACTCAAAATACTGTAAATCATGGTCCATTTGTAGATGTTGATACTTGCAATGTATAATTTGATACTCAAGAATCTGCATCTATAGGACTTAATGTTATTGCTTGTGAAGTCTGATTTGTCCATCAATCTAAATAATTTAAAGATGATAAATTAGGAGATGTTTTATCTATTTTTATTGTAGCAACTGTACTGTATGAATATCCATTTCATGATATATCCTTCGCTCTATAACATATATATTCTACAAGAGTATTTCCAGATACAACATTGTGTGCATATGATGATCAATTATTCCATGTTCAGCCAGCATCACATGTAAAATTAGTACTTTCTTTTCTATACTGATAACTAGATGCATCACATCAGCTTCATCATGTATCACTACATGTGATAGTAGATGTTACATTTGCATTTGTCCAAGTATCATTATATGGTGTTCATCATGATAGATTAAATCATGCTGCTGGTCATTGTCCATCCCAATATAAACAATTCATATTTCAACTTGCTGCAATATTCAGAGGTGATCATCAATGTGGAGTCAGAGTATTTGAAGCATTATTTAATGCTACTGCAGAAGTTGTATCTCATACTGGATTATTATCACCATTACATGATGTACCTGTATTTGGTCAACCTCAATTTACTGTAGGCAGATTTGTTGCTCAAGGATTTGAAAATGCAACAGGATGATTACCATACCATGCTGAATAAGTACTTTCAGTTGTTGAAAATATTAGAAACAAAAATATAAAGATTATTTTTTTCATAAAAAATAGTAGTAAATTAATTTAATTACTACTATTTTCTCATACTTTTCATTTTTTTACAAATATTAGTATACCAAATAATTATAATTTTGGTTTACTTCATTAAAATGTTTATTTTGTGCTTCTTTTGCCTTTAATAATAACTCTTTACTTGGGTTCAATTCACGTATTAATTCATCCATTTTTAGTATTACAAAATCTATCTCTTCTGATATCTCTTTTCATAGTTCTGTTAGAACTGCGTATTTTTTTATTGTTCTTTGTAAAAATTTGGTTTTAATATAATACAAAACTATTTTTTCAAACCATAACTTATCATCTCATAATGCTCATTTTACATAAGCTTTCATAATAATATACATTGTTGGCGCAAATGCATGGTATCATAAAAATACTCATATTATAGGCCTAGCATCAGGTCTGATAGCAGAATAATAAATTTCTTTTTTATCATTTAAAACTATTTCATCAAATTGCATTATCAGATTCAATTTATTATGACTTGATTCATGAATAATAGCTTCCAAAATATTTATTTCAGGAGTTTTTGTATCTATTGTATATCACATATATAAATGACCAATACATTCCTTATAACTTGCAGAATTATGTAGTCCTCTAGCAGTTCATAATGGAACAATTTTATCTATGATTTGGTTCAATTCATCATATATTCATTCATCTAATTTTTTTAATAATTCAAATGTTTTATTATAGACATCTAGCCACTCTTTTTCTGGTCTTTCTCAATATCATATAAATGCTCAATTTAGGTGATGTTCTGGATGAGCTTCTTGAGTTTTAAAAGGATTATTGTCTATATTAGTTAGTTTTATATTTGTTCCATATATTTTTTCTCACTGATTCATTATTAGTTCTTGCTCTTTTCAAGCTAAAAATAAGTCAATTTCTTTTTTGAACATTTCTACATAAACAGATTTATCTAATAGTTTTTGTGATTTTTTTAATACGAATTCTTTGTAAAGTAAATTTATAACAGATGATTGATCTGAATTCAATATAAATTTCCTATTTTCTACTTGTAACAATTTATTTATTTCTTCTGATAATATTCATATATCTGATATTTCTTTTAAGTCAGATGTTAATTTATTATAATACTTGTCAAAATACTTTTTTAATAGTGGAGAATCTTTTACTCATAAAACATAATATTTTAAGTCTTGCATAAAGTGATAATTAATTATACTAATTATAATTATTATATTAAGTCATGATTAAATGCAATATCTTTTTTATATTTTATCTATTCCCTTTTTATTCATCAATTATAAAATTATAGTTAGTGATATAAAAAGTAAAAAAATCCCAAATAAATATTTAGGATATTTATTGATATTGCTTCCTATATATTATTTATTTTACTATTTTACTCAGACTAATATTAATATTTATATTTTTTTTACTCAAATCATTACTAGTTTTATAGTTTCATTTATCTTATATTATTATTGAGTTTGGGCTGCATGAGATGCTAAATATTTACTTATTTTATCACTATTTTTACCGCAAATATGAATAATTCCTTTAGTTTGAAATTTATCACTCATAACTATCATCTATTTATTTATATACTTCTTATGGTTTTATACTATTAAATTACCATTAAATAAAAATTTTAGTAAATGATTATATGAAAATATAGTAAATGATTTAAAAGATAAATGGTTGAATTATAAAAAAAATAAATGATGAAATAATATTTATATAATGGCAAAATATTTGATAATATTTCTCACTTTTTTTGTAAGTTTTAGGTTATTTAGACTATATTTATTGGATAAATTTATATTAACAAATAATCAAGACATAGAAATATTAAAAAACATAATAGAAAAATACAATTATTATTTGGTATTTATTATTTTAATATTTTTGATAGTTTTCTTATATATAATAAAAAAAATATACAATTATTTCAGCAATTATTTAGAAAAAAAATACAATATAAAT